>CAZGYD010000125.1:0-4485 GCA_964530115.1 uncultured Rhodocyclaceae bacterium | reverse complement strand
GATCGCGCCGCCCGTGTCCTGCGCCAGCATCAGCCGGTTGAGCGGCCGGCCATCGTTGGGCCAGGTCGTCGACAGGAACACCGGCGCGCCCAGCGGGACGAAACGCGGATCGACGGCGATGCTGCGTCCGGGCGTGAGCGGCACGCCAAGGGCGCCCGGCGGGCCGGAGCCCATGGCGCCGACACCATCCTTTGGCGCAGGCAGCTCACGAAAGAACACGAGACTCGGGTTGGCATCGAGCAGTTCCTGGAGCCGCTTCGGGTTCGCCCGCGCCCAGGCGCGGATGCCTTGCATCGACGCCTGCTCGGGCTTGAGCTCGCCCTGGTCGATGAGCCACTTGCCGATCGAGCGGTAGGGATGGCCGTTGTGATCGGCGTAGCCGACGCGCACGCGCGAGCCGTCGTCGAGCAGCACCTGGCCCGAGCCCTGCACCTGCAGGAAGAAGAGGTCGAGCGCGTCGTCGATCCAGAACAGCACGTCCCGGCTGCGTGCATCCTCCTGCTTTGCCCACTCGGCGCGCGAGTAGTAGGGCACGAGCTTCCGCCCTTCGAGCCGGCCGCGCAGCCGCATGCCCTTGAGCTCGGGATAGAGCTCGGCGAGTTCCACGGCGATGAGGTCCCCGGGCGGTGCGAACAGCGGCGAGAGATAGGGCGGCCGACGCGTCCGGCTGCCCTTGACCAGCGGTTCGTAATAGCCGGTGACCAGCCCCGAGCGCGAACCATCCGGGTTTGCCACCGCCCAGGGGCGGAACCGTGCCTCGAACCAGGCACGCGCCTGCGCGGCGGACGTGACCGTCGCCGCCTTCGCCGCCGCGCAGCTGGCGGTCCACGACGGCTGAGTTTCGAGAACGCTGCACGAGAACCGGAACGCTTCGAAGGCCGGACGCAGATCGTCGTCCTGCCAGCCCGGGAGCTCGTGCCACTCGGCTGGTTGCAATGGACTCGAAGGCGGCCGCGCCGGCTCGGCGGGCGGACAGGGCGGACACGCGGGACACGGCGGGCAGCCCGCATCGGGGACCGCCGGCGGCGAGGCGCAGGAGGCCAGCCACAGCGCCGCGGCGAGCGGAAAAAGAAGTCGCCGGATCATCTGCTAGAGTGCGCGCATCATCGATATCCGCGCAGCTTACCCGAAGTGGAACTCGAACAATTCCTGCAACGCGCCGAGGGTCTGCTGACCCGCATCGAGGCGCTGCTGCCGCCGCCACCACCACCGACCGACTGGTCGGCACACGCCTTCCGCTGGCGCCGGCGCCAGGGCCGCGGTTTCCTCGAAGCGGTGCGTCATCCGCACCGCATCCGTCTCGACGACCTCCGCGAAGTCGACGCGCAGAAAAAGCGCATCGAGCAGAACACACGCCAGTTCGTCGCTGGCCGGCCGGCCAACAACGTGCTCCTCACGGGGGCCCGCGGCACCGGCAAGTCGTCGCTGATCAAGGCGGTGCTGAACAAGTTCGCGCCGAAGGGTCTGCGGCTCATCGAGGTCGACAAGCACGATCTCGCCGACCTGCCGGAGATCGTGGACCTGATCGCCGGACGGCCGGAACGTTTCATCGTCTTCTGCGACGATCTCTCCTTCGAGGCCAGCGAGCCCGGCTACAAGGCGCTCAAGTCCGTGCTCGACGGCTCGATCGCCGGCATGCCCGACAACCTCCTGATCTACGCGACCTCGAACCGCCGACACCTGATGCCCGAGACCATGGCCGAAAACCTGCAAGTGCAACGCGGCGAGAATGGCGAGATCCATCCCGGCGAAACCACGGAAGAGAAGGTCTCGCTCTCGGAACGTTTCGGCCTCTGGCTGTCGTTCTATCCCTTCGGTCAGGACGCCTATCTCGCCATCTGCGAGCACTGGCTGAGGGCCTTCGGCGTCGATCGAAACTCAGCCGCCGCAGCACGCCAGGAAGCGCTGCAATGGGCGCTCTCGCGCGGTGCGCGCAGCGGCCGCGTCGCCTGGCAGTTCGCCCGCGATTACGCGGGGAGGGTGAAATGACCCGCCCCCTCCCGGCCTCCCCCTCGCGGGGGAGGAGCCCGCGTGCGGCGCTACGCGCCGTCTGTCACGGGGCGCTTCGATTCAAGCCCCTCTCGGTTCGCGCCTCCGGCGCGTGCCGCCCCGGCTCGGGGCGGCCCTTCGCCGGGACTGCGGCCCACCCCCTTCCGGCCTCCCCCTCGCGGGGGAGGAGCCCGCGTGCGGCGCTGCGCGCCATCTGTCACGGGGCGCTTCGATTCAAGCCCCTCTCGGTTCGCGCCTCCGGCGCGTGCCGCCCCGGCTCGGGGCGGCCCTTCGCCGGGACTGCGGCCCACCCCCTCCCGGCCTCCCCCTCGCGGGGGAGGAGCCCGCGTCCGGCGCTGCGCGCCGTCTGTCACGGGGCGCTTCGATTCAAGCCCCTCTCGGTTCGCGCCTCCGGCGCGTGCCCGTTGTGAACGCGAGGGCTGCCTCGTGAAGCTCACCGAGGTCGCCGCCGCCGTCATCGAGCGTCCGGACGGCAGTTTCCTGCTCGGCCAGCGTGCGCCCGGCACCTTTTATCCCGGCTACTGGGAGTTCCCGGGCGGCAAGGTGGAAGCCGGCGAGACGCCGCGCGAAGCGCTGATCCGCGAGCTGCGCGAAGAGCTGGAGATCGAGGTCGTCACCGCGACGCCGTGGATCGTGCGCGAGCACGTCTACGAGCATGCCCACGTGCGGCTGCATTTCTTCCGCGTCCGCAAATGGCGCGGCGAGATCCGCGACCATGTGCATGCCGCGCTCGAATGGCAGCGGCCGGGCGCGACCACCGTCTCGCCGATGCTGCCGGCCAACGCGCCGGTACTTGCGGCCCTGGCGCTGCCCGATCTTTACGGCATCACCCATGCGCACGAGATCGGCGTGTCACCCCAGCTGAGTCTGCTCGAGCACGCGCTCGCGAACGGCCTGCGGCTCGTGCAACTGCGCGAATCGAAACTGCCGCCCGACCAGCGCGAGGCCTTCGCCGCGGCGGCGACGGCGCTCTGCCGGCGACACGGCGCCCGCGTGCTCGTCAATGGCGACGCGCAGCTCGCCTGGGCGGTCGGTGCCGACGGCGTGCATCTGACGGGCGCGCAACTTTCATCACTCTCGCGGCGGCCGAATTTTCCGCTCGTCGCCGCCTCCTGCCATGATCCCGGCGAGCTGCGGCGCGCGTCCGAGTGCGGCGTCGATTTCGTCGTCCTCGGCAACGTGCAGCCCACGCCGAGCCATCCCGGACGTCCCGGCATCGGCTGGCCGACCTTCGCGGACTGGATCGAAAACTACCCGCTGCCGGTCTATGCGATCGGCGGCCTGGGCCGCGCCGACCTGGATTCAGCGCGGGCCGCCGGCGCCCACGGCATCGCCGCCATCCGGTCCGTCTGGATCTGACGCCGCCGGCACCCGGTATTCCTCGTTGGCCCACGCACCGAGGTCGGTCTGCTTGCAGCGTTCCGAACAGAACGGCCGGTAGAGGTTCTCGGAACGCCATTCGACCGCCTTGCCGCAGATCGGGCATTGGACGACGATGGACTTTTTAGACTTTTTCGCGGCGTTCATACCGCCGAGTATAACGGCCGCTCGCGACACTGCGGGGCATGGCCCCCTCCCCCGCTGTACTCGGGACCGCCACTTCGTGGCGTCCTGCGCCCTTTGCCGCCGCACAGCGACGTCCTGCGCCCTTCCGGCCCGAACTGCCCGGCTGCCGTCTCGCCAGTGCCGACTTTGTCGCGGTCTCGCCGGCTCTCGCTCTTGCGAGCGTCATCGCCTAAGGAACCTCTGAAGAACCGCCGCGAGCAGCCCCGGGCGCTAGGAGCCGCGCAGCGAGCGACGAGACATATCAATAAGATAGGCGAGGAGCGAGCGAGCACGCGACACGGCGAACGGGGCACGCAGCAGGTTATTCAGAGGTTCCCTAACATTGCGCGCCAGGAGGACACTTCGCCTGCTGCGCAGGCTCGCGCCCCTGAGCTTGAACGTTCGGTCTCAACAAGGAAACAGCTGTAAGTAAGGAATATCGGTGTGAATCATGAGCTCACTGCGTATATTGCCTTGCCTCGATTCTGAGCAGATGGCCGCCGCACGCCAACGGGAGTTGAATATCCCCAGAGGTGTTGCCGCTGCACTCGGTCGGTCTGCGGTGGAAGCTGCCCGCGCAGGGTTCTACGTTACCAAGACCGGAGAAAATGTCGTTTGGCGTGATGCTGTGCAAGCCGCCTGTTCCGCCAAGCTGAGCATTCGCCCGGACGTTCCGTTACCGCGTAACGAGCAGATTCCGTTCATGGAAACGAGGGTTCAAGTCACCAATGAAACAACGCTAGGAGCGTCACGACGCCTTGTTGAGAGCGGACTGCGCCCCCTTGTCTTGAATTTCGCCAACGGTATCCAGCCCGGCGGGGGCTTCCTGAGCGGGGCCAGAGCGCAGGAAGAGGTGCTATGCCGATTGTCAAGCGACACGAAGATTTAACCCCCTGACGACATCTGAAATTGACCCCCTGGGTTAATCAA
>CAZGYD010000124.1:0-3703 GCA_964530115.1 uncultured Rhodocyclaceae bacterium | reverse complement strand
GCAACTGGTGCCACGTCTACGAGATGCCGGTGAAGCCCGGCGATCCGCACTACGTTGGCGAAGTGGCGGCACGTTACGGTCCGCTGATCCGCCAGATCCGCAAGCGCTTCGAGCTCGTGCGCGGCGAGGACCGCATCCTCGGCCGCCAGCCGGAGGGCGAGGAGATCGACGTCGATGCCCTCGTCGATGCGCTCGCCGACCGGCGCGGCGGCGCCGAGCCCTCCGAGCGGGTGTTCTGTCGCCGCGTGAGGAACGAGCGCAGTCTCGCGGCGATGTTCATGGTCGACATGAGCGGCTCGACCAAGGGCTGGGTAAACGACGCCGAGCGTGAGGCGCTGATCATGCTCTGCGAGGGCATCGAGGCGCTCGGCGACCGCTATGCCATCTACGGTTTCTCCGGCTGGACGCGCACGCGCTGCGACATCTACCGCATCAAGGGCTTCGACGACCCCTACGACGCGGCCGTGCGTGCGCGCATCGCCGGCATCGAGGCGAAGGACTACACGCGCATGGGCGCGGCGATCCGCCACCTCACGCGGCTGCTCGCCGCGCAACCGGCGCGCCACCGGCTGCTGGTGACGCTCTCCGACGGCCGGCCCGACGACTTCGGCGACGAATACCGCGGCACCTACGGCATCGAGGACACCCGCCACGCGCTGCTCGAAGCGCGCGAGAAAGGCATCCGCAGCTACTGCGTGACCATCGACCGCCAGGGCGCGGACTATCTCCGGCACATGTACGGCCCGGCGAGCTTCACCGTGCTCGACGAAGTGCACAAGCTGCCGCTGCGGCTCGCCGACATCTACCGCCGGCTCACGCGCTGAGAGCCTGTGAAAAATTCTGCTGCGCTTGCCAATACTTTGTTGCTCGCTCGCTCAAGGCTGCGCCTATCTGCATGATATGTCTTGCCTTTCGCTCGCCCGCGCCGCGTCTTGGCTGCGCTCGCGACGAATTTTTTTCACAGGCGCTGAGCCAAGGCTCGCTGCGCACGAAACTCAGCCGCCGTAACGCGCCGGCGCCGCGGCGTTCGCGATATGCTTCGCGCCGGAAAAATTCCGAAGAAGACGGGCATGGCGCGCAAGGTGGTGGCGAAGAGGAGCGGAGTGCATGGCAGGGGCCTGTTTGCCGCCCGCGAGCTCGCAGCCGGCGAACGGCTGATCGAATACCGCGGCAGGCGCTATCCCAAGGGACAAACGCCGGACATGGACGAAGACGGCGTCACGCGCTTCGTCCGCCTCTCCGATGGCACGGGCATCGATGGCACCGGCTGGGCGGCGCTCGCCAATCATGGCTGCGAGCCCAATTGCGAGCTCGCCGAGGAGGAAGGCAGCGATCCGCCCCGGGCTTATCTCTACGCCCTGCGCGACATCAAGGCGGGCGAGGAACTGGTCTGGGACTATCGCCTGGACGTCCGATCGCGCCGCGAGGCGTTCGCCGACTGGGCGTGTCGCTGCGGCTCGGCGCGCTGCCGCGGCACCATGGCGGACCCGGAGACGCTCGCCGACGAGTGACGTCCACCGGCGCTCAGTCGCACCGCCGGCCGATGACGACGAACAGCGGGTCGGAATGGGGCCGGTGATGGGCCGCCGAGGGCGGCGGCAGGCCCGTCAGCGATTCGGTTTCGATCGCCCCGAACATTCCCGAAAGTCGCAGGTAATCGGCGACGAGCGCCATGCGCTCGAAGGGGTGTAATTCCCTCCAGAGCCGGATCGCCTTGGGCGGGAACCAGCGGTCGGAAAAGGCGACGATGAACGGCGCGCCTGATTTCAGCACGCGCCCGACTTCGCCCACGACCTCGAGCGGCCGGATCAGGTATTCGATCGAGAGCGCGCAGAGCGCGGCGTCGAAGGAGGCCTCATCGAAGGGCAGCTGCGGCGAACGGTTAAGGTCGTGCACGATGCGCGCGGCGAGCCGCAGGTTGTGCTCGAGCTCGGCGGCGTTCATGCCCAGCCCGGAGACGTCCAGGGTGAGATCCGCGGGCAGGTGCGAGTTCCAACTGGCCATGAGGTCGAGTACCCGGGAGCCGGGCCTCAGATGGCGCTCATAGAGGCGCGTCAGTTCGGCGCGGGTCGGTGCGTCGAGGTGGTCGACGAGCCGCTCGCGTGCGTAGAAGCGTGCATCGTCGCTCTCGTCGGCGCGCGCGAACGGCGTGCCGGAGAAGAAGTCCGTGTCGCGGTCGGCCAGCGCGGCCTGCATGCCGGGACCGCCGAAGAGGAAGCGGCTGGCGTCTTGCGACGGCTGAGTTTCGGGGCCGGAAATTCCGACGATCGCCGCCTCGACGTCGCATGCGATGCCGGCGAGCGGGGCATTGAAATCGCCCAGCAGCGAGGTAGTGCCCGCTTCCAGTACCCGGAACGGACGCAGGTCGTTGCGCGGGAATTCGTTGAGCAACCCGCGCGGATAATGGCGGCCAACGTTTGGCGGACTGTGGCGCCAGCCTTGGAGCGATGTTTCGCGCACTTCGATGGCATCACGCGCGGCGAAGACATGGCGGACGCCGAGTTGCACGGTATCGCCCGGCCCATGTTCCGCAAGCGGCGCGAGGGCCAGCCCGGCGATGTCGTCATGCCGCGGATCGATGCCGGCGAGGAAGCGCCGATCGACGTGCCGCGCGTAGCGGCTTTGCCATTGAAGCGAAACGAGGATATCGAGGCGCGGGCTCATGCCGTGATGATAGCGGCGCGGACGGCGAAGGTGGCCCGTGACTGGGCTAACATGCGGGCTTCCACACCTTGCCCGAACGAGCCCGACCGATGGCCGGAGCCAGCCTGCTCGCCCTGATCGACGACATCGCCAGCGTCCTCGACGACGTGGCGGTGCTCACCAAGGTCGCCTCGAAGAAAACCGCCGGCGTGCTCGGCGACGATCTGGCGCTCAATGCGCAGCAGGTCGCGGGCATCCGTGCCGACCGCGAACTGCCGGTGGTCTGGGCGGTGGCGAAGGGCTCGCTGCGCAACAAGGCGATCCTCGTGCCGGCGGCGCTGGCGATCAGCGCCTTCGCGCCCTGGGCAGTGACGCCGTTGCTCATGCTGGGCGGCGCCTTCCTCTGCTACGAAGGCTTCGAGAAACTCGCCCACCGCTTCCTGCACGGGAAGGCGGCCGAAAAGGAGGCGCACGCCGGACTCGCGGCGGCCGTTGCCGACGCCAGGGTCGATCTCGTCGCCTACGAGCGGGAAAAGATCAGGGGCGCGGTGCGCACCGACTTCATCCTTTCGGCGGAAATCATCGCCATCACCCTCGGTACGGTCGCCGATGCGGCCTTCGCCACCCGTGTCGCGGTGCTCACCGGGGTGGCGTTGATCATGACCGTCGGCGTCTATGGTCTCGTCGCCGCCATCGTCAAGCTCGACGATCTCGGGCTTTACCTGATCGGTCGGCCGGGCGGGGGCGGGCTCGCGGCGATGCGGCTGCGCCTGGGGCAGGCTTTACTCGGTGCGGCGGCCTGGCTCATGAAGGCGCTGTCCGTCGCCGGAACGGCAGCCATGTTCCTCGTCGGCGGCGGCCTCCTCGGTCATGGCGTGCCCTTCCTTCACCATGGCCTCGAAGCGCGCGCCCCGCAGGCGGGTACCGTGCCGTGGATCGGTGGGGCCCTCTGCTTCCTGCCCGCGCCCTCACGCGACCTGCCGGTCGGCACCCCCGCCGGCGCAGTTGTGCTCGCCGGCGGTTCCCTTGCCACACAGCCCAGGCCGCAACAAAACGCCGC
>CAZGYD010000123.1:0-4855 GCA_964530115.1 uncultured Rhodocyclaceae bacterium | reverse complement strand
GTTCCAGCTTTACCTAAAAACACAAAATTTCCATCTTCTACTATCTCAGGCCACTTCCAATGCCTTCGCTCATTAATTCTAATATTTATTTCAGCTACTGTATCAAGCTTCGCAGAATTATAATCACGAAGCGATTGAAGGTTATGATAATTACTTTTATTAACTACTAAATATGCAATTGGATAGTATTTAAATATTTGGAAGAATCCAAAATCATTATACCTACCACGAATAGCAGGCATTATAATATCTCTGATGATTATGGTTAGCTTGTAAGGATAAATCCAATAAAAAACATTTATATCATCTGGAATTGGTTTACTTTCGTCGAATAATATTTCTCTTACTTTATCATCAAAAGGAGTTTTTTCTATTTCACTTTTTGTTGCCAACAAATGTCCTAACACACCCCGAATTAATCTACTTGGCTTTGTTTCAATATTATATGAATTAAGGAGTGATAATTTTGAAGTAAGAAATTTGTTAACATCTAATGAAAAAGAATTTAACATTGTATCGTATTCACGACCAAGTCTACTATTACAACACTCGCATAATGTTGTAAACTTTACTCCGTTTTGTGAAATAAAATAATATTTATTTTTCATCTGCTTTGCAAAAAAATCAAATGCTGATTTTATTTCAACTGGATCTATTTTTATACCACCTTGGGGTGGAACGTGGTCATCTGTAAGTTTTTTGTATTGTTCACAAATCTGACAATTACCAAATATTTTTTGTTTTCTTCGAGCCATTATTTTTGCAATGACTTCGTGATAAGTTTATCTTCTAATAATTGGTCAACCGTCTTTCCACAATACGAATTAATAACTGTATTTCTATTTGCATAAGCATTTCCGCCAGTAAATGAAGTTGCTATCCAAGCCATCTGACCATTTGAAACATCGTATAATTGGGTTTCAAATTCAGCCCAAGGCTTGTTTAATGTATAACCGCCTTGATATGTAGTGGTTGATTTTTCTTTATAGGTAGCAGTATTTCCATAAACGTTCACATTTCCTTTTGTTTTTGTTGTCGAACTCGTTTGAGGAACATAAACTTCACTCACTCCACTTTCGCCAAAAGAAATTGAGATGAAAGCATCAATATCATTTTTTAGTAAAAGTTCTACCTTATCTTCATCAGTTAATTCTCGTGTTGGTGGGAATAGTCTAAAACTTTCTAAAGCAAATACGCCGATGTTAGAAAATTCTTCTACCATTTTAGATTCTAATTTTTGTCTATCTTCTAAATCATTGGTATTCGCAACCACAAGAATTCTTTTAAATTCTGCTTTTTGATAATCTGGGTCTTTAAATGAAGTCATTCTTGTTGATGCACAACTGATTAGAAAGAGAATCACAAAAAAGCTAAGAGAATATTTTAATAACTTCATATTTACTCCTATTTACTTAAACGTATAACGGCAAGCGTTAGCGGCGGGCGGGGGACTTGGCAGGAAAATGCCAAAGGTAGAAAACGCTCAAAGGGGCTGAATCCCCTCGGGCGGGGCGAATGCCCCCGCCCGTCCGCCTGCACGCGATGTTGGGCAACCTGCTTACCTACCAGAACCTCTGCCGAAAAAATATGGCACTGCCGATTGAACTGTAGCATTAAGAATTTTTTCCGATAAATACATCTCTTGCTATGTTGCCAATTGCATGTGTTGTGACTATATCTACAGCGCCGCCGATAAAACCACCAACAACTGGAACTGCTTTACCTAAATTTACTACACCTTTTTCACCGAATTTTGTCAAAAGGCGAAAACCTACCCTTTGGTTTATTGCCGTAAGTGTTTTACCAGAAATTTTTGTGATTGCTTGGGTTGTCAGTTTAGTTCCAACAACTATCCCAACATCTTTCAGAATATCTTTTGCGGCATTACCAGCAAGACAGGCATAAACCAAAGACTGCACCTTGTCATTTTTTAAGTCATGCCCACCCATATGGGCGATTGCGGCGATCATCCTAATTTGCACATACATCACACTTGCAAGGTTTGCAGGGATTGTGATGGGCATAATAGGAATTCCGCCCAATCCTGTTAAGAAACCAGAAATTCCCGCTTTTGATATTTGCCACCTTATAAGTGAATTTGCTTTGCTGTGTAATGTGCCATCACCTGCCAAATAGGTTTCTGCCATTTTCTGAGCGGAATCAACTCCAGGAAAACCATTAACTGCCTTGTCATATGCCCAATCAAGGGCTTGAGTGATTGTGGTTTCGGTTAAGTTATTTACCATTGTTTTTGCTCTTGGTTGCCCAACGGCAGGTTTTAGCGGCAGCGGCGGGGCTGGCAAGACGCCTTCGCCTACAACTTACTCGGCTGGCTTGCGGCGCATACCCTCAGCGGCGAAGCCGCTGTCCGCTGCAAACGATGTTGGGCAACCTATTTCATTTTGGGAATCCTGTCTTTTTTATTCCAAAAAACAATTTTTTCGATAATCCAACTCAAGATATCGAGAACAAGTATAGCAGGGAGGCACAATAACGCAAATAAAATCAAGTAGTAGGTGTATTCTCCGACTGAATATAAAATTTGCAAGGTAGGCTGGTGCACGCTAGGAAAAACTATGAGCACTATGAACAAAAAAACAGCAGTCAGCACAAATTTCTCCCTGTAACTATTCCAGTAAATCAAAAATTTCTTCAAAAAAATTGGCGATACATTTGCAAACTTTTTACTAGGGGGAAGGCCTCGAAGGATATTCGCGGAGAAAGCGATTGGGGCAAAAGTTATTGGATTGTCATAGAAATTGGCAGGAAGCTTATATTTTCTTTCACAAATCTCGCATACCCATTCAGAAGGGCGTAGGTTGAAATCATTTATTGCAATTTGTCCACCAGTGCCACATTTTTCGCACCAAACATAAGCATCTCCACGCGAACAATTACTACAAATCACATACACAGGTTTTCCTGTTTGGTTGTATGAAATTTTGCCTTCTCCCAAACAGTATGGACAATACCAATCCATAGCGCTCGTACTCTCTTCTTTGACTATGCCTTTAGGTTGCCCAACGGTTGGCTTTACCTGCTGGCGGGCGGGCGTGGATTCGGCTTGGGAGCAGGAAAAACTCGAAGCGTAGAAAATGCCCGAAAACGCCGCAGAATCCCGCCAGTCAGGTGCAAGCGGTGTTAGCCCGCTTTTGTTTATGGACTGACCCATTCTAATTGACAAGCCGTTTTAAGGGCAAAGTCGCTTGCTAAAACTTGAACATAAAATTGTCCTGTCGCATTATCGTTGGCAAGGATGGAATCAAAATCACCTGCTACACTTCGGAGACGTTCCCAGTAGCAAGAACTGCCAATATCGCTCCCAGCCTGCCCTTTGTAAGTGCCAGGCTGAATGTCATAGCCAACAAGATATGTTCCTGCCAATATAACTTGAGGATACTCGCCCGTATGCTCAGGTATGGGGTCTAGCCGTACCAATTCACAATCAGTTTTTAGGGCATAGTCACTGCTTCTTACTTCTACATAGAACTGCCCAATGCTATTGTCGTTAGCAAGTATCGAATCGAGAGTTCCTGTTAAATCCTTCAAGCGCTCCCAATAGCAGGAACTAAATAAGCCTGCTCCAGCATTCCCTTTATAAATACCAGGTTGAATATCAATGCCAACGAGATAAGTACCAGGACTAACCAAATTTGGATTTGGCGTTTCGGTTGGAAGTGGCGTTGATGTAGGTTCGGGTGTACTTGTTGGAGCAAGTGTGGCAACATCAGTAGGTTTTTCGGCTGAAACAGAAGGAAGCGTTGACTCAGCACTTGCAACAGAAGTAGCGTTTGTTTCGGGCGTTGAAGTGGACGGACTTAAAATTGAAATCGGAACACTGCACAAACAGAACAGCAAAATTAGACCTGCACATCCGATAGCCAATTTCCCAGCAAGTTTTTGTTTTGCAAACCACGTTGAAAACTTTTGAATTGTCTGCATTGTTCACCTTCCTTCTCACCTTGTTGGTTTGTATGCCCTTCATTTTTGCACGGGCGGGCTAACGGCCTGCGCTTCACCTGCGCCGCGCAGCGCAGCGGAGCGGCGTCAGGTGGAAGCGCTGGTTAGCCCGCTTTCTGACGTGAGAATATGTTCTCATTTCATAATGAGTGCAATTAATGCAATAAGTACCAACATCGCCACGTACAGCAAAGCATTGTGATACATAAAGGCAACTCTGAATATCTCGGTGTACTTTTTGAATCCTCTTACATTGAAACTAGCTCCTATGTTGGGAATGAAAAAATTCTTAAAATCACGTTCTTTTATAGCCTGACTAAATTCAATGCTTTTCAGAAACTGTTCAATTTCGTTGTAACGACGAATGTAAATTCTTTGGATACTTCGATATGTCGAATCAAATAACCAGAAAAGAGTGACACTTATGGCACAAAGAATGAGAAAACTTGGCTGGCGTTTATCAGCTGCAAAGAAAATAAATGCTGAGAAAATTGTAATAGCCCACCCCTTAATCGTGAAAAGCGCGCTATCATATTGCCTTATGCCTTCCTGCAAAATATCAATCTCCTGCTTAAGTAAATCATAGCGGTATTGAAATTCGTCATTCATTTCAACTCCTTATTGTCGCAATCTCAATTATGTGTCCCAATCTATGTTGCAGAGATGCCAGTTGTCCTAACGAGCGGGCTAACGGTGTGCTTTACCTGCTGGCGGGCGGAGCGTGGACTCGGCTTGAGGGCAGGATTCCGTTGGGGCGTGGACAAAGCCAATAAATCGCGCAGAATCCCGCCAGTCAGGTGCAAGCGGTGTTGGGCGCAGGCCCAGGCTGGAGCAAGACTCCCTGCCTGACAAACGCCTTTCTCACTGCTGGCAAAGAACGACAAACCTGCAACCT
>CAZGYD010000122.1:0-1056 GCA_964530115.1 uncultured Rhodocyclaceae bacterium | reverse complement strand
GTGAAGAATGCTGGGGAGTTCTGTAAGATGTAAAGCGTTTTGAAGGTTATTGGCAGTAAACATGATCAGTTCCGGTTGGATAGAATTCAGAGTGTCTTCCAGACGATCGAGTTTTAAGTCCGACCCAAAATAGATGACTTCCCAACCTCTCCAGCGTAACATCACCACCAGCATCAAAATGCCGATTTGATGCATCTCTCCCGGGGCACAAGCCGCAAATATCTTCTTGGGACGTGTCGGTTGGCTGGTAACGGTCATCATGCTCATCAAATGTTGCATGACAAACTGCGTAGCAAAATGTTCCACAGGGATTGAGAGTTCCCCTCGATGCCATCGTTCAGCAATTTCAACCAGGACTAGAGTAATAATCTCTGTAAGTACCTGATCTACGGAATATAAGGAAAAAGCCCGTCTTAACACCTCTGTTGCCTGCAATTCATTAAATGCGAGTAATTTGTCAAGAAATTCAAGGCGAAGGTTTGATACTTCAGGGGTAGTTATAAGTGAAGGGATCGAAAAAGTGGCTGGAGATGGAGAAATTGCCGGGTCTTGTCCGTTTTTGCGTAATTCGTTCAAATACTCGACCGCCCGGCTAATGTTCATACCGGCATCAATTTGCGCTTTCAGCCATCTTAAGGTCTTCAAGTCGTACTCTGAATACAAGCGATAGCCTTGTTGTCCCCTTCGAGGCGTAGGTAATCCGTAACGCCTTTCCCAAGCTCGAATCGTTACGGGCAATAACCCTACGAGTTGAGAAATGGCTTTTATATTGTAGACGGGTAAGTCATTTCTGTTGTGTGCGTGATGATTTTCATTATTCATTTCTTAATGCATTCCCTCAACTTCATCTTACCTTGCCGAAGTCGGAAACAGGTCGGTTTGTATAAGGTTTGTACTCAAACGCCTTTTCGAGCATATGGTTTGCTGGAATGTTCCCCGAGAAGTTCATTTACTTTTTCCAGGGCTTTTTCCAGTGTGTTTCCCAGGTAAATTCCGGCAACTTTTTGACGGATTTCAGGGTGATTGTCGAAACCTCGTCCACCATAACCAAACAGA
>CAZGYD010000121.1:0-1556 GCA_964530115.1 uncultured Rhodocyclaceae bacterium | reverse complement strand
CGCCGAGATGCGCACCGGCGAGGGCAAGACCCTGGTCGCGACCCTGCCCGCCTACCTCAATGCCCTGACCGGCAAGGGTGTGCACATCGTCACGGTGAACGATTACCTCGCCAGCCGCGATGCCGAGTGGATGGGCCGCATCTACCGGTTTCTCGGCCTGACCGTCGGCGTCAATCTCTCGCAGATGCCGCACGCCCAAAAGCAGGCTGCTTACGCAGCCGACATCACCTATGGCACGAACAACGAATTCGGCTTCGACTACCTACGCGACAACATGGTCTATTCGCCGGCCGACCGCGTCCAGCGCGGACTGGCCTATGCGATCGTGGACGAGGTTGATTCGATCCTCATCGACGAAGCGCGCACGCCGCTCATCATCTCCGGGCAGGCGGAGGACCATACCGAGCTCTACCTGAAGATGAACGCCGTGCCTCCGCTCTTGACCAGGGGCGAGGCCGCCAAGTCCCCGGAGGAGCAGGACACCGGCGACTACACGGTCGATCTCAAGAGCCACCAGGTGCTGCTCACCGAGGAGGGCCACGAGAAGGCCGAGCGCATTCTCACGCAGATGGGCCTGCTGGCCGAAGGAAGCAGCCTCTACGAGCCGGCCAACATCCTGCTCATGCACCACCTCTATGCCGCACTGCGCGCACACAACCTCTTCCATCGCGATCAGCAGTACGTGGTGCAAAACGGCGAGGTGATCATCGTCGACGAATTCACGGGCCGCCTGATGCCCGGCCGCCGCTGGTCCGACGGCCTGCATCAGGCCGTCGAGGCCAAGGAGGGCGTGCCGATCCAGGCCGAGAACCAGACGCTCGCCTCGATCACCTTCCAGAACTACTTCCGGATGTACCAGAAGCTCGCCGGCATGACCGGCACCGCGGACACCGAGGCCTACGAGTTCCACCAGATCTACGGCCTGGAAACGGTGGTCATCCCGACCAACAAGCCGATGATCCGCAAGGACGAGAACGACCAGATCTTCCGCACGGCGAAGGAAAAGTACGCCGCGATCATCGCCGACATCAGGGATTGCCACGCGCGCGGCCAGCCCGTGCTCGTCGGTACGACCTCGATCGAGAATTCCGAACTGCTTTCGGGCCTCCTCCAGAAGGAAAAGCTGCCGCACCAGGTGCTGAACGCCAAGCAGCACGCCAAGGAGGCCGAGATCGTCGCCCAGGCCGGCCGGCCGGGCATGATCACCATCGCCACCAACATGGCCGGTCGTGGCACGGACATCGTGCTCGGCGGCAACATCGATAAGCAGATCGCCGCGATCCGGGCCGACGAGAAGATGACGGCGGCGGACAAGGAAGCGACGATCGCCACGCTGCGCGCCGACTGGCAGAAGCTGCACGACCAGGGCATGGCCGCCGGCGGCCTGCACATCATCTGCTGCGAGCGCCACGAGTCGCGCCGCATCGACAACCAGATGCGGGGCCGCGCCGGCCGCCAGGGGGATGCGGGCCACGCCCCACTCTCCCTGTCGGCGGACGACCCCCTGGTCAGGGTCGTCGGGGGGGAGCGGCTGCAGGCGAGCGACGGTTGACAGA
>CAZGYD010000120.1:0-14712 GCA_964530115.1 uncultured Rhodocyclaceae bacterium | reverse complement strand
TTCCGGCCTCTGGCTGGTGCTCGTGTGACGTTCGATGCGATCCCGTCAGCCGACACCGACATGAAAGTCTGTTGCGGGCGCATGGGTTGGCCACAGTTTTCTGCGCCTTATGCGCTTGTTATATCGCCTGACCCGCCTCGGGCGGAATGTAATTTTCATGGTGCTTGGCCAGGAGCTCGGTGGCAGTGAACCGGCCGTGGGGACCGAGCCGGCCCTGGACCACGGCGGCCTTGCCCTCCTTGAACAGGTCGGGAAGGATGCCGGTGTAGGAGACGGGGATGTCCCGGGCCGTGTCGGTGATGACGAAGCTCACGGTCAGGTTGTCGCGGCGGATCGACCCCTCCTTGACCATGCCGCCGATGCGGAACGCCTTGCCCTGCGGCGCCTTGCCGGCGGCGACTTCGCTCGGCGTCACGTAGAGCGCGATGTTGCTGTCCAGCGCGTTGAGGATCAGCGCGGCGGCGATGCCGATCGCCGCCAGGCCGCCGACGATCAGGGCGGCGCGTTTGTGTCGGGGTTTCACTGACGATCTTCCTTCTCGATTTCGTCCGCGATGCGCTCGCGGCGCAGGGTGCGCAAAACGTCCCTGAGACGCTTGCGGACGAGAATTGGTTCCGCGGCCATCATCAGCGCGCAGAGGCCGAAGCTGCCCCAGACGTAGAGCCCGTAGCCGCCCATGGCGAAGAACTCTGCCGGCGATCCCCAGTTCATGCCTTGATCTCCCGCAGTTCGCGGACCCATTCGGTGTGGCTCTCGCGTTCGAGGATGATCGCCCGCACGCGCATCAGCGCGACGGCGATCGAATACATCCAGAACGCCAGCGCCATGATCAGCATGCCCCATAGCATGGTCTGGGCCATCGACGGCGATTTGGTCAGCGACACCGAAGCGCCCTGGTGCAGGGTGTTCCACCATTTGACCGAGAAATAGATGATCGGGATGTTCACGACACCGACGAGCGCAAGGATCGCGCCGGCACGGTCGGCGCGGCGCGGATCGTCGATCGCCGCCTGCAGGGCGATGAAGCCGATGTAGAGGAAGAAGAGGATCAGTTCCGAGGTCAGGCGCGCGTCCCAGACCCACCAGGTGCCCCACATCGGCTTGCCCCAGAGCGCGCCGGTCCACAGCGAAAGGAAGGCCATCAGCGCGCCGGTCGGCGCCAGCGCCTGAGCCATCATGCCCGAGAGCCGCGTGTTGAGCGCAAGCCCCAGCCCGGCCCAGAAGGCCATCACCAGATAGATGAACATCGACATCCAGGAAGCAGGCACATGGACGAAGATGATCCGGTAGCCCTCGCCCTGCTGGAAGTCGGTCGGCGCGACGAAGAACGAGATCCACAGCCCGGCGGCACCGAAGATCGCGGCGAGCGCCCAGAACCAGGGAATCATCTTCCCTGCGAGCGGATAGAAGCTCTGCGGCGAGGCGAACCTGAACCAGTTGATGAGCCGATTACTCAAGCGCAATCCTCAAGGCCGCCGTGGTCGCCCACGGCGCGAAAAACGCGGCCAGCGCCAAGAGCGCGGCCAACAACGACAGATGCCCGCCGGCACCGAGGCCGGAAATGTGGGCCTCGACGGCGCCGGCGCCGAAGATCAGCGCCGGAATGTACAGCGGCAGCACCAGCAGGCTGAGCAGCACACCGCCGCCGCGCACCCCCAGCGTCAGGGCGGCGCCGATGGAGCCGATCAGCGACAAGAGCGGCGTTCCCAGCAGCAGCGCGACCATCAGGATCCACAGTGCCGAGGCATCGAGATCGAACTGCAGGCCGAGCACGGGCGCCAGGAACAGCAGCGGCACGCCGGAGGTGAGCCAGTGAGCCACTATTTTACCGGCGACGAGCAGCCCCAGGGGCGTCGGCGAGAGCGCGAGCTGCTCGAGCGTGCCGTCGGCGTAGTCGGTGGCGAAGAGACGATTCAGGGAAAGCATCGTCGACAGGAGCGCCGCCACCCAGAGCACGCCGGGGGCGATCTTCTTCAGCAGCACCGGCTCGGGGCCGATCCCGAGCGGGAACAGGCTGACGACGATGATGAAGAAGAAGAGCGCCGTGAGCACTTCGCTCTTGCGGCGCATCGCCAGGAGCAGGTCGCGGCGGATGACGGCGAGGACCGGATTCACAGCCGCACCGCCTTGCCGTTGGCGAGCGGCATCGCCTGATGGCTGGTCAGGATGGCCATGCCGCCTTGCGCGAGGTGTTCGCCGATCAGCGCCGAGAGCATCTCCACCGCCTTCACGTCGAGCGCCGTGAAGGGTTCGTCGAGCACCCAGAGCGTCGCCTTGCGCGTGACGAGCCGCGCGAGCAGCACGCGACGCTTCTGGCCGGCGGAGAGAAAGCGCACCGGCAGCTCTTCTCGGCCCTTGAGACCGAAACGGTGCAGCGTCGCGATCGCCTCGCGGTCGTCGAGGCGCCGTCCGTCCAGGGCTGCGGCGAGCTCGAGATTCTCGAGCGGTGTGAGTTCCTCCTTCACGGCGCCGTGGTGGCCGAGGTAGAGCATCTCGCGGCGATAGTCCTCGCCGAGCTCGCGGATCGGTGCGCCCTTCCAGCGGATCTCGCCCTCGGCCGGTGGCGAGAGGCCCACCAGTGCCCGCAGCAACGTAGTCTTGCCGGCACCGTTTTCGCCCTGCACGTGCAGCCACTCGCCGGGCGCGAGCTCGAAGCCGAGGCCGGAGAACAGGCGGCGTTCGCCGCGCACGCAGGAAAGGGCGGAGACGGAGAGCATGGGACGCGCATTGTGCCTGAATCGGCCGTTGGCCGTCCTTGATACCGGCGAAACCGGCCTAGCACGGTCGAGGAGGACCGCTCTTCGTCGCGAGAGCCCTCGGGGTCGCAAAGCTTCTGAGAACGACGACAGGCCCGGGCCGTCGCCATGCCCCCGGGTGAAACTCAGCCGCCGTAACACGCCAGCCGCGGACCACAGAAGGCCACTTAGAGCGAAAATTTCATGTTGCAAAACGGTGTTTTCTTTAGTGAAACGCTGTAACTTATTACGCGCAAAGAAATATTTTTATGTTGCACTGCATCGAAATTCCCCTATACTGAGTGCAGTCACGAACACGCCGGCGGCGCAACCGCGGGCGTGCCCCATCGGGGGGATGGCAACCCGTTCCTCCGTCGAGCAGGCCGGAAAAGGATCTCCGGCTGCGACGTGAAGGGTTCCGCAAACGAGGCCTCAAAGGGCTGCGGGCGCGGAGGCCCTGCTGACGTTTTCGGTCGTCGACCGGGGTGTTGGCCGCGGGGCTCCCGTGGTCTTCGCCGAAGGACGGCGCAAGGCTCGAACGGAGTGGGAACGATGGACGTGTCCAATCTGGCGATCGCTGGCGGTTTCATGGCCCTCCTGGGAACGGGGTTGGCCGGCATGCTGGCGTTCGCCAACCGCAAGCTGTTCGTCTGGGAAGATCCGCGCATCGAGGAGGTCGAAAACCTCCTGCCGAAATCCAATTGCGGCGCCTGCGGCCAGGCCGGCTGCCGCGCGTTTGCCGAGAAGGTCGTCTCGGGCGATGTCGTGCCCGCGCAATGCACGGTCAGCTCGCCCGAGCAGCGCGTGAGCATCGCCAGCCTGCTCGGTGTTTCGGCGGGCGAGGTGGAAAAGAAGGTCGCCCGGCTCGCCTGCGCCGGCGGCCATCATGTCGCCTTCCTGCGCGCGCGTTACGCGGGCCACAACTCCTGCCGGGCCGCGGCGGTCGTCTCCGGCGGCGGCAAGGAATGCGCCTGGGGCTGTCTCGGCCTCGGCGACTGCGAGCAGGTCTGCGACTTCGATGCCATCCACATGGACATGCACGGCCTGCCGGTGGTCGATGCCGACAAATGCACCGCCTGCAACGACTGCGTCGAGGTCTGCCCGAAGGGCCTCTTTTCGCTCGAGCCGATCGACCGACGCCTCTGGGTCGCCTGCAAGAACCAGGCGGACGGTGATACCGCGGAGGCGGCCTGCGAAGTGGCCTGCACGGCCTGCGGCAAATGCGTCGCCGATGCGCCGCCCGGCCTGATGAAGCTCAACGGCAACCTCGCCGCCGTCAACTACGCGCTCAACGTCTGGGCGACGAAAGCGCCGATCGAACGGTGCCCGACCGGCGCCATCGTCTGGTTCGAGACCCCCAACCACGCCGTCAAGGGCGCCGTGGCCAAGAAGATCCTGCGCAACGAACCCTTGCCCGTGCTGCACTGATTTCAGATTCAGGAGTCCGCCATGCTCAAGAAACTCTTCCAGTTCTCGCTTCTCGAAACGGCCGGCGCCGGCAGGGAAACCAGGGCCGTCAAATATCCGGGCATCCGCGACGCCGTCGATGGCAATACCGCGGTGATCCACGTCGAGCGGGAAGCCTCCGACGCGGCGGGCGCCTACCCGATCACGCCCTCGACGCAGATGGGCGAGTACTGGTCCGAGGCCGTTGCCGCGGGACATCTCAACATCTCCGACCGCCCGCTGATCTTCGTCGAGCCGGAATCCGAGCATGCCGCCGCCGGCGTCACCGCCGGCATGTCGATGGCCGGCCTGCGGGCGACCAACTTCTCGTCGGCGCAGGGTGTGGCCTTCATGCACGAGTCGCTCTATGGCGCAGTCGGCAAGCGCCTGCCCTACATCCTCAACATGGGCTGCCGCGCCATCACCAAGGCCTCGCTCAACGTCCATTGCAGCCACGACGACTATCACTGCGTCGATGACACCGGCTTCATCCAGGTCATGGCCAAGAACGCCACCGAGGCGGCCGATCTCAACCTGATCGCGCGCAAGGTCGCCGAACTGTCGCTGACGCCGGCCGTCGTCGGCCAGGACGGCTTCCTGACCACCCACCTGATCGAATCGGCGCGCCTGCCCGAGCGCGAGCTGGTCAGGGAATTCCTCGGCCGGCCGGACGACATCATCGACACGCCGACGCCGGCGCAGGCGATGATCTACGGGCCGAAGCGCCGCCGCGTGCCGGCGATCTGGGACGTCGATACGCCGATGGTCACCGGCGTCGTGCAGAACCAGGATGCCTACATGCAGGCGGTCGCCGCCCAGCGGCCGTACTTCTTCGACCACATCGAGGAGATCGCCGAGCAGTGCATGGCCGAGTACGCCGAGCTCACCGGCCGCCGCTACAACCGCGTCTCCACGTGGCGCGCCGAGGATGCCGAGTACCTGATCGTCGGCATGGGCTCGATGATCGTCCAGGCCGAGGCCGTCGCCGATTACCTGCGCGAGACGCGCGGCCTGCGGGTCGGCGTGGTGAACATCACCATGTACCGGCCGTTCCCGGGCGACCTCGTCGGCCATGTGCTGCGCGGCAAGAAAGGCGTCGCGGTCCTCGAGCGCACCGACCAGCCGATGGCCGAGGACCTGCCGCTGATGCGTGAAGTCCGCTCCGTGCTGACCAAGTGCCTGGAAAACGGCGCGGCGATGGCGGGGGCGGAAAAACCCTATCCCGGCTATGCGAGCTACGGCCCGGGCGACATGCCGCGACTGTACTCGGGCTGCTTCGGTCTCGGCTCGCGCGACATGCAGCCGGAAGCGCTGATCGGCGCCATCGAGAACATGCTGCCCGAGGGCGCGAAGCGCAAGTTCTTCTACCTTTCGGTCGATTTCGTCCGCGATCCGTTGAACCCCAAGGACGAGATCCATCAGCAGGCAGTGCGGGACGCCTACCCGAAGATCCGCGAGCTCGCCGTGCGCGGCTCCGAGAACCCGAACCTCCTGCCCAAGGGCGCGATCACCGTGCGCATGCACTCGGTCGGTGGCTGGGGCGCGATCACCACCGGCAAGAACCTCGCGGTGACGCTCTACGAACTGCTTGGTTACGACATCAAGGCCAACCCGAAATACGGTTCCGAGAAGAAGGGCCAGCCGACCACCTATTACCTCTCGGCCGCGCCCGAGCCGATCCGCATCAACTGCGAGTACGTCTATGTCGATGTCGTGCTCTCGCCGGACCCGAACGTCTTCGGCCATTCCAATCCGCTCTCGGGGCTGAAGAAGGGCGGCGTCTTCATCATCCAGTCGAACCTCGGCGAGGAGACCTGGGCCAGCTTCCCGGTCTGGGCGCAGAAGTTCATCGTCGACAACGACATCCGCGTCTTCTATCTCGATGCATTCCAAATCGCGCGTGAAGAGGCCGGCAGCCCCGACCTGCAATTGCGCATGCAGGGCATCGCCTTCCAGGGTGCCTTCTTCGCCGCGAGCCCCGTGATGAAGAACGCCGGCCTCACCGAGGAGCGGCTCTTCGAGGCGATCGAGGCCCAGCTCAAGGCCAAGTTCGGCAGCAAGGGCGCCGCGGTCGTCCAGAACAACCTCAAGGTCGTCCAGCGCGGCTTCCTCGAACTCAAGGAGATCACCGACAAGCAGGTCGGTGTCACCCGCCGGCAGCTTGCGAAGAAGGATGCCGGCCTGCCGGTCATGCTCGCGCAGCTGCCCGAGGCCGACGGTCGGGTTGCCGACATCCACCGCTTCTGGGAGCAGACCGGTCACTTCTACGCCACGGGCAAGGGTTCTGACAATCTCGTCGACCCCTTCGTCGGCCTGGGCCTGATGCCCGCGGCCTCCGGCGTGTTCCGCGACATGACCGGCATCCGCTTCGAGCATCCGGTCTGGATCCCGGAAAACTGCACCGCCTGCGGCAACTGCTATACCGAGTGCCCCGACAGCGCGATTCCGGGGCTCGTATCTTCGGTCACGGACGTCTTCAACACCATCGTCAACCGCATCGAGACGCGCGGCACGCCGACCCGCTTCCTGCGCCGCGCCGCGCGAACGGTCGAGAAGAAGCTGCGTGCTGCCATCGGTGGCGACGGCGTCGCCGTGCGGCCGCTGATCGACCAGGCGATCGAGGCCACGCTCGCCGAGGCCGCCGAGGCCGACCGCGAAAAGATGGCGGAGGAATTTAGGCTCTTTACGGCCGAACTCGGCGATTTCCAGTTCGCCACGACCAAGCCCTACTGGACGCAGAAGGAAAAGAAGGCCAAGGGCAGCGGCGGCCTCTTTTCGATTACGATCAATCCGCTGACCTGCAAGGCCTGCGCGCTGTGCGTCGATGTCTGCGAGGACGACGCCCTCAAGATGGTCACCCAGACCGAGGAATCGGTGGCCAAACTGCGCAAGGACTGGGACTTCTGGCTCGACCTGCCGAGCACGCCCAAGGAATACAGCCGCATCGACAGCCTGGACGAGAAGATCGGCGCGCTGGAGACGCTGCTTCTCGACAAACACAACTACATGTCGATGAACTGCGGCGACGGCGCCTGCCTCGGTTGCGGCGAGAAGACCGCGATCCACCTGTTCACCGCGACCGTCACGGCGCTGATGCAGCCACGCGTCAAGGCCTTCGTCGAGAAGCTCGATACGCTCATCGCCGGCCTTGAGCAGCGCATCCGCCTCAAGGTCACCGAATCGATGGACGTCAGCGACACCAAGGCCATGCTCGCCGCGGTCGAAGATGCCAAGGAATCGGACCTCACGCTCGGCAAGCTCGCCGACCGCGTCTCGGCCGGCAAGCCGACCCAGCCGATCGACCCGGCCTGGATGCGCACCGTGGCGCAGACGCTGGAGAAGCTCAAGGACCTCAAGTGGCGTTACCTCGAGGGGCCGACCCGGCGCGGCCGCGCCGAGATGGGCATCGTGAACGCCACGGGCTGCACCTCGGTCTGGGGCTCGACCTATCCCTATCACCCCTATCCCTTCCCCTGGACCTCGCACCTGTTCCAGGACAGCCCGTCGGTGGCGATGGGCCTGTTCCAGGGCCACATGACCAAGATGGCGGAAGGCTTCAAGGCCGTGCGTCTGGCCGAGATGGAACTCAGGGGCGAGTACGTGCCGGAGATCCACGACGACTTCCTGCGCCGCTTCGACTGGCAGCAGTTCAGCGAGGAGGAATGGCTGCTCTGCCCGCCGGTGGTCAGCCTCGGCGGCGACGGCGCGATGTACGACATCGGCTTCCAGAACCTCTCGCGCGCGCTGATGTCGGGCATGCCGATCAAGGTCCTGGTGGTCGACACCCAGGTGTACTCGAACACCGGTGGCCAGGCCTGCACCTCGGGCTTCATCGGCCAGGTTTCCGACATGGCGCCCTGGGGCAAGGCGCAGAAGGGCAAGCAGGAGACGCGCAAGGAGATCAGCCTGATCGGCATGGCGCATCGCACCGCCTACGTCATGCAGGGCACGATCGCCCACGTCAATCACCTGATCGAGTCCTACATTGACGGCCTGAATGCCCGGCGGCCGGCGCTGTTCAACATCTACGCGGTCTGCCCGCCCGAGCACGGCGTCGGCGACGACACCTCGGTCCGGCAGAGCAAGATGGCCGTCGAGTCGCGCGCCTACCCGCTGTTCCGCTTCGACCCCGATGCCGGCATCACCTTCGGCGAGACGGTCAGTCTCGAGGGCAACCCGGCGCCCGATGCCGACTGGCCGGTGTACACGCTCAAATACAAGGATGAAAACGGCGCCGAGAAGTCGATGGAGCTGCCGATGACCTTCGCCGATTTCGCCGCCACGGAGGCACGCTTCGCCAAGCATTTCAAGAAGGCGCCGCCCGAGACCTGGAACGAAAACATGGTGCCGATGGCCGAGTTCCTCCAGCTTGCCGCCGACGAGCGCGAGGGCAAGTTCCCGTACATCTGGGCCGTGGATGGCAAGAACCGGCTGATGCGGCTCCTCGTCACCGAGGAGCTGACGCGGGCGACCGAGGAGCGGCTGCACTTCTGGCGTCAGCTTCGGGACATCGCCCGGCCCGCGGGTGGCGTCGCCGATGCCGAGGCCGTCGCCGAACGGGTGCGCGCCGAGCTTTTGGCCAAAATCTCCGCGAGCCTCGGCCTCTCGGGTGGCGATTTCGCGCCGGCCGTGGCGGCCGGCGGCGCGCCCGCGAAACTCAGCCATGGTGACACGCCAGCCGCGGAGGGCTACGAGCCGGTATGGATCGAGACGCCCGAATGCACGGCCTGCGACGAGTGCATCAACATCGCGCCGAAGATCTTCGCCTACAACGACCAGAAGCTCGCCATCGTCGTGAATCCCAAGGGTGGCAAGTTCGCCGACATCGTCAAGGCCGCGGAAAAATGCACGGCCGGCTGCATCCATCCGGGCACGCCGTGGAACATGGCCGAGCCGGGTATCGACAAGCTGATGGCGCGCGCGGCGAAGTTCAACTGAAAGCCGATGCCGACCGACAAGGACGCATGAATCGCAACACAGGAACCGATCGTTTCTCTTTCTGCCCTTTGTGCGCCTGGCGGTGAAATGAACCTATGAAGCTGCTCAACTACTTCCGTGGCGAGGCCTTCCAGCGCGGCGTCCATCCGCCTGCGCACAAGGAGGCCACGGCCGACCGGCACATCCGCCGGCTGCCCTTTCCGCCGCGTGTCGTCGTGCCGCTGTCGCAGCACATCGGCAAGCCGCCGCACGCGATCGTCAAGGTCGGCGAGGAGGTCGTGCGCGGCCAGCCGATCGCCAAGGCGGAGGACTGGCTCTCCGTGCCGCACCACGCGCCGGTCACCGGCGTCGTCGAAGCCATCGATCTGCGCCCGTCGGCACGCGGCCCCTGGGTTCCCTCGATCGTCATCCGCGCGCTGGCCGGCGCGACGCAGGAGGACCTCTGGGGCCAGCCGCGCGACATGGAGGCCGCGAGCGGCGCCGAAATCCTCCAGGCCGTCTGGGATTCAGGCATGGTCGGCCTCGGCGGCGCGGCCTTCCCGACGCATGCCAAGCTCTCCGTGCCCAAGCAGGCGCATGTCCATACGCTGGTGGTCAACGGCTGCGAGTGCGAGCCCTACCTCACCTGTGACCACCGCGTGATGGTCGAGGAGGCCGACGACCTCGTGCGCGGCATCCGCTACGCCATGCGCGCGACCGGCGCGGTGCGCGCGATCGTCGGCATCGAGGACAACAAGCCCGACGCGGTCGAGGCGGTCCGCGCCGCCATCGCCCGCGCCCATGCGCCGGAAGGCTCCATCCACGCCGAGGCCGTGCCGACCAAGTACCCGCAGGGGTCGGAGAAGATGCTGTTGATGGCGCTCTTCGGCGTCGAGATTCCCTCGGGCGCGCTGCCGGTGTCGATGGGCATGGTGGTGAACAACGTCGGCACCCTCGCGGCGCTCGGCAAGCTGCTGCCGTGTGGCCAGGGCCTCACCGAGCGCGTCGTCACCGTCACCGGCCCGGGCGTGAAGAAGCCCGGCGACTACCGTGTGCCCATCGGCACGCCGCTCAAGTTCGTTCTTGAGTACGCGGGCGTCGAAGCCGTGCCGGGCCTCGATCGTCGCCAGGTCATCCTCGGTGGACCGATGATGGGCCAGGCCATCGCTTCGCTCGACGTGCCGATCACCAAGGGCGTCTCGGGCGTGCTGGTGTTCCGCCATGACGACATGGTGGCCAACGATAACCGCAAGACCTATCCCTGCATCAAGTGCGGCGAATGCGTCGAATCCTGCCCGATGGGCCTCAACCCCTCGACCCTGGGCATGCTGGCGGCCAAGCGCGAGTACGACCTGATGGGCAGCGACTATCATCTCGGCGACTGTTTCGAGTGCGGCTGCTGCACCTACGTTTGTCCCTCGAACATCCCGCTCGTGCAGCAGTTCCGCGTGGCCAAGCAGATCCTGCGTGAAAGGGCCGCGGCATGAGGGTGGAAAACCGTTTCATTCTGCCGACGTCGCGGCGGGTCGTCCGCCGTCACCAGGGAGCCGCGTACTGATGGGCACCATCGAGATCCGCCCGGCACCGCACATCCGCGGCGAGCGCACCGTCGAGAAGATCATGCGCCATGTGGTCTGGTCGCTGGTGCCGGTCTGCCTGTTCTACGTCTATCAGTACGGCATCTCGGCGCTGGCGTCCATCGTCGTCGTCACCGGCGCCTGTCTGGCGACCGAGCGCTGGCTGGTGAAGACCGGTACCCAGTCGGGCAACCTGGCCGATTTCTCGGCGACCATCACCGGCATCCTGCTGGCGCTGACGCTGCCGCCCGGCTTTCCGCTCTGGATGGGCGCCGTCGCCGGCGTCGTGGCGATCGCGCTCGGCAAGGGACTCTTCGGCGGGCTCGGTTTCAACGTCTTCAACCCGGCCCTGGTCGGCCGCGCCTTCGCCCAGGCGGCGTTCCCGACCGCGATCGCCACCTACACGCCGTCCTTCCTGCCTGGCCGGTTCACCGAGTTCATTCCCTCGAGCCTCACCTGGCCCCTGATGATGCCGCCGGAGACCGCGCTCTGGCTCAAAGAAAAGCAGCTCGACGCGCTCGCCGGCGCGACGCCGCTGGCGCGCTGGAAGTTCGAGGGCGTGCTCGCCGACGCCGCCGACCTGCTCACTTCGCTGGCCGGCCACATGGCGGTCGGGCCATCGCCGCTCCTGATCCTTGCCTGCGGCGCCTATCTCGCCGTCCGCCGCTATCTCGACTGGCGCATCCCGATGGCCATCCTCGGCGGCGCCGGGGCGGTCGCCTGGCTGCTCTACGCCGCCAATCCGGACAACTACCCGAATCCGTTCTTCATGCTCTTCTCCGGCGGCCTGATCCTCGGCGCGGTGTACATGGCCACCGACATGGCCACCTCGCCGGTGACGCCGCGCGGCATGTGGTTCTACGGCGGCCTGATCGGCTTCCTGACCGTGATGATCCGCTACTACAGCGGCCTGCCCGAGGGCGTCATGTACGCGATCCTGATCGGCAATGCCGCGACGCCGCTGATCGAGCGGATCACCCAGCCGACGCCGTTCGGCAAGGGCGTGCTCGGCCGGGCGAAGAAGGGCGCCTCCTACCCGCTGAATCCCAGTTACATCTCCCGCGAGGATGCCGGCGCGGTGACGCCGAAGAAGCGCATCTTCAAGAACAAACCGAAAAAAGATGAGCGCAGAACACCCCAGACCTGACGCCGGCCCGCCGGCCGCGACGCCGACCTGGGCCATGGTCCGCACGCTGGGCCTGGTTGCGGGCATCTGCGGCCTCGTCATCGTCGGTTCCTACCAGGGCACCCTTGAAGCCGTCGCCGCCAACAAGCGCATCGCCATGGAGCGGGCCGTCTTCAAGGTCGTGCCGGCCGCGAAGTCGATCGAAGCCTATTACACGCTGGAGGGGGGAGGCATCGCGAAGGCGGGGGCGGAGGCTCCCGCCGGCGCGGTGAAGTTCTTCGCCGGCTACGACGAGGCGGGCCGCCTCGTCGGCATCGCCGCGGAAGGCGCGGCGAAAGGCTACGCCGACACGGTGCGCATCATGTTCGGCTACGATCCCGCCTGCCAGTGCGTGAGGAACATCGGCGTCGTCGCAATGCGCGAGACGCCCGGCATCGGCGACAAGATCATCAAGGACAAGGCGTTCCTGGAAAACTTCGTGGAGCTCGACGCCCGGCTCGACGCCGACATGAAGGCGCTGGCCAACGAGATCCGCACGGTCAAGCACGGCACCAAGACCGACAAGTGGCAGATCGACGCCATCGCCGGCGCCACCATCACCTCGCGTGCCGTCGGCAAGGCGATCAACGATACGGCCCAGGCACTGTTGCCGAGGCTCGTGCCGAATCTGGACAAGATCAAGGACAAGTCATGACCCCCACCACCACCGACCGCTGGGAACAGTTCATGGAAGGCATCTGGCGGCAGAACCCGGTGTTCGTCATGGTGCTGGGCATGTGCCCGGCGCTCGCCGTCACCGTCTCGGCCGTCAACGCCATCTCCATGGGCATCGCCACGACCTTCGTGCTCACCTGCTCCTGCCTGCTGATTTCCTTGATGCGCAGGATCGTGCCCAAGGAGGTGCGCATCGCCACCTACATCGTCATCATCGCCACCTTCGTCACGGCGGCGGACTACTTCATCCAGGCGATCAGCCTCTCGCTCTACGAGGCGCTTGGCGCCTTCATCCAGCTCATCGTCGTCAACTGCATCATCCTCGGCCGCGCCGAGGCCCATGCCTCGAAGCACCCGCCGCTCGCCGCGGTCACCAATGCGCTCGGCATGGGCGCCGGCTTCACGATCGGCCTCTTCGCGCTCGGCTCGGTACGGGAAATCCTCGGCGCCGGCACGCTGTTCGGCATGCCGCTCTTCGGCGAGCACTTCCAGCCCTGGGTAGTCATGCTGCTGCCGCCCGGCGGCTTCTTCGTCCTCGGCGCCTGGCTGCTGTTCTTCTCCTGGCGCGCCCGGCGCAAGGCGCACAAGCCGACGGAGGCCGGCCAGCATGCATGAGTCGCTCACCCAGATCTTCGTCAACACGCTGCTCGCCAACAACTTCGTGCTGGCGATGTTCCTCGGCCTCTGTCCCTTCCTCGGCGTCTCGGGCAAGCTCGATACGGCCTTCCCGATGGGCGTGGCGACCACCTTCGTCATGCTCGTCGCCTCGCTGTGCGCCTACGGCCTCAACCAGCTCCTGATCGCCTTCGATCTGGAGTTCCTGCGCCTCATCTCCTACATCGTCATCATCGCCTCGGCGGTGCAGCTCGTCGAAATGGTGCTGAAGAAGTACAGCCCGGCGCTCTTCCGCGCGCTGGGCATCTACCTGCCGCTCATCACCACGAACTGCGCGGTGCTCGGCGTCGCGCTGTTCCAGACGGCGCGCGACTACGATTTCCTGCAATCGGTCGTCTTCGCCATCGGCGGCGGCGCCGGCTTTACCCTGGCGCTGGTGCTCATGGCCTCGGTGCGCGAGCGGCTGCAACTCTCGGACGTGCCCTCCCTCGCGCAGGGGACGGCGCTGTCGCTGATGCTCGCCGGCATCCTCTCGCTCGCCTTCATGGGCTTTGCGGGCCTGGGTGGCTGAGATGGACGCCCGCCCCCTCCCGGCCTGCCCCTCGCGGGGGAGGAGCCTGCGTGCCTCGCTTCGCTCGGCATGTCACGGGGCGCTTCGATCGACCCGCGTTGCGGTTCGCGCCGGAGTTTCGCAGTGAAGACGTATCTGATCGTCGTCGGGCTGATCTTCGCCGTGATGGTTGCAGGCATCGCGGTGGACCGCCTCTACGCGCGTTTCGCTCGGCGCAATCCCGAGCTCGGGCCGTTCAGGAAGAATGACGGCGGCTGCGGCTGCTGCGCGGCCAGGGAAGCCTGCAACAGCGACTCGGCGTGCCACCACGGCTGACCAGCTCCTCCCCTGGGACAGCCTTATGCGTTGTCATGCACACTAAATACATCTCGGAAAGGCCCAAGGAACCTTCTCTCCGGAGACCAGTCTGTGATGGCAAAGACGATGTCGGAGAACGCTCCCCTAAAGTCGTTTTCCAAAGCCTGCCGAAAATCCATGGCTGTGCGGTGTGGATCATTCGCGAAAGCCCCACAGCCCCAAGCACCGAGCACAAGCGTGGAATGTCCATACGACTGTGCGATAGCGAGCACACGATGAATCCGTTTCTGCAAAAGGTTTCCGGCTTGCGGTTGACCAATGGCGGGCGCATATGGGGCTGCGCAGGTCATGAAGCTCAGGAGCCATGAGCGTGGAAGTTCCGTGCCATCATCTGTGCGAAAAACGGGTACGTCAGGGCAGTAGATGGCCCAGTCAGTCGAATCCGGTAGCGGCCGCTTCCGGTGCTCCTCATACATCGGATCACCAACGAGTGTCTGATAGAGAGCGCTGAATGTGTGTCAGGCGACACCGTAAATTGACACCCCAGCGACCCGAGGAAGGAACCCACCTCTTGCGCAAGAAAGCCATTATGCGAAACGACGCACAATAAGGTGCAGCAGGGCCACCGTCTGGTTGTGGGAGCGTGGGATAGCTTCGAGCACGAGGCGGTCACGACGAGAGTTGGGTGGGGGCGGACAGGGGTGGTCGTGCGCG
>CAZGYD010000119.1:0-1082 GCA_964530115.1 uncultured Rhodocyclaceae bacterium | reverse complement strand
AACCAGACCCAGCACCTCACCCTGATGGACGTGGAAGTCCACGCCATCCACGGCTTTAACCACGCCGTCTTCGGTGAAGAAGTAGGTCTTGAGGTTTTTGACCTCGAGCAAAGGTTTGTTTTGAGTGGATTCGTTCACAGTACTGCTCTTCCAACGGGTGGTGTTATTGTTTCAGGCGCGGATCGAGCGCATCCCGCAAGCCATCGCCGATGTAGTTGAACGCCAGCGAGTACAGGAAAATGGGCAAACCGGGAATCAGCGGGAGCCACGGGCGGTCGTACATGTAGGTTTGCGTGGCGGAGAGCATGTTGCCCCAGGTGGGGATGGGGTCTTGAATGCCAAAGCCCAGGAAGGACAGCGAAGCCTCCGCAACGATGTAACCCGCCAGAGCCAGCGAAGCATCCACGATGATGGGCGCCAGCGCGTTGGGAATCATGTGAACAAAGATAATGCGGGTGTTGGAAGCGCCCAGCGAGCGCGCCGCTTCCACAAAAGTCTGCTCACGCAGGGTGAGGATCATGCCGCGCATCAACTGCGCCGAGGTAAGCCAGCCCAAGCCAGCCAGCACGATGACAATCAGCACCGCCTGGCGGGCATCGCTGGGACGCAGGAGCATCACCTTGCCCAGGATGTTCAGCACCGCATCCGGAATGGGAATCAGGTCGGGGTTGCGGATGAGCATCGAAGAGACGATGAGCAGAAGCGGCAGACTGGGAATGGTGAGCAGGAACTCCACAAAGCGCATCAGGATGGTATCAATCCAGCCGCCGTAGAAGCCGGAAATGGAGCCAATGACAATGCCAATCAACTCGGAAATCAGCACCGAAAGCACTGCCACGGTGAGCGAAATGCGCCCGGCATACAGCAGGCGGGAGAAGTAATCGCGCCCGATGTTGTCGGTGCCGAGCAGGTGCTGTTTGCCCTCCACCACCGTGCCGGGAGGCACAAAGCGGGCATTGACATCCACTTCGTCCGGCTCAAAGGGGGCAATTTGCTGGGCAAAAAGCGAGACCAGGAAGATGAAAATCATCACCCCAAGGGAAATCATCGCCAGGCGGTGTTTGCGGAAACGCCGCATGACA
>CAZGYD010000118.1:0-17631 GCA_964530115.1 uncultured Rhodocyclaceae bacterium | reverse complement strand
GGGCGGGCCCTAAATCACACCTTGAACCGGCTGATCGCCGCGCGCAGGCGCTCGGCGCTCATCTTGAGCGACTGGGCGGAGGCGCTCGTCGCCCGCGCCGCGGTGCTGTTCTTCTCGGCGGTGCCGGCGATGAGATCGAGGTTGCGGCCGATCTCGTGGCCCGCGGTCTTCTGCTCGGCGATCGAGTGGTTGATGTCGTCGATGCCTTCGTGCTCCTGCTCGGCGACCGCGGCGTTGTCGCGCAGCGCCGCGGCGACGTCGTCGAGCAGCCGGCGGCTCTGCTGGAGCACCTCGCTGCTCGCGCGGATCGCTTCCTCGAGGTCCGCCGATTTCGCGTCCATGCTCTGGGTGATGCGGTCGATCTCGGCGGCCGCCTTGCCCGATTTCTCGGCCAGTCCGCGCACCTCGTCGGCGACCACGGCGAAGCCGCGGCCGTGCTCGCCGGCGCGCGCGGCCTCGATCGCCGCGTTGAGCGCCAGCAGGTTGGTCTGGTTGGCGATGTCCTTGACTTCCGAGGTCAAGGCCGTGATGGTCCGCGAATCGGCGACGAAACGGCCGGTCGCCTCGGCGATGGCGCGGATCGATTCCTCGATGCGTGCCATCTCGTTCTTCATGTCGTCCACGCTGCGGCTGCCGGACTGCGCCTGGCGCAGGCCGGCTTCCGACTGTTCGCGCACCGCCTGGGCCGAGGCGGCCACCGACTCGATGCTGGTGACCAATTCCTCGATCGCCGCGGCGATCGACGACGAGGCGTCGGCCTGCTGCACCGACGACGAGGAAATGCCCTCGATGGTCGCGGCGACCTGGCCCGCCTCGTCGGCGACCTTGCCGGCTTCGGTCTGGACGTTGGCGATCGTCCTCTGCAGGCCGTCGAGGAACTTGTTGAAGGCCGCGGCGGTGCGGCCCACCTCGTCCTCGGAGGTCACCGGCAGGCGGCGCGTGAGGTCGCCATCGCCGGAATCCAGCCGCGAGATCGAGCGCTCCAGTTCGATGAGCGGCCGGCGCACGCGGCCCACCACCACCGTCATCATCACCAGCGCGGCGACGAAGGCGACGACGAAGAAGGCGATGGTCAGCGTCCGGCCGCGCGCGGCCTGGGCGATCACCTCGCGCTCGGCGGCCTCGACGGCCTTGCCGATCTCCTCGCCGCGCTTGATCAGGATCTCGCGGATCTCGCGCCAGGCCGGCGTCTCCTCCTTGTTGAGCATCGCCGTCGCCTCGTTGGCGAGGCCGGCTTTGGCGAGATCCCGGATCCTGTTCTTCACCACGGTGTTGGCGGCCCAGCGCTGGCCGAGGTCTTTGAGCAGCGCCTTCTCGGCCTCGTCGGCGGCCACGCGCGCCGCCGTCTCCAGGTGGGCGTCGAAATCGCGCTGCGCCCTGGCGAGGTTCTCGTAGGCTTTCGGATTGGCGGGGTCGAGGATGATGTTGCGCAGCGCCTGGCCGGTCTGCAGGCCCTGCGCATACATGCCCGCATAGGCGAGCTGGCGGGCGAGGTCGCGCTCGACGAGGGCGGAAAACCGCGTGGCGACGTCGTTGAGCACGCTGAGTGTCACCAGGCCGCCCGCGAGCATGATCGCGAGCGAGATCACCACGGTGACGATCAGCGGCGTGCGGATGCTTCTGGCTCCAGACATGGACAGTCTCCGGTTACGCAGCGCGACCCTTCGCGCACCGGCCGGCGCAGGCGCGCCGGGGCCGGAGAAGGGCGGCGGGGCAGAGGGGCAAGAAACGGCGAACGCCGTCATTTTCCGCGCCGGCGGGGGCGCCGCCGGTCCGAACAACGGCCGTTTTCCCGGCTTTTTCCCGCGTGCGCGGCGGGCGCGCGGCGCGCCGGGCGGCGCCTCCCTTACGGCTTCTTCCGCCCGCTCGCCTTCTTCATCGAATCGCTCACGGTCTCGAAGACGCCTTGCGAAGCCCTGGCCATCTGCTCGAAGGCCGCGTTGGCATTGGCCATGGCCTGCTGCAGGGTCTCCAGCACGTTGGCGTTCTGCGCCGGCAGCGCCTTGAAGAAGGACTGGAAGGCATCGACGACATCGTGGCTGCCGGCCGCGAGCTGCTCGGTGAGCAGGCGCGAGAACTCCATGCGCGCGCCGTTGCCGATCTCGGCGATCTGGCGGGCCGCCTCGATCATCTTCTGCGTCGTCTCCTGCGCGTACTTGGCGCGCAGCGCCATGAGGTCCTGCGGATCCTTGGCGCCGGCCTGGGCGCGCGCCTGCTCCACGCTCTCCTCGAACAGCTCGCGCGCGAGCTGCGACTGCAGCGCCATGATCCGCTGCGAATTCTCGATCGACAGCTGCGCCAGGCGCATCGCCGCCTCCATGTTCTTGCGCTGGATCTCGGTGAAATCGTTCTTCGTCGCCATGGTCTTCCCCTTCCCCTGGTTGTCGTAGGATGAACCATCCTACCAGCAAACCCCGGGCGGCAGTTTGCGCCATGACAAGACCATGGGGCGAAAAAAACAGGGCGGAAGAGTCTTCCGCCCTGTCGTGGAGGCTGGCAGGCGACCGGCCGATGCCGGCGCTGGTCAGTCCCCGCTTACAGCACCTGAACGGCCACGTAACGTCCGCTGTCTTCGCCAAAGCCTCCATTGACATATCCGTAGTACATATTGAGACCGAGATGGTCTCCCGAACTACCGGCCGGAGTCGCAGACCAGTAACCCCACGTAGAGGGATAGGAGGGATTGGCACCCCAGCCCGGCGGCAATCCGGGAAGGCCGTTCGGCTCTCCGGACGCAGTGCCGGTGCCGTTGAACGCATCCCAGATCGCCAGCAGATCGTCGTAGGTGGTGTTGGTGCCACCCATGCCGCTTGCGGCCGTTCCGTCACGCCAGTCCTCGCTGGGATCGGAATCGCCGATGGTCGGCAGCGCGAGGCGGACCGTTCCCGTGCCGCCGCTGGTGATCGCGATCGGTGCCGTGTAGCGGTACGCGTCGGTCGTGCCGGTGCCCAGGCCCGTGGTGTCGGGATTCGTCGCTCGGGCAAGGTTCTGGTTGAATAACAGGTCGAGTTGGTTGTGGGTGAAGGTGTCGTTCGTGAATCCGGGCGCATCCGGGCTGCCGTCGCCGTTCTTGTCGACGAAGTAGTACCAGTTGCCATCGACATTGACCGGCTGGATGAGCTTCCAGCCGTTGGCGAGGGTGATGACTTCGGCATGCGTCGCGTCGCCGACGTCCCCGACCGTCAGGGCCACGGTGCGCGTCGCGGTGCGTCCGGCGCCGTCGGTCGCGGTGACGGTGAAATCGTAAACGTTGTTCGCACCATTGTCGGCTGGCGCCTCGAAGTTCGGACTCGTCTTGAACGTGACCCAGCCTGTGGTGGCATCGATGTCGAAGAGGCCGGCATCGGTTCCGCTCAGGGTGTAGGTCACGCCGACGTCGTTGTCGGCCGTGGCGTCATAGACCGGGAACCAGGTCGGCACGTTCTCGAGCGTGTACGCCGTGGCGCCCGACGAAAAGGCCGGGTCTGTCGTATCGACGAACGGCTGGGAATCGGCGGCGGTATCCACCGTGTTGGCGTTGCCGGCCAGGTCGGAGAAATTGCTGGTGGTGACATCCACGACCATGGTACCGCTGGCACCGACGGGCGTGATGACCATGGTATAGATGTCCTGTCCGCTGCCATTGACGCCGACATGCGTCAGCGTGCCCTTGGCGCCGTTGGTAACCGTCACGTCGTCGGCCGTGAAGCCGGTCACGGCTTCGGAGAAGGTGAAGGTGAAGGTCACCGGGCCATCGGCGGTACCAGCCGTATCGTCGCTGATCAAGCAGGTGGGGGCGACCGTGTCGTAGTTCACAGAAAGGGAACCGCTCTCCGGGCCCGTGTTGCCTGCCAGGTCGGTCTGGCGCACGGCATAAGTGTGGCTGCCGGCGGTCGCGGTGAATGACGTTCCGGTGCCAGCGGTCCAGGCGCCGCCGTCGACCTGATACTGCCAGGCGGCACCTGTTTCGAGCCCGGTGACGTTGATGGTGTCATTGTTGGTGATGCCGTCGGAGTTGCTGGTGCCGGTGTCGGTGGCGAGCGCGATGGTCGGCGCGTTCGGCGGCGTGTTGTCAAGATTGACGGTAATGGCGGCACTGGCGGCACTGTTATTGCCGGCGACGTCGGTCTGGCGCACGGCATAGGTGTGAGTGCCGGCGGTCGCGGTAAATGACGTTCCGGTGCCCGCGGTCCAGGCGCCGCCATCGACCTGATACTGCCAGCCGGCGCCGGTTTCAAGGCCGGTCACGTTGATGGTGTCGTTGTTGGTGATGCCGTCGGAATTGCTGGTGCCGGTATCGGTTGCGAGCGCCAGGGCGGGTGCGGCAGCGGCGGTGTCGAGATTGACGGTAATGGCGGCACTGGCGGCACTGTTATTGCCGGCGACGTCGGTCTGGCGCACGGCATAAGTGTGGCTGCCGGCGGTGGCGGTAAATGACGTTCCCGTGCCCGCGGTCCAGGCGCCGTCATCGACCTGATACTGCCAGGCGGCACCGGTTTCGAGGCCGGTGACGTTGATGGTGCCATTGTTGGTGATGCCGTCGGAATTGCTGGTGCCGGTGTCGCTGGCGAGCGCGATGGTCGGCGCGCTCGGCGGCGTGGTGTCAAGGGTCACGTTGAGGGTAGTGCTGATGGCGCTGGTGTTGCTGCCATCGGATTGCCGGGCCTCGTAGGTATGCTGGCCTGCAGTCGCGTTGAACGAGGTTCCTGTCCCGGTCGTCCAGGCGCCGCCGTCGATGCGGTATTCCCAAGTCGCGCCCGTGACCAGGCCGGTGACGTTGATCGTCGCAATATTGGTGATGCCGTCCGAGTTACTGCTGCCGGCGTCGTTCGCCAGTTCGAGGGTCGGTGCGGGTACGCCCTCGGTCGCTACGGTGATGTTGCGTATGCCGGCGCCGCTGACGTTGCCGGCGGTGTCGGTAGCCGTTGCGCGTATCGTTTCGGCACCTTGTCCCATGGCCGTGATGTCGGCAGAAGTCACGGAATAGGTCCAGACACCCGAAGCATTGGCCGTGACCGTCCGGGTCGCGGTACCGAGCGTGAGGGTGATCGTGGCGTTGGCCTCGGCGGTGCCCGTGATGACCGTGCTGTTCGCCTCGGATGCGCTGATGACATTGTCCGTGGAGACGGGGTCGATGACCGGTGCGGTCGGTGCCGTGGTGTCGACCAGGTAGCTGGCGTTGTCGGCCACGGCCGCATGGCCGAGGGCCGCGTTGTTGCCCGCGGTATCGCGGATGCTGCCGCCGTTGAGCGAGAGGCTGTTGGCGTCGATGCTGATGCCGTTCGTGTCGGTCTGGCCCGCCTGGATCGTGTAGGTGAAGGTCAGGGTGTCCGTGCCGCTGCCGGAGGCGTAGTTGGCCTGGACCGTCGTGCCGCCGATGTTCAAGGCCAGTTGCGGCGTGCCGGTGACGGTCACGGACTCGCTCATGGTCACGGTCACGGTCACCGTGTCACCCGCGTTGAGGGTGTGGTTCTGCGCGCCCGTGGCGCCGGTGATCGCCACCGCCGAAACGGTCGGCGCCGTGGTGTCTGTCGGCGCCGGGGCCGGGCTGCTGCCACCACCACCGCCGCCACCACCGCCTGCGGCAGCGGCGCCGAGGAGCACGACGCCGCCGAGCACGGCCGCGGTGTTGATGCCGCCGCCGGCCGCGGCGGCGGCCGCGCCGCCGGCGCCGCCCCTGGGTTCGGCGGCCGGGGTGTCGGGGCCGGCGTCGGTGCGCGTGCCGGTGTCGGCCTGGGCGAAGCGCAGCGGTTCGCCGGCGGCGGCCGTGACGAAGGGCGAGCTTTCGGCGGCGTCGCCGCTGCCGGAGGCGAGGGCGCCGTCGTCGGCCGGGGCGGCGGAGACGGCCGGCTCGTCCTCGGTGGCCTTCAGCCGCTTCGGCGCCTTCTTCCTGCGCGCGATGAGTTCGAGTTCCGCGGCGGGGTCAGGCGTGGCCTGCGCGGCCACGCCGGCCGGCGCGGCGGCGAAGAGGTCGCCCTGGAGGATCTTCTGGCTGTCGTTGCGGCTGTCGGTGGGTTTCATCGCCTGCTGCTCCTGTGTGTGGAATACGGAATATGAAATGTGCCGGAGGGGCGCTTCACGGGCGCCTTCGGTCTCCCTCGTTGCTTTGTGGCGATTATCCCGACCTGCGGCGGGCCGTCACGGGCCCGAATGTACTAGAGGGGATAGGTCTTTCGGACTATGTCGCCGGCTTGCGGCCGCGCGGCGGCGGCCCCGGTCACGCCGGCTTCGCCCTGTGTCCCTGGCGTGCCTCGCGGTGGATTCGCGGCGATCGGCCGGCGTGTTACCACGGCTGACCAGCCCGAAGGGCGCAGGACGCCGCGAAAGCGGCGGTCCCAAGCAACGCGAGGGATGGGGCGAAGCCCCACGGGTGAGGGATGGGGCGAAGCCCCACAAGCGAGGGATGGGGCAGAACCCCACAGTTTCGCTCACCGCCCGCCGGGCGATTCGGCGAGGGTCTTGGTCACGGGCTTGGTCGGGTAGCGGAGCACGGTCTGGCTGCCGGTACTGATCTCGACGGTGGCGGTCAGCCGCAGCCGTTGTCCGTCCGGCACTCCGGGAGCGCGAGGATCGACCGTTCGAGAGCCGGGAGATCGCGGCGGACGGTCCGCCAGACGATTTGGAGATCGACCCGGAAATAGCCGTGGGCGATGGCGTTGCGCATCTGGTAGGCGTAGGACAGCGGCAGTTCGGGATGGGATGCGGCGAAGGCGGGGAAATGCCGTTCGATGTTGTTGCTCGCTTCGCCGATGATTTCCAGGTTGCGGATCACGGCATCCTGCACAAGGGAATCGTCGAGGAAGGCGGCTTCGTCGAGGCCGGCGGTGTAGCGATCGATTCGTCGGATCGCGTCGAGAATGTGCGCCAGGTAGTCGGCCAGGCGTTGGGGTTCGCGGCTCACAGGGGTTGGGCTTCGGCGAGGATACGGGCACGAAAGCGTTCCGGCAGGGCATTGGGCGTCAGGACGTCGACGGGTACGCCGAGCAGCCTGCCGAGCTCATGACGGATCGCGCCGATGTCCAGGAGGGTGGTTTCGCCGGTCGGATCGACGAGGAGGTCGAGATCGCTGCCTTCGCCGTCTTGCCCCCTCAGCACCGAGCCGAACACCCGGGCGTTGCGCGCGCGGTGTGCTTCGACGATGCGCCGGATCTCGGCACGATGGGCGGCCAGGGCTTCGGAGGGTTTCATGCGCGCGTTTGCCGCGGGAAGGGAAGTCGGTCCGAATGATAGTGCCGCGGCAGAGATGCGCCAACAGCGTCCGTCCATCACCGCTCGCCGAGCGATTCGGCAAGGGTCTTGGTCACGGGCTTGGTCAGGTAGCGGAGCACGGTCTGGCTGCCGGTACTGATCTCGACGGTGGCGGTCATGCCCGGCTGGACCTCGACGGGCTTGCCCGGGTGCAGGCGGTTGCGCTCGGCGAGCGCGGCTTCGTCGATCTGCACGCGGGCGCGGTAGTAGACGTTCTCGCCGGTGGCGGTCCGCTCGGTGAGCGCGTCGGGGCTGACATAGACGACCTTGCCGTGGAGGACGCCGTAGACCGTGTAGTCGAAGGCGTCGAGCTTGATCGCCGCGGGCAGGCCGGCGCGCACGTAGGCGATGTCGGCGGGCTTGAGCTTGGCCTCGACGACGAGCGCGCTGTCGGTGGGCAACAGTTCCATGATCACGTCGCCGGGGCGCACGCGCGCGCCGGGCGTGGTCATCTGGATGTTCTTGACCAGGCCGTCGGCCGGCGCGGTGATCTCGGTGCGCTCGTAGTTGGCGGTGCGCTCGGCGAGGATCTGCTGCTGGGTGGCGAGGTCTTCCTCGGCCTTGGTCATCTCGGCCTGGGCGTCCTGGAAGTACTTGTTGCGCCGGTTGGTGATCTGGCCGGTGAGCTCGGCGACCTGCCGCTGCAGGCGGATCACCTCGGCCTTGCCGATGTCGCCGCTGGCAAGCAGCGGCCTGGCCAGTTCGAGTTCCTCGCGGACGAGGCGCAGGGTCTCCTCGAGGGCGCCGATCTCGGATTTCAGCGCGGCCTGGCGGCGCTGGAAGAGCTCGGTCTGGTTGGCGACGAAGGCCGGATAGGCGCGCACGTCCTCGGGGAACTGCAGCGGCCGGCCGAAGACTTCGGCCTGCAGGCGCACCAGCGCGGCCTTGAGCGCGGCGACCTTGCCCAGGCTGTCGTGGTAGGCGGCCTCGGCCTGGCTGCGGTCGAGCCGGGCGAGCACCTGGCCCTTCCTGACGCTCTGGCCTTCCTGGACGAGCAGCGCCTCGATGACGCCGTCGATCGCGGCCTGGATGACCTGGGTACGGGCGCTGGCGATGACCTGACCCTGGGCGCGGGCGATCTGGGCGATCTCGGAGACCGAGGCCCAGATGCCGAGCGCGGCGACGATGACGAAGGCGAGGATCAGCAGCCACTGGCTGCCCTGGAGTCCGGTGCGTGCGTTCATGGCGTGGCCTCCGCGGCGGGCTCGGTCCTCGCGGCGCGCGCGGCCTGGGCCTTCTGCTGGAGCGCCTGGGCGTTCTGCTTGAGCTTCTCGAGCACGGCGTCGCGCGGGCCGTCCATGAAGATGCCGGCCGGGGTGAGGATGACCAGCCGGTCGACCATGCCGAGCAGGAAGGGCTTGTGGGTGACGAGGACGAGGGTCTGCCCCGGGGCGATGGCCTGGCGCAGCGCCTGCACGGCGCGCAGCTCGGTCTGCTCGTCCATCGCCGCGGTCGGCTCGTCGAGCAGCCAGATGTCGGGCCTGGCGAGCAGCAGGCGGGTGAGCGCGATGAGCTGCTTCTGGCCGCCGGAGACGCCGCCGCCGCCTTCGGCGATCTCGAGGTCGAGGCCCTTGGGGTGCGCGGCGATCAGGGCGTTGAGGCCGGTGGCCTCGCAGGCGCGCAGGAGCTCGGCCTCGTCGATCGCCGGCAGGCCCTTTTGCAGGTTGTCGCGCAGCGTGCCGGCGAAGAGCTTGACGTCCTGCGCGCAGTAGCCGATGTGCTCGGAGAGCCGCGCGCGGGCGATCTGCTGCATGTCGAGGCCGTCGAGGAGCACGCGGCCGGCGGTCGGCTTGTAGAGCCCGGCGAGGAGCTTGAGCAGCGTGCTCTTGCCCGCGCCGACGGGGCCGAGCAGGGCGATCCGCTCGCCGGGCCGGATGTGCAGGCGCTCGATGGCGACGGTCTCGGGCCGGCCCGGGTAGGTGAAGCGCAGTTCGGCGACCGCGTATTCGCCGCGGAAGCGCTCGGGACTCAGCGGCCGGGAGACGCCGTGGTTGTCGCGTTCGAGGGCGAAGACCTTCTCGAGGCTGTCGAGCGCGGCCTTCGCGTGCGCCCACTGGACGATCAGGCCGGGCAGGGCGCCCACGGGGCCGAGCACGCGGCCGGAGAGGATCGAGCAGGCGATCAGCCCGCCCATGGTCAGCTCGGTGGTGGTCGAGGCGAGCCAGGCGCCGGTGGCGACGAGCAGGATGTAGCTCGCCTGCTGCATGAAGGCGGCGATGTAGCCCGCGTGTTCGCTGTAGTGGCGGATCTTGATGTCGTCCTCGACCGACTGGCGGTTGAGGGCGTCCCAGCGGGCGAGCTGCTGCCAGCCGGCGCCGGCGGCCTTGACCGCCTCGGCGCTCTCGACGGTTTCGACGAGCAGGCCGAGCTTGCGGTTGGCGGCGACGTTGCCGGTTTCGGCGTGGCGGGCGATGCGCCGCCGGTAGAAGAGCCCGACCGAGAGGGCGAGGACGAAGAACACCGCGGGCACGGCGGCGAGCAGGCCGCCGCCGATCAGGCCGATGACGAGGACGAAGAGCAGCGCGAAAGGCGCATCGACGGCGAGATAGAGCGTCGCCGAGGAGGCGAAGGCGCGGATGGTCTCGTAGCTCCGCAGCTGCGAGGAAAGCGTGCCGACGCTGGCCGGGAACTGGTCCATGCGCAGGCCGAGCAGGCGCAGGAAGATCTTGTGCGAGAGCTCGAGGTCCATGCCCTTGATCGAGCGTTCGAGGATCGCCGAGCGGGCGACCTTGACCACGAGCTCGAGCAGCGCGGCGATCATCACGCCGACGGTGAGCACGATCAGCGTCGCCACGCCCTGGGTCGGGATCACGCGGTCATAGACCTGCATGCTGTAGAGCGAGGCGGCGAGCGCGAGGACGTTGGCGAGCAGCGAGGCGGCGGCGGCCTGGACGAAGATGCCCTTGCGCGAGAGGAGGGCGCTCCTGAACATGGCCAGCGCGGTCGGCTCCTCGGCGCCGGCGCGGGGCGCGGCGATCGCGGCGTAGCGGCCGCCCTCGGGCAGGTGATGGAGCGGCTGGCTGCCGGCCGGCGTTTCCATGAGCCAGTGGCCCTCGGCCGTGCGCGCATAGACGACGCCGCAGCCGGCGCCCGGGATCAGCGCGACCATGGGCAGCAGCTCGCGCGCGGGCGCGCCCTGCCAGTCGGGCGCTTCGAGGCCCATCTTGCCGAACAGGGCGGCGACGGTGTCCTCGAGGAGTTCCATCGGCGCACCGGCGACGACGGCGTCCTGGAGCGCGGCGAGCTCGCGGCGCGAGGGCCGGTGCAGGCTCTCGTGCTGCGCGGCGCAGCGCCGGGCGAGCCAGGCGAGGTCGAGGCCGGCGGGGGCAGGGGGATTCGGGTTCATCGGGCATCTTCCCGCGGCAGTTCGCCGCCATGCAGGCGCAGCCGGTAGCGCGAGGCGGCGACCTGCGCCTCGGCATCGGCGAGCGCCGATTCGACATCGGTGAGTTCGCGCGCGGCGTTCAATACGTCGAGCCAGCTCCGCTTGCCGGCGTTGAACAGGCGCTCGTAGGAAGCGAGCACCTCGGCGCTCGCGCGCAGCGTCTCGCGCAGCGCGCGCCGCCGCTCGCGGCCGGCGAGATGGTCCTCGTAGTCGGTGCCGACGCGGTCGATCAGATCGCGGCGGGCGGCCTCGCGGTTGTCCATGAGGCCGCCGATGCGCGCGCGCGCGGCGTCGGCCGCGGCGGCCGCAGAGAGGCCGGCGCCGGGCACGTAGTCGAGCACGAGCATGATCCGGCTGTCATTGACGGCGAGGCTGGTCGGCGTGGCGTCGGTCTTCTGGTGCTCGGCGCGCAGGGCGAGCGTCGGCCAGAGGGCGGCCTCCTTCTGGGTCACTTCGTGGCGCGCGGTCTGGATCTCGGCGTCGTGCCGGCGCAGCGCCGGCGAGACGGCGACGGCCTGATCGATCAGGGCCGCGAGCGGCGGCAGGCGGTCTTCCGCCGTCTCGGGCGCGGCGAGCGCCTCGGCGGCGAGCGGCCGGCCGGCGAGCTGCGCGAGCTGGGCGAGCGCGCTGCGCTCGGCGGACCGGGCGGTCGCCAGCGTGCTCTTCGCCTGGGCGAGCCGCGAGAGGACCAGTTCGTGGTCGACCTCGGCCGAGACGCCGCCGGCGATGCGCCGGCGCACGCTCTCGGCATAGCCTTCGAGGAGCCGCACGCTCTTGGCCGCGGCCTCGCTGCGGCCGCGCGCGGCGAACCACGCCTGCCAGGCCGAGGTCACGCGCAGGGCGAGGTTGTATTGCGCCTCGGTGATCGAGACGTCGGCGGCACGGGCACGCGCGCCGGCGGCATCGAGCCCCGCATCGAGCCGGCCGCCGGCCCAGAGCGGCTGCTGGAGCGCGAGCACGGTCGAGCTGCCGCCGCTGTCGAGGCTGCGCACCTGCATCGAGGGCGTGGGGAAATACTGCCAGCGCGCGGCTTCGACCTCGGTCTGGGCGGCGCCGAGCTCGGCGCGCTTCGCCGAGACGGCCGGGTGGCTCTGGATGGCGATGGCGACGATCTGCTCGAGCCCGAGGCGCGGGGCCGGCTGGGCGAGGCCGCAGTGCGGCAGCAGCAGGAGCCAGGCCGCGACGGCGGCGGTTGCAGATTTCATGGCGCGAATGATAGCGGGAGCCGCGGCGCGGCGAAGGGAGGTTCGGACGGTTCGTGCTCTCTGTCCGGGATTTACGGCCGCGGCGAGCCGTGCTTGAGCGCGGCGTCGAGGCCCATCGGCGCGTCGCGGAAGATGCGTTCGTCCATGAACCGGACTTCGTCGCGCATGAGGGGAACGAAGTCCATGCGCTCGAGGATGTCGCGCTGGAGGTCGATGCCGGGCGCGATCTCGACGAGTTCGAGGCCCTCGCGGCAGAGGCGGAAGACGCAGCGCTCGGTGACGTAGAGCACCTCCCGGCCCGCGGCGGCGGCGACCGGGCCGCTGAAGGTGCGGTGCTCGACCTCATGCACGAACTTGCGCGCCCGGCCCTCGCGGAGGATGCGCAGGGCGCCGTCCTCGACCGCGATTTCCAGGTCGCCGGCGGTGAAGGTGCCGACGAAGACGACCTTCTTGGCGTTCTGCGAGATGTTGATGAAGCCGCCGGCGCCGGCGAGCCGCGGGCCGAACTTGGAGACGTTGAGGTTGCCCTGCCGGTCGGCCTGGGCGAGGCCGAGGAAGGCGATGTCGAGGCCGCCGCCGTCGTAGAAGTCGAACTGGCTCGGCTGGTCGATGATCGCCTGGGTGTTCACCGCGGCGCCGAAGTTGAGGCCGCCCGCGGGGATGCCGCCGATGACGCCGGGCTCGGCGGTGAGCGTCAGCCGGTCGATGATCCGCTCCTCCGCGGCGACCGAGGCGACGCCCTCGGGCATGCCGATGCCGAGGTTCACGACCGCGCCGGGCGAGAGTTCCAGCGCCGCACGGCGGGCGATGATCTTGCGCTCGCTCATTTCCATCGGCGGGATCGCCGACATCGGCACGCGGATCTCGGCCGAGAAGGCCGGGTCGTACTGCACGGCGAAGGTCTGGGCGTGGTATTCGGGTTTCTCGGCGACGACGACGCAGTCGACCAGCACGCCGGGGATCTTGACCAGCCGCGGGTGCAGGCTGCCGCGCTCGGCGATGCGCTCGACCTGGGCGATGACGATGCCGCCGGAATTGTGCGCGGCCATGGCCAGCGCCTGCGCCTCGAGCGTCAGCGCCTCCTTCTCCATGGTGATGTTGCCGTCGAGGTCGGCCGTGGTGCCGCGGATCAGCGCCACGTGGATCGGGAAGCCCTTGTAGAAGAGGTAGTCCTCGCCGTCGATCGGCATCAGCCGGACGATGTCCCCGGTCGTGCGGGCATTGAGCCTGCCGCCGCCGTGGCGCGGATCGACGAAGGTGCCCAGGCCGACGCGCGTGAGCGTGCCGGGCTTGCCCGCGGCGATGTCGCGGAAGAGGTGGGAGATCACGCCCTGCGGCAGGTTCCAGGCCTCGATGCGGTTTTCCACCGCGAGCGCCTGGAGCTTCGGCACCAGGCCCCAGTGGCCGCCGATGACGCGGGCGACGAGGCCCTCGTGGCCGAGGTGGTTCAAGCCGCGGCCCTTGCCGTCGCCCTGGCCGGCGGCGTAGACCAGCGTCAGGCCGCGGGGCGCGCCGGTCTCGAGAAAGCGCTGTTCGAGGGCGACGGCGAGGTTCTCGGCGAAGCCGATGCCGACGAAGCCGGTGGTGGCGACGGTGTCGCCGTCGCGGATGCGGGCGACGGCCTCGCGGGCGGTCAAGATCCTGGAACCCATGGCCGGCATTATGCCGCCGGGGCGTGCCCGCGGGAAAGCCTGGCGGCCGGAGCCGCGGGCGCACTTTCCCGCCGGGGCGCGCGGCTGGCGTCTTACCACGGCTGAGTTTCACGCGGGATTGAAAGCGCGGGCCGCGCTCCCATATCGGTCTCGTCGTCACTTCATTCAGGAGGAGTGCTCATGATCTACCGCTCGTTGTTCCCCGGCGATCTGTTCGCCGATCTCGAACGGCTGCAGCGCGAGCTGTCGCGGGTCTTCGACGCGACGCCGAGCATCCGCGGCCAGGGCCGCGGCTTTCCGGCGATGAACGTCGGCGGCACGCCGACCTCGGTGGAAATCTACGCCTTCGCGCCGGGCATCGATCCGGCGAGCTTCGATGTCCAGATCGAGCCGGGCGTGCTCACGGTCTCCGGCGAACGCAAGGCCGAGGCGCTGCCCGAGCAGGCCACGGCCCACATCGACGAACGCTTCGAGGGCCGCTTCCGCCGCGTCGTCAGCCTGCCGGACGACGTCGATCCGAATGCCGTCACCGCGCGCTACCGCGACGGGGTGCTGCACATCAGCATCGCGCGCAAGGAAGCCGCGCAGCCGCGGCGCATCGCCATCCAGTGAGGAGGACCGACCATGACCGAGAAGACGACTCCGGGTACCGAAGTCCGGCGCGAGGAACAGCAGGCGCTCCTGCCGCCGGTGGACGTGATCGAGGATGCCCAGGGCATCACCCTCGTCGCCGACCTGCCGGGCGTGCCGAAGGACAAGCTCGCCGTCCAGGTCGAGGGCGAGACGCTGATCATCGAGGGCGAGCTGCAGCTCGACATCCCGAAGGACATGGAGGCAACCTACGCCGAGATCGGCCTGCCGCGCTACCGGCGGGTATTCACGCTGTCGAAGGAGCTCGACAGCGACAAGGTGAGCGCCGCGTTCGAGCACGGCGTGCTCAGGCTGCGCATCCCGAAGGCCGAGCACCTGCAGCCGCGCAAGGTGACCGTCCAGATCGCCTGACGCCGTTGGCAAGGAGGCCGTCATGAAACTGGAAGATCTCAAGGAGAACGTCCAGGGGCTGTGGGATTCCGTAGCCGAGGGCTGGCGGCACCTCTGGCAGAGCGCCGCCGGCGCCCTGACCCGCTTCCGGCCCGGCGAGAAGACCGAGCTGCCGGCAGCGGGCGAGGTCGATGACCTGACCTGGCTGCCGAGCCGCGCCTGGGCCATGCTCGGCGGCGACGTCTTCGAGGACGAGCGGCGCGTCGTCGTGCGCCTCGAGGTCCCGGGCATGGAGAAGGAGGACCTCGCCATCGACGTGACCGAGGACACGCTGACCGTCTCGGGCGAAAAGCGCTTCCAGAGGGAGAGCGGCGAGGGCCGCTGGCGCGTCATGCAGTGCGCCTACGGCAGCTTCCGCCGCGTGGTGCCGCTGCCTGCGCCGGTGAAGACCGAGGCGGCCCGGGCCAGCTACCACAACGGCGTGCTGCGCATCGAGCTGCCCAAGCTGGAGACGAAGCCGGTGCGCGCGACGCGCGTCAGCGTCGAGTAATTTCCCTTCGCCTTTCCTTCCGCCGGGTGGCTGCGTCCGCCCGGCGCTTTTCGCCATTCGTGCCGGGACCGCGTGGCAGGCCCGGCCGATCGCGCCCCTGCGGGCGGCGGCAAGGGCGATCGATCGCAGGTTTCGATTGAAATCCGTCCGCCGATCCCCACTTCGGCATCAGAGACTTTTGAGGGGATGCCCACATGCGCTTCGACAAATTCACGACCAAGTTCCAGCAGGCGCTGGCCGACGCCCAGAGCCTCGCCGTCGGCCACGACAACCAGATCATCGAGCCGCAGCATTTGCTGCTCGCGCTGCTCAATCAGGAGGACGGCGCGACGGCCTCGCTGCTCTCGCGCGCCGGTGTCAATGTCGCGCCGCTCAAGAAGGCGCTCGACGCGGCGATCGACCGCCTGCCGCAGGTCGAGGGCCACGGCGGCGAGGTGTCGATCGGCCGCGATCTCTCGAACCTGCTCAACCTCACCGACAAGGAGGCGCAAAAGCGCGGCGACCAGTTCATCGCCAGCGAGATGTTCCTGCTGGCGCTGACACAGGACAAGGGCGAGACCGGGCGGCTCCTCAAGGAGCACGGCCTCTCGCGGCCGGCGCTGGAGAAGGCGATCGATGCCATCCGCGGCGGCCAGAACGTCGGCAGCCAGGAAGCCGAGGGGCAGCGCGAGGCGCTGAAGAAATACACGCTCGATCTCACCGAGCGCGCCCGGGCCGGCAAGCTCGATCCGGTGATCGGCCGCGACGACGAGATCCGCCGCGCGATCCAGATCCTCCAGCGGCGGACCAAGAACAACCCCGTGCTGATCGGCGAGCCGGGCGTGGGCAAGACGGCGATCGTCGAGGGCCTGGCGCAGCGCATCGTCAATGGCGAGGTGCCGGAAACGCTCAAGGACAAGAAGGTGCTCAGCCTCGACATGGCGGCGCTACTCGCCGGGGCGAAGTACCGCGGCGAGTTCGAGGAACGGCTGAAGGCGGTGCTGAAGGAGATCGCCCAGGACGAGGGGCGGATCATCCTCTTCATCGACGAGATCCACACCATGGTCGGCGCCGGCAAGGCCGAGGGTGCCATGGACGCCGGCAACATGCTCAAGCCGGCGCTGGCGCGCGGCGAGCTGCACTGCATCGGCGCCACCACCCTGGACGAGTACCGCAAGTACATCGAGAAGGATGCCGCGCTCGAGCGCCGCTTCCAGAAGGTGTTCGTGGGCGAGCCCTCGGTGGAGGACACGATTGCCATTTTGCGCGGGCTGAAGGAGAAGTACGCGGTCCACCACGGGGTCGAGATTACCGACCCGGCGATCGTGGCCGCGGCCACCCTGTCGCACCGCTACATCCCCGACCGCCAGCTGCCGGACAAGGCGATCGACCTGATGGACGAGGCCGCCAGCCGCATCCGCATGGAGATCGACTCCAAGCCGGAGGAGCTGGACCGCAAGGAGCGCCGGCTGATCCAGCTCAAGATCCAGCGCGAGGCGCTGAAGAAGGAGAAGGACGAGGCCAGCCGCCAGCGCCTGGCCGACCTCGAGAAGGAGATCGACGCGCTCGAACGCGAGTACGCCGACCTCGAGGAGATCTGGAAGGCGGAGAAGGCGACCCTGCAGGGCGCGACCAAGATCAAGGAGCAGATCGAGCAGGCCAAGCTGGAGCTGGAGGCCGCGCAGCGGCGCCAGGACTACGCCCGCATGAGCGAGATCCAGTACGGCCGCATCCCCGAGCTGGAGAAGCAGCTCAAGGCCGCGCAGGAGGCCGAGCAGAAGGGCTTCCGCCTGCTCCAGGACAAGGTCACCGCCGAGGAGATCGCCGAGGTGGTCAGCCTCTGGACCGGCATCCCGGTCAGCAAGATGCTGGAGGGCGAGCGCGAGAAGCTGCTGAAGATGGAGCAGGCGCTGCACGCCCGGGTGGTCGGCCAGGACGAGGCGATCCGGGTGGTGTCCGACGCGGTCCGCCGCTCGCGCGCCGGGCTGTCCGACCCCAACCGCCCGAGCGGCTCGTTCCTGTTCCTTGGCCCCACCGGCGTCGGCAAGACCGAGCTGTGCAAGGCGCTGGCCGAGTTCCTGTTCGACAGCAGCGATGCGATGGTGCGCATCGACATGAGCGAGTTCATGGAGAAGCACGCGGTCAGCCGCCTGATCGGCGCGCCCCCGGGCTACGTCGGCTACGAGGAGGGCGGCTACCTGACCGAGGCGGTGCGCCGCCGGCCGTACAGCGTGATCCTGCTGGACGAGGTGGAGAAGGCGCACCCGGACGTGTTCAACATCCTGCTGCAGGTGCTGGACGACGGCCGCCTCACCGACGGCCAGGGGCGCACGGTGGACTTCCGCAACACCGTGATCGTGATGACCTCCAACCTCGGCAGCCAGATGATCCAGGAGCTGGCCGGCGACGACTCGCCGGAGGGCTACACCAAGATGAAGGCGGCGGTGATGGGCGTGGTGCAGGCGCACTTCCGCCCGGAGTTCATCAACCGGCTCGACGACATCGTGGTGTTCCACCCGCTGGACAAGGCGCAGATCAAGCAGATCGCGCGCATCCAGCTGGCCGGGCTGGAGAAGCGGCTGGCCGAGCGCGGGCTGCGCATCGAGCTGTCCGACCGCGCCTACGAGGTGCTCGGCAACGTCGGCTTCGACC
>CAZGYD010000117.1:0-1691 GCA_964530115.1 uncultured Rhodocyclaceae bacterium | reverse complement strand
CCGCCGGCCTTCGACGCAGGGCGCGCCGACCAACCTCAAGTACAACACCGAATGGCCCGGCCGCGGCGGCACGCCCGCGCTCCTGGTCGATTACGCCTTCGACGGCATGACGCTAGGTTACGGCTTCGACAGCGACGCGCTGCCCGGCGGCTATGCCAAGGTCTGCTATGGCCGCGGCTTCGAGAGCGGCTTCAAATGGTCGCCCGGCAACTCGCTCGAGGATACCGACATGGTCGGCATCTCGATCGTGCCGATCGACACCGGCGCGACGCGCGTCTGGCTGCAATGGAACCGCGGCATGAACATCTTCGATGCGCCGAAGATGCACAACACCTACTTCGGCACGACGATGCCGAAGACCAACCTCGGCGACATCGACTGGTTCGGCGCCGGCATCATGGGCAAGGTGAAGAACGTCGGCAAGGGCGAGCTCTACTACTTCGCCGATCTGGCCTTGAGCCGCACTCACCCGAACGACAACGTCTCGGCGCAGTTCGGCTTCCAGGGTCTCTTGACCGGTGCCTTCTTCCAGCCCGAAGCGCCGAAGGACAAGACCGGCGGCGCGGTCTTCCTCGGCCTGCGTTACGACCTGCCGTCGAAGACCAAGCTCGGCTTCGAATACAACCACGGCAGCAAGAACTGGATCACCTTCGCGCCGGCTTCCGCCGACATGTGGACCTCGAAGGTCGGCACGCGCGGCAACGTGTATGAGGTCTACCTGATCCAGGAATTCGACGCCAAGCCGATCGCCTCGGCCATGGCCAAGAGCTTCTTCCGCCTCGGCTTCCAGTACTACGACTTCAAATACACCGGCAGCAACAACTGGGTCGGCGCGCCGGTCAAGATCAGCGACGTAAACGCCAGCAACATGATGACCATGACGCCGCTCTCCAAGGCCTACGACCTCTACGGCACGCTCGAAGTGAAGTTCTGATTTGGCGCGGTGCGACCGGCGGTGTAAACTTTCCATCGCCGGTCGCGTTATTGGATCGTAGTTCCCTTTTCTGGAGGATTTCGAATCATGCTGAAAAAGTTTGCCGTTGCCGCCGCCCTCGCCGCTTCCGTCGTTGCTTTCTCGCCCGTCGCCTCGGCCGCCGATGTCAAGATGGTCGGCACCGTGCAGGAAATCAAGATGGCGCCGGATGGCAAGTCGGCTACGGTCGTGCTGAAGAACGTCAAGGGTGGCGCCGAAGTCACCGTGCTGATCAAGGACGATCTAACGCTCGACAAGTTCAAGGACAAGCGCATCGTCAAGGGCGACGAAGTGCGGGTCAAATACGACGACGCCCAGAACAACCTGAGCTCCTCGTTCAAGAAGACCGCCGGCTGCTAAGCCCGTCTTCTCCCAGGAACGGCGGCCTGCGGGCCGCCGTTTTTCATTCCTCTTCCGCTCTCTTCCGCTGCAAAAAAATCGGCGCTGGCGGCACGGCACCTGCCGGGCGCCACCCCGGCCGAAGACGAAAAAAATCCACGCCGCAGCGGGGATCAACTCGAGGCCATCAATCAACTTGGCAATCAGTGCACTCCCTCCCAGCCGGTGCTCATCGCCTTGATGTGCCATAGCGGCGTGGCGCCGGTGGTGGTGAGATAGACATGGGCGATCACGAAGATCAGCATCATGTAGGCGCCGATCAGGTGGCCGAGCGCCACGCCGCTATCGCACATCAAGGCGATGATCACCGGCTGGGAGG
>CAZGYD010000116.1:0-4851 GCA_964530115.1 uncultured Rhodocyclaceae bacterium | reverse complement strand
AAAAGCAGGATTCACCGCAAAGGATGCAAAGGGCGTTAGGAAGATCCGGGAGACCGGAAGCGAGAGACGAGGGGCGAGGGGCAAGGAGCAAGAGGTAAGCGACAAGGCCAGCGGTGACAACCTCGTCTCGCCGAACGACGGGCGGCTTCGGAAAGCTCCGGGGTGAAATCCATGCCTCGCGGCGAAACGTCGGCGACGGCGTCGAACCCGGCCTCGCCGGACCCCGTTCGTTTCCGCGCTGCGCTCGCTGCGTTCTCCGTCGTGAAACGCTCTTTCTTCGCGGCCGTTGCGTTCCTGGCGGTGAAGGAAACCAGCGGCCCGGGCTTCAGTTGCGGCCGTAGGGGTCTTCGAAGCGGGTGATGTCGTCCTCGCCGAGGTAGGGGCCGGACTGGATCTCGATCAACTCCAGCGGCAGCTTGCCGGGATTCTCCAGCCGGTGCTTGACGCCGAGGGGAATGTAGGTCGACTGGTTCTCGGTGAGCAGCAGCACCTCGTCGCCGCGCGTCACCTTGGCCGTGCCGCGCACGACCACCCAGTGCTCGGCGAGGTGGTGGTGCATCTGCAGCGAGAGCGAGGCGCCCGGCTTGACGATGATGCGCTTGACCTGGAAGCGGTCGCCGGCGTCGACGCCGTCGTACCAGCCCCAGGGACGATGGACCTTGCGGTGCTGGCTGAGCTCGATGCGCTCGTCGAGCTTGAGCCGCTCGGCGATCTTCTTCACGTCCTGGGAGCGCTCCTTGTGCGCGACGAGGACGGCGTCCGGCGTTTCCACGACCACCAGGTCGCTCACGCCCACGCAGGCCACCAGCCGGCTCTCGGAGATCGCCAGCGTGTCCCGGGTGTCGTGCAGCATCACGTCGCCGCGGCTGGCGTTGCCGGCCTCATCCTTCGGCAGCACCTGCCAGAGCGAGCTCCAAGCGCCGACGTCCGACCAGCCCGCGGCGAGCGGGATCACCGCCGCCGGCGGCAGGCCCGGCATGCCCTTGGCGATCCGTTCCATGACCGCGTAGTCGATCGAATCGGCCGGGCAGGCGGCGAAAGCCGCCTCGTCCAGGCGCACGAAGTCGCCGTCGGCCTTCGGCAGGGCAAGCGCCGTCGCGCAGGCCGAGAGGATGTCCGGCCGGCACAGGCCGATCGCCGATTTCCAGACCGAGGCCCTGAGCACGAAGATGCCGCTGTTCCACAGGTGATCGCCGGCATCGAGATAGCGCTGGGCCGTCTCGAGGTCCGGCTTCTCGACGAAGCCGGCGAGCTCGCGGGCGCCGGAATGGTCATCGAGCGGTTCGCCGACGCGGATGTAGCCGTAGCCCGTCTCCGGGCAGTCCGGGACGATGCCGAAGGTGACCACGCGCCCGCGCTCGGCCAGGGCCGCGGCGGTGGCCACCGCCTGCCGGAACACGTCCTCGTCGAGGATCACGTGGTCGGCCGGCATCACCACCATGACCGGATCATCCCCTTCGTAAGACGCGAGGAGCGCCGCGAGCGTCAGCGCCGGCGCCGTGTTGCGGCCCATGGGCTCGAGCAGCACCGTACCCTCGCGGCCGAGCTGGCGCACCTGCTCGGCGACGATGAAGCGGTGCTCCTCGTTGCAGACGAGCAGTGGGGCGGCGACGTCCGGCAGGCCGTCGAGCCGGCGCACGGTCGCCTGCAGCAAGGCCTCCTCGCCGACCAGCGGCAGCAGCTGCTTGGGGTGTTTCTCGCGCGAAAGCGGCCACAGCCGGGTGCCCGAGCCGCCGGAAAGGATCACCGGTAGAAGGATCATGTCAGTCGAGAGACGATCGGAAGCGGATGGTCAATGATACCTGCATCATCAGGGCGAGCCCAGCGGTGACGTCTCCGTGCCTCGAGGTGTCACAAAGAAAACGGGGCGCCGCAGCGCCCCGTCGTCGGCTTGTCTTCAGCCCCGTTCAGGCGCGGCGCCGCCGCGCCATCGCGCCCACGAGACCGAGGCCGGCGAGCAGCATGCCCCAGGTTCCGGGCTCGGGCACCGGCGTCACCGTGAAGGAGGTCACGCCCCAGCCCTCGTTGTTGATTCCCTGCGGAATGTCCGTGTAATAGCGGAACTTGAGCGCGTTGTTGCCCGCCAGAAGCGGGATCGTCAGGCTGACGAGGGTTGTACCACCCTGGTCAAAGCCCGGGCTGAAGGTCGACCACGTCAGGTTCGAGCCGCCGCCCCGGCCATATTCGTCGAGCCACGCGCTGCTCTGGCCCCCCCCGCCCATCCTGAAGAAGCCGTACATCGTCTCATTGCCGTTGACCGTGAGCTCGAACAGATCCGCCCTCCCCAAGAGGCCAAGGTCAGGCCCTGCGCCGTCCAGCGTGCCGCAGCCGAAGAGGCCGAAGCTGAATACGCCCCACGCCTGCCCGCTGGTATTCAAATAGCTGAATGTCGCCTCCCCCGGGGATTCGAGCACGCCCGTCAGCGCGCCGGGCGGCACCGAGCACGAACCCGCCTGGGCGGCGCCGGCGCCCAGAAGCGCGAGCGTGACGGCCAGCGCCTTCATGGCGCGGAGGGGCTTGTTCGTTTCTTGCCTGGCCATGATCTTTCCCCTTTCTTTCTCGATTGTCCCAACTCATTATAGATGGCCGCCGGCGGATGCTCGAATTCGGAAAAAAGCCAACAGGCGGAAAGTTCTCAGCTATTTCATCGATTTGTCACGATGTGACGATTCAGGACGAATGAATATCACGCCGGAATCCGGAACGCCATAGTCCGTCCGGACTATTCGCGTTGCGTATGCCTTTCGTCTTAGCCCGAACGGGCCATTTACGGAAAGCCCGCCCTTGGGCAAGGATGCGGGCCAAGGAGAAGGGCGGGCCGGAGCATCAAAGCCTGCCATGGAGACAAGGCGGGGGACACGACAATGACAAATCCCGAAACCTACGTCGGCCGCATCGTCAGCCTCAAGCGGCACGTGTTCGAGAAGGTGACCCGAACCCTGCGCCGCCGGGGCGCGGAACCCGAGAACCGCTTCCTCGTCGCCGCGGCCCGGCGCCGGCAGCATCGGCTCGTCTGCTATGGCGGCGACCTGCGGGTGACGGTGAACGTTTCCGACGTCGTGCTGGTCTGATCCGCCCGCGGCCATTGGCGCCGGGTCAATAGTCGAGCAGGAACTCCACCGCTTCCCGCACTCGGGTGCGCCTGAGGAGCCACACGGCCAGCGCCGTGCCGACCGCGCCGGCGACCCAGTCGGCCACGCTGGCTTCGCGGCCGGGCAGGATCGCCTGATGGAACTCGTCCGCGGCGGAGACCAGCAGCGGCAGCGCGACGAGCACGGAAATCGGCGGCCAGAAGGCCAGTTCCACCAGCACCGTGAAGCCGCCGAAGGCGAGCATATGAACGAGCTTGTCCCACGGCGGCGGGAAGAGCCCGACGGCCTCCGGCTGCGAGCCGCCCAGGAACAGGCCGGCCACGAAACTCCCGGCCAGAAAGCCCGCCACCGCGCGCGTCAGCAATTCCCTGCGGAAAATGAACTCCATAAGGCGCGCATCATCCCGGCCCTCATGGCCGCCGGCAAGGGCCCGTTCGGATCAATCGCGTGAATCGATGGTGCCGTCGCCCCGCCGCCCGCCGGTGAGCACGGGGGGCCGGCTGCCGATCGATTAGTCCGAACGGACTAATCCCCCCTTTTTTCCGGATCGGCAACGAAAATTTCACTTGCATGGCCCGTCGCCCCTTCGCTATGATGAACGAAAATCCGAATCCGGTTCCAGGGGAGAAAACACATGAAGCTCGCATCCATCCTTCGCAAGACCATTCTTACCGGCGCTGTTTCCGCGTTTGCCGCGGGTTCTGCCGGGGCAACCACCTACAACCTGCCCACGGATCTCAATCCGACGCCGCAGTACGGCATCAACCCAGTTACGGGCAGCTTCACGGACGTTTTCAACTTCAACGTGTCAGCCTCGTATCCGGTGGTCGGTGGCGTGATTGCCGACAATCCACTGTCGATCACCTTCCCGGTGAGCCTGACCATTTTCGACATTACGAACCTGTCGGTTCAGTTGTTTGATGGGTTGAATGGAACGGGCACTTCGTTGTACGGCCCTTCGACTCCCGGCGATTACCAACCGGTATCCGGTTATTTGGCAGCGGGCGACTATTCGCTCGTCGTGACCGGTGTAGGTGCCGGTGCGGGTGGTCAGGGGCTCTATAGCTGGACGGCCATGGCCCAGCCCGTCCCCGAGCCGGGAACGTGGGCGATGATGCTTGCCGGCCTTGGCGCCATCGGCTTCATGGCCCGCCGGCGCAAGCAGGGCTAAGCCTCAGCCGCGCGCTGCGTCCCTGGCCTCGAGGCCACAAGCGAAAGGGCTCCTTCGGGAGCCCTTTTCCATTGCCGCGCGCCGGCCCCGCCGGCTCCTCGCCCCCTCGATCTTCTTCACTTGCTTCTTGGGCCTTGCCCCTGAAACTCAGCCGTCGTAATACGCCAGCCGGAAGGCAGCGACGGAGCGATAGCCTCCGCCGCCGCCGGGTGAGCCCGGCTGCGTCGCCGTCGAAGATGTCCTCGCAGATCGCGGCCACGGAGAACGCTTCCCGGCCGGTGACGACATCGAATCGGGGGCGGGCGTTTCCCAGCGCCTTCGTATCATCCCCGGCATGGGGACGATAATCCCTCGAGCGGGGACGATCGGGAGTCGCCGATGCGCATCCTCGATACGGTGCGGGCCGCTGGCCCGCGCTTCGCCGGCGAACCGGCGGGAAGCCTTCCGTCCTGACCGCTCACAACCTCCAGACCCGCAGGCCGGCATTGACGAGCGCCTGGCGGTCGAACTTCGCCTTGACGTCGATGAACACGCCCTGGCGGATGACCTTCGAGAGCAGGCGCTTGAGATCCATCTCCACGAACGCCT
>CAZGYD010000115.1:0-16468 GCA_964530115.1 uncultured Rhodocyclaceae bacterium | reverse complement strand
GCCACATCTTCAGTTATATATAATGGATATTAGGAGACGCCGACCAGCGAGCTCAACACAGGGTAGCTCGTCGGCCGCGCCGTATGTGTATAGGAGACAGGCGCCAGGCATCGCGCCGGAACGGCTTGCCGTCGAAGGCTTCGAGCGACGAGACGATGCGCTCCTGTAGGCTGGTCAGGTAGTCGCGGAAGGCCCGCGGGTCAGGCTGGCGTGTCACCACGGCTGACCAGCACGAAGGGCGCAGGACGCCGCGAAGCGGCGGTCCCGAGCGAAGCGAGGGATGGGGCGAAGCCTCACCGTCTGCTCAGCGTTTGATCGCACGGTGGCCGATGTCGCGCCGGTACTGCATGCCATCGAAACGGATGCCATCGACGATCTCGTAGGCGCGCTTCTGCGCCGCGCGGACGCTGTCGCCGAGGGCGGTGACGCAGAGCACGCGGCCGCCGGCGGTGACGACCTCGTTGCCGGAGAGCGCGGTGCCGGCATGGAAGACGTGAGCATCCCCGGGGCCGTCGCCGGTGGGCAGGCCGTGGATCGCGTCGCCCTTCCTCGGCGCGTCGGGATAGCCGGCGGCGGCGAGGACCACGCCGAGCGCGACCCGGCGGTCCCATTCGGCCTCGACCCGGTCGAGGCGGCCGTCGATCGCGGCGTCGAGCAGCTTCACGAGATCGGTCTTCAGCCGCATCATGATCGGCTGCGTTTCCGGATCGCCCATCCGGCAGTTGAACTCGAGCACGCGCAGGCTGCCGTCCGGCCGGATCATCAGGCCGGCGTAGAGGAAGCCGGTGTAGGGGATGCCGTCCTTCTCCATGCCCTGGATCGTCGGCAGGATCACCTCGCGCATCGCCCGGGCATGGACCTGCGGCGTAACCACGGGCGCCGGCGAATAGGCGCCCATGCCACCGGTGTTGGGGCCCTCGTCGCCGTCCCTGAGCCGCTTGTGGTCCTGGCTCGTGGCGAGCGGCAGCACGTGCCGGCCGTCGGCCATGACGATGAAGCTGGCCTCCTCGCCCTCGAGGAATTCCTCGATGACCACACGCGCGCCGGCATCGCCCATGCGGTTGTCGGTGAGCATCATGTCGATCGCGGCGTGTGCCTCGTGGAGCGACATGGCGACGACCACGCCCTTGCCGGCGGCGAGCCCGTCGGCCTTGATGACGATCGGCGCGCCCTTGTTCTCGACGTAGGCATGCGCGGCCTGGGCATCCGAGAAGGTGGCGAATTCGGCGGTCGGAATGCCGTGGCGGGCCATGAAGCGCTTGGCGAAGTCCTTGGAGCTTTCGAGTTGTGCCGCGGCCTTCGTCGGTCCGAAGATGCGCAGGCCGCGTTCGCGGAAGACGTCGACGATGCCCGCGGCGAGCGGCGCCTCGGGGCCGCCGACCGTGAGATGGACCTTTTCCTTCTCGGCATGGTCGGCAAGCGCGTGGATGTCGGTGACCGGCAGGTTTTCCAGTTCGCGCTCGCGCGCCGTGCCGGCGTTGCCCGGCGCGACGATCACCTTCTGCAGACCGGGTGCCTGGGCGATGCGCCAGGCGAGGGCGTGTTCGCGGCCGCCTGAGCCGACGACGAGGATCTTCATGGTGTCCATCCCAGAATGTGGTTGCTGCCGCTGCGCCACTTCACCCAGAGCAGCATGACGTTGCCGTAGCCCTTGCCGCCCGGCACATAGGCCGCTTCGAGCGAAAAGTTGCCGAGGTCGGCCGAGGCGATCGGCAGCAGGATCGGAAACGGCACGTAGTGGCCGATGTCCGCGCGTGCCGACAGGCCGGCGGTGTAGCCGAGACCGAGGCGGGTATCCCACGGCCCCGCCCAGTATTTCTTCCAGCCGTAGCCGAGCACCCATTCGGGCTTGAAGTGCGAGTCCTGGAAGCCCATCGCATAGACGCCGTGCCAGTTGCCCTTGTCGTCGAAATGGCCGCGACCGATGCCGAATCCGGGCGGCCAGTTCTGGTACTGGCTGTTCTTTTCCTCGCTGTAGGCCCAGGGCGTGTGCCAGGTGCGGAACGTGAAGTAATACTCGGTCGTGCCGCGGTGCCAGGTTTCCGCGACTTCGCTTCGCGCGGCGTCGAGCCAGCCCGGCTTGTCCGCGGCGATCGCAGCCGGGGGCCCGGCGAGCACCGCGGCCGCCACGGGGGCGAGGAGCAAGCGGCGCATCTCAGTGGCGGAAATGGCGGAAGCCGGTGAACACCATGGCGACGTTCTGCTCGTCGGCCGCGGCGATGACTTCGGCATCGCGCACCGAGCCGCCCGGCTGGATGACGGCGGTGGCGCCGGCCTTCGCCAGCACGTCGAGCCCGTCGCGGAACGGGAAGAAGGCGTCCGAGGCGACCACCGAGCCGGCCACCGTCAGGCCGTTGTTCTCGGCCTTGATCGCGGCGATGCGCGCCGAGTCGACACGGCTCATCTGCCCGGCGCCGACACCGGTGGTCATGCCGTCCTTGCAGTAGACGATGGCGTTCGACTTGACGAACTTGGCGACGCGCCAGGCGAAGAGCAGGTCGGCCATTTCCTGCGGTGTGGGCGCGCGCCTGGTCACCACCTTGAGATCGGCCTCGGTGATGCTCGCGGTATCGGCGGTCTGCACGAGGAGGCCGCCGCCGACGCGCTTGAAGTCGAAGGCCGTGCCGCTCCCCTTGCCGAGCGGCACGACGAGCACGCGCAGGTTCTGCTTGGCGGCGAACACCGCGCGTGCCTCGGCGGTGATCTCGGGAGCGATGATCACTTCGGCGAACTGGGCGGAAACGGCCTCGGCCGTCGCCTTGTCGATCACCGTGTTGAAGGCGATGATGCCGCCAAAGGCCGAGGTCGGGTCGGTCTTGAAGGCCTTGCGATAGGCCTCCAGCGCGGTCGGGGCGACGGCGACGCCGCAGGGGTTGGCGTGCTTGACGATCACGCAGGCCGTGGTGTCGAAGGCCTTGACGCACTCCCAGGCGGCATCGGCGTCGGCGATGTTGTTGTAGGAGAGCTCCTTGCCCTGGAGCTGCTCGAAGTTGGCGATGCTGCCGGCCGCCGGTTCGGACTCGCGGTAGAAGGCCGCCTTCTGGTGCGGGTTTTCGCCATAGCGCAGGGTGTCGACCAGGTCGAACGCGAGTTGCAGACGGTCCGGGAAGAGGCCCGGCTTGTTCTCCTCGTCGAGTCCGGTCAGCCAGTTGGCGATCGCGGCATCATAGCGCGCGGTATGGACGAAGGCCTTCTTGGCCAGCTCGAAGCGGATCAGGTAGGGCAGGGCGCCGCCGTTGGCCTTGAGCTCCTCGATGATCGTCGGATAGTCGGCAGGATCGGTGACCACGCCGACGCCGCCGGCTTCATTGCCATGGTTCTTGGCCGCCGCGCGGACCATGGCCGGGCCGCCGATGTCGATGTTCTCGATCGCGTCCTCGAGCGTGCAATCCTTCTTCGCCACGGTCTGGGCGAAAGGGTAGAGGTTCACGACGACGAGATCGATGGGCGGAATGCCGTGTGCCTTCATCGTCGCCTCGTGCTCGGCGTTGCCGCGGATGCCGAGGATGCCGCCATGAACCTTCGGGTGCAGGGTCTTGACCCGGCCATCGAGCATCTCGGGGAAACCGGTGTAGTCGGAGACGTCGGTGACCGCAATGCCGGCGTCGCGCAACAGCTTCGCGGTGCCGCCGGTCGAGAGGATGCGGATGCCCATGGCGGCGAGCTCGCGTGCGAAATCGACGATGCCGCGCTTGTCGGAAACGCTGATCAATGCCTGCTCAACTTTCATGTATGCCACCTCAGAGGAGATCGTGTTCGGTGAGTTTCTTGCGCAGCGTGTTGCGGTTGATGCCGAGCATCTCGGCCGCGACCGTCTGGTTGCCCCCGGCCTGCTTCATGACCACCTCGAGCATCGGCTTCTCGACTGCCGAGAGCACCATCTCGTAGATGGCGTGCGGACGTTCGCCGTCGAGGTCGCGGAAATAGCGGTTGAGCGTGCGCCGCACGCAGTCGGAAATGTCGTTGCTCATCGGGTGCTCATGCGGCTTTGCGGTAGGGGGCGTCGCCGGGGGGCCGGGCGAGGAAGAACTCGTCGACGGCCGCCAGCTGTTCGTCCGCGGTGGTCAGGGCGTTCATGGCATGACGGAACTTCGCACTGCCCTCGATGCCCTTGGTGTACCAGCCGATGTGCTTGCGCGCGACCCGGGCGCCGGTCTCTTCGCCGTAGAAGGCGTAGAGATCGGCGAGATGATCGCGCAGGATGGCGTGGATCTCCCCGGCCGAGGGCGGTGGCAGCAGCGTCCCGGTGGCGAGATAGTGCTCGATCTCGCGGAAGATCCAGGGCCGGCCCTGGGCCGCGCGGCCGATCATCAGGCCGTCGGCCTTCGTGTAATCGAGCACGTGCTTCGCCTTCTGCGGCGAGTCGATGTCGCCGTTGGCGATCACCGGAATCTTCACTAGCGTTTTCACCAGCGCAATGGTGTCGTATTCCGCCTCGCCCATGTACTGGTCGGCGCGCGTGCGGCCATGGATGGCGATGGCGCGCACGCCGCAGTCCTCGGCGATGCGCGCGATGGTCGGCGCGTTCTTGTTCTGGCGGTTCCAGCCGGTGCGGAACTTGAGTGTCACCGGTGTCTCGGGCACCGCGCGGACGACGGCCTCGAGGATCCTCGCCACCAGTGGCTCGTCCTGCATCAGTGCCGAGCCGGCCATGACGTTGCAGACTTTCTTGGCCGGGCAACCCATGTTGATGTCGATGATCTGGGCGCCGCGGTCGACGTTGTATTTCGCCGCCTCGGCCATCATTCGCGGATCGGCGCCCGCGATCTGGATGGACTTCGGCTCCACCTCGCCTGCGTGGTCGGCGCGCCGGCGCGTCTTGGCGCTGCCATAGAGCAGCGAGTTCGAGGTCACCATCTCGGAGACGGCGAGCCCCGCGCCGAGCCGTTTGCAAAGCTGGCGGAACGGCCGGTCGGTGACGCCGGCCATCGGCGCGAGGAAGAGATGGTTGCGCAGCGTGAAGCCGAGAAACTGCATGACGGATGCAAGGAGCCGGGCGTTGCGGAGAAGGCGCGGATTCTACACGCGCTTGCCTAAACTTTGGGCAGCGACGTGCGACCCCGCCGGCCGCGGCTTCCGCTCACGTCATCTGCCGCGTGAGGTGTTGCCCGAAAGTGCTTGTCCTGCCGCAAAAACCGCGCTCAGGTGCGCTCGAGTTCGAGCTCGGCCTTAAGGCTGTCGAGGTCGCGGAAGATCGAGGCCACCGCGAGTGTGCGGCCATGGCGCCGGTAGCGCAGCAGGCAGTCTCGGGTCTCGATGTCGCCCTCGATTTTCAGTTCGTCCCAAGTCTCCGCATGGCCCACGTAGCTGATCACGACGTCGTAGTGCTGGCTCCAGAAGAAGGGCACCGCTTCGAAGCGCTCGTGGCCGCCGAGCATGTTGCGCGCGGCCGTCTGGCCCTGGCGCTGGGCGACGACCCAGTGCTCGACGCGGATCGCCTGGCCGCTGCGGACATCCGGCCAACGGGCGATGTCGCCGGCGGCGTAGATGCCGGGCACGCTGGTCTCGAGATACGGATCGACGAGGACGCCGCGATCGAGCGCGAGCCCGGCGCCTTCGGCGAGCGTGAGCCGCGGGCGCACGCCGACGCCGGCGACCACCAGGTCGGCATCGATGGTGGCGCCGCTGGCGAGCGTCACGCGCGTATCCCCGATCGCCGACGCTGTGTCACCGAGATGGAAGCGCACGCCGTGCGCCTCGTGCAGGCGACGGACGAAGCCGCCCAGTTCCGGGCCGAGGACGCGGGCCATCGGCACAGCCTCCGGCGCGACGACATGCACCTCGAGGCCGCGCGCGGAGAGCGCCGCAGCGACCTCGAGACCGATGAAGCTCGCGCCCAGCACCACGGCGCAGCGTGCGCCGGCGGCGCGGGCGATGATCGCGCGGCTGTCGGCGGCGCTGCGCAGCGTGAAGACGTGCGGCCGATCCATGCCGGGGATGGCCAGGCGCACGGGCTCGCTGCCGGTCGCCATGAGCAGTTTGTCCCAGGGCAGGCGGGCGCCGTCGGCGAGCACCACTTCGCGCGCCGCGGTGTCGATGGCCGCGACCTTCGTCTTCAGGCGCAGGTCGATGCCGGCTTCCACGTACCAGGTGGGCGGGCGCAGTTCCAGCCAGTCCTCCGGCGCGCTGCCGGCGAGGTAGTCCTTCGACAGGTTCGGTCGGTCGACGGGCGGCATGTCTTCCTCGCTGAGCATGACGATGCTGCCGGCATGACCGCTGCGGCGGAGCATCTCGGCCGCAGCGAAGCCGGCTGCGCCGCCGCCGACGATGACGATACGCTGCGGCTTTGCGGTGACGGCCGGCGCGGGCCGCAACTCCGGTTTGTGGCGAGAGACGAAAACTTTCCCGTCACGGATTTCCGTCGTCCAGCAGGGCAGCGGCGAGAATGCCGGCGCGGTCAGGGCCTCGCCGGTGCGCAGGTCGAAGGCGGCGTGGTGCCAGGGGCAGCGCAGCGTTTCGCCGGCGACGAGGCCGTCGGCCAGCGGCGCGTGATAGTGCGTGCAGTGGGCGCCGACGGCGAAGAATTGGTCGCCGTGCCGGACGAGAAGCACGGCGTCCCCGCCGACGTGCCCCGCGATCGGGGTGTCAGGCGGAATCTCGGTGATCGGGATGCCCTGGGTCAGATCGGGGCCGCTGGCTTCGGCGTGTTCGGCACTCATCTTCGTTCTCCCGTCGGCGACACCGAAGTTCGACACCGGCCCGGGAGGCCGGTTCCCTCACCAGCCGCGCGCGCCGAACATCATGCGCCGGGCAAGGAAGTGCCGCGCCGGCGGGAACAGGTCGAGGGCGAGCAGTCCCGCGCCGCGCGCGTGCCGCAGCGGCGCGAGATCGTTGCTGAAGATGCGCACCAGCGCGTCGGTGAAGCCGATCGTCGCGCGGCGGTCGAGCGCGCGGGCCCTCGCGTAGCGGGAAAGGAGCAGGTCGGCGCCCGGATCCTCGGCATCGGTGAGGACACGCGCGAGCTCGAAGATGTCGCGCAGCGCGAGGTTGAAGCCCTGGCCGGCGACCGGATGCAGCGTCTGGGCGGCGTTGCCGATCCAGACCTGGCGTGTTACGACGGCTGAGTTTCGGTAGCGCAGCCCGAGCGGAAACAGCGCGCGTTCGCCGGCCGCGGTGAAGCGCACGCGCGGGCCGAAGCGACGCTGGAGCAGGTCGAGGAAGCCCGCCTCGTCGAGCGCCGTGACCGCCACGGATTCGCCGGCGGCACAGGTGAGCACGATCGCGTAGTCTCGGCCCCAGGGCAGCGCGGCGACCGGGCCTTCGGGCGTGAACCGTTCCCAGGCGCGCCCTGCGTGCGGCTCGTCGGCCACCGCGGTACAGATCACGGCATGCTGGCCGTAGTCGCGGACGGTGGCCTCCGCATCGCCGACGGCGCCCTCGGCCCAGACGGTCAGCGGCACGTCGGGCGCGGCGGTGATGCGGACGTTGTCGCGTACCGCGATGCCGGCGGCATCGAGCGCGGCATCGAGACGGGCGGCCAGCTCGCCGGCGGCGAGCACGTAGCCGAGCGCGGGCACGCCCTCGTCGGCGGCCGTGATCCGGGTGCGGCCGAGGCCGCCCGCATGGGAGACGTGGATGGTGGTGATCGGCGTGTGCGGGATCGCGTCCCAGACACCGAGCGTCTCGAGGATCTGCCGCGAGCCGTGCGAGAGCGCGAGGATGCGCCGGTCGGTCTTCGCAGCGCCGCGGGGGCGCGCGTCGAAGAGTTCCGCGGCGACGCCCTGACGATGCAGGGCGAGCGCCAGTGCCATGCCGGCGGGGCCGGCGCCGACGATGGCGACCGGTGCGCTCACGGGCGGCCCTCCTTCATCAGCGTCTCGATCGCGGCGATGTCCTTCGGCGCCGCGGCGGTGAGGATCTCGCAGCCATCGGCGGTGACCAGTGCGTCGTCCTCGATGCGCACGCCGATATCGTGGAACGCCGCCGGCACGTCGTCGGCCGGGCGGACGTAGCAGCCGGGCTCGATGGTCAGCACCATGCCCGGCGCGAGCGTGCGCCAGTTGCCGCCGTCCTTGTACTCGCCGGCGTCGTGCACGTCCATGCCCAGCCAGTGGCTGGTCCGATGCATGTAGAAGCGCTTGTAGGCTTCGGATTCGATGACGCCGTCGACGCTGCCGGCAAGCAGGCCGAGATCGATCATGCCCTGGGCGAGCACCTTGACGGCCGCTTCGTGCGGCGCCATGAAGCCCGCGCCCGGCCGGACGGCGGCGATGGCGGCCTGCTGCGCGGCGAGCACGAGCTGGTAGACATCCCTTTGCGCGCCGCTGAAGCGGCCATTGACGGGAAAGGTCCGCGTGATGTCTGAGGCGTAGCCGTCGAGCTCGCAGCCGGCGTCGATCAGCAGGAGCTCGCCGTCCTGCATCTGTCTGTCGTTGGCGACGTAGTGGAGCACGCAGGCGCCGGGCCCCGAGGCGACGATCGGCGTGTAGGCGGGGAACTGGCAACCGTGGCGGCGGAATTCGTGGAGGAATTCCGCCTCGATCTCGTACTCGAAGCGGCCCGGCGCAGTGACGCGCATCGCCCGCCGGTGGGCGGCGGCGGCGATCCCCGCGGCGCGGCGCATCAGCGCGATCTCGTGCCCGTCCTTGACCAGACGCATCTCGTCGAGCACGGCGCGCAGGTCGTGGATGGCCGGCGGTGCGCGTTTGCCGGCACGGGCCTGCGCGCGCACGGCATTGAGCGCCCGGCCGATCCGGGCGTCCCAGTCGGGGTCGAAACCGAGCGAATGCCAGAGCGCCGGCTGGTCGGCGATCAGCCCCGGCAGTTTCTTGTCGAGCAGGGAAATCGGGAAGGCGCGGTCGAAACCGAAGGTCTCCTGCGCACCCTTGGGGCCGTGGCGGAAGCCGTCCCAGATCTCGCGGTCCGGGTCCTTGTCGCGGCAAAAGAGGATGCTCTTCGGGCGCGGGCCGGCGATCAGCACCAGCACCGCTTCGGGCTCGGTGAAACCGGTGAGGTAATGGAAATAGCTGTCGGCGCGGTAGGGAAAGGGCGTGTCACGGTTGCGCAGCCGCTCGGGCGCCGTGGGCAGGATGGCGACGCCGCCGCCGGCGGTGTTCATGCGCTCGACGAGACGGGCGCGGCGTTCGAGATGGGGCCGGATGTCCATCGGCTGATTATCCTAGAAACCGCGGCTGGACGCGCCCGATGGTGCGTTCGGACGGGTGGCCTGCGCGAAGCGACGACGCGGCAGGCTCATGCCTGCAAGGAGGAGCGACAAAGCAGGGTGCCCGCCCGGGCGTGCCAGCGGGTGCGTAGCGGACTCACCCGTTCGGTGACCGGGCAGCATACCGACAAACCCTGACCACGTCACGCGCTCAAGGATGCGGTGAGCGGTCAACCGCGGTTTCTAGGATTATAGGTGCGCGCGGACTTCCTCATCGAGCGCGGCGAGTCGTTCCGGCGTGCCGACATCGGCCCAGCGGCCGTGGTGGATCTGGCCGGAGACGCGATCGGCGGCGATCGCCGCCTGCAGGAGCGGAGCGAGTTTCGCCGGCTTGCCGCGTTCGAGGCCGGCGAAGAGTTCTGGGCGATAGAGGCCGATGCCGGCGAACGTCAGGCGCGGGGGTGCGCCACAGACGCGGCCCGCCGCGAGGCCGAAGTCGCCCTGCGGATGATGGGGCGGGTTGGCCACGAGCACGAGATGGGCGAGGTCATGCGCGGCGAGGGTCGGCAGCGCCGCGAGATCGATATCGCACCAGATGTCGCCATTGACGACGAGAAAGGGGGCTTCGCCGAGCAGCGGCAGCGCATTGGCGATGCCGCCGGCGGTTTCCAGCGCGCCGGCCGGTTCGGGCGAGTAGCGGATGGCAACGCCCCAGGCGCTGCCGTCGTCGAGCAGCGCCTCGATCTGCTCGCCGAGGTGGGCGTGATTGATGACGATCTCGTGGATGCCGGCGCGCGCCAGCCGCTCGATGTGCCAGACGACGAGCGGCGTGCCGGCCACCGGCAGCAGGGGCTTGGGCGTGCGGTCCGAAAGCGGCCGCATGCGCTCGCCGCGCCCGGCCGCGAGGATCATGCACTTCAAAACGTGTACCCCGCCTGGACCTGCCGGTTCTCGGCGAGGTCGAGGATGCGCGCAAGCGGCGCGAGCTCGCGCCAGCGCGCGCAGGCGGCGCGCAGGTAGCCGGCGACGCGCGGCATGTCCTTCAAGTAGCCATCCTTGCCGTCGCGGTGCCAGAGCCTGGCGAAGATGCCGAGCACCTTGACGTGGCGCTGCACGCCCATCCATTCGTAGTCGCGATGGAATTCGCCGAAGTCCGCGCGCACCGGCAGGCCGGCCTTGCGTGCCTTTTCCCAGTAGCGGATCAGCCAGTCGAGCGTCCTTTCCTCGGGCCATTCGACGTAAGCGTCCTTGAACAGCGAGACGAGGTCATAGCTGATCGGGCCGAAGACCGCGTCCTGGAAGTCGATGATGCCGGGGCCGTCCTCCGTCACCATGAGGTTGCGCGAGTGGTAGTCGCGATGGACATAGACGGCCGGCTCGGCGAGGTTGATCTTCAGGATCGCCTCGAACACGCTGGCGAGTTGCGACGACTGAGTTTCGGAGAGCGCCAGGCCGACATGCTTCGCGAGGTACCAGTCGGGAAACAGCTCGAGCTCGCGCTTAAGCAGCACGCGGTCGTAGGCCGGCAGCTCCCCCGGCCGGCTTGCCTGCTGGATGCGGATCAGCGCCTCGATGGCCTCGCGGTAGAGGCGGTCGGCGTTCGCGTCGTCGAGCGCGGCGAGGTAGGTCGTCGAACCCAGGTCCGAAAGCAGCAGGAAGCCCCGCTCCGTGTCGCTGGCGAAGACCTCGGGTACGTGCGCGCCGGCATCGCGAAAGAGACGCTGCACGTTGAGCCACGGCCGCACGTCCTCGTGTTCGGGCGGTGCATCCATGACGATGCGGGTGGAACCGTCGTCGAAGGTGGCGCGCAGATAGCGGCGGAAGCTCGCGTCGGCCGAGGCCGGCGCGAGCTCGAAGCAGCGGCCCGGGTGCAGGGCCCGTAGCCATTCCGCAATGTTCTGCTGCCTCTGCACCGGTTCGGCCCGTCGGTTAGAATCCCGCGGATTTTAACATTGGCCGGCAGCGCGCCACGGCGTGCCGCCCGGGAACATCGATGCGGATCGGCTGTTGCGCAATTCTCGTCTGGGGAGTCCTCGTCGGTGTCGCCGGCGCCGCCCGCGCCGAAGAAGCGGCGACCGGGCTCCCGCCCGGCGCGACGCAGCTCGAAGCCCGGGAGATCCACGGCATCAACGACGTCGAGGCGGTCGCCGAAGGCGACGTCGAGGCCCGGCGCGACGATACGCTGCTTACCGCGGAGCGCATCACCTATCGTCACGCGGAAGATGAAACCGAGGCCGAGGGCGGCGTCTGCCTGCGCCGCGGCGACGACGTGGTCACCGGCCCCTATCTCCGTCTGAAGATCGGCGAGAGCCTGGGCTGGTTCGACCGCCCGCGCTACAGCCTCAAACGGCAGCCGAAGACCACCGTCGAAAACGCGCTGCCGCGCGAGCCGCTGACCGCCAGCGGCGAGGCCGAGCGCCTCGACTTCGAGGGCGACGGCCTCTACCGGCTCGGCAACGCGACCTACAGCACCTGTGCGCCGGAGCGGCGCGACTGGTATCTGCGCGCCCGCGACATCGAGCTCGACTACAACGACGAGACCGGCGAGGCGACCGGCAGCACCGTCTATTTCAAGGACACGCCGATCTTCCACTGGCCGTGGCTGACCTTTCCGCTCAACAACAAGCGGCGCACGGGACTCCTTGCGCCGACCTTCGGCCAGAGCACGACCAGCGGCCTCGAGCTCACGGTGCCCTGGTACTGGAACATCGCGCCGAACATGGATGCGACGATCGCCCCGCGTGTGCTCACGCGCCGCGGCCTTCAGCTCAACACGGAGTTCCGCTATCTCGAGCGTGCCTACAACGGCGAGGCGCGCTTCGAGTATCTGCCCAACGACCAGATCGCCGGCATCGACCGCAAGGCCTGGTCGCTCATGCACAACCACGTGCTGGCCTCGGGACTGGCGGGCAACCTGGCCATCAACGGTGTCTCGGACTATGCCTATTTCGCCGACCTCTCCTCGCGGGTGGCGATGGTCTCCCAGGCGAACCTGCTGCGTCAGGGCATGCTGACCTATGGCGCGGGCTGGTGGAACGCGGCGCTGCTCGCCCAGAGCTTCCAGACGCTCCAGGACCCGGCCGCGCCCGTCGGCATCCCCTACCGGCGGCTGCCGCAACTGTCGCTCAATGCGCTGCGGCCCGATCTGCCCGGCGGTCTCACCGGCACCATGCTGGCCGAGTATGTCCGCTTCGATCATCCCGCCGGGCAGCTGACCGGCGAGCGCATGGTGCTCTATCCGCAACTGTCGCTGCCGTGGCAGACGGCGGCCATGTTCGTGACGCCCAAGGTCGGCATCCACATGACCCGCTACGCGCTCGACCGGCAGGAGGAGTCGCGCCTCTCCCGCGAGGTGCCGATCTACAGCGTCGATTCGGGCCTGGTCTTCGAGCGCGCGGCGCGCTGGTTCGACCACGACATGATCCAGACGCTCGAGCCCCGGCTCTTCTATCTCAAGGTACCGCCGCGCGACCAGAGCCGCCTGCCGGTGTTCGACTCCGCGCTCATCGATTTCAATTTCGCCCAGATCTTCAGCGAAAACCGCTACGGCGGCCACGACCGCATCAACGACGCCAACCAGCTCACCGCGGCGGTGGTCTCGCGGCTCATCGATCCGGCCAATGGCATCGAGCTGATGCGCGGCGCCGTCGGCCAGCGCTTCTACTTCCGCGACCAGCAGGTCACCCTGCCCGGCGAAACGGCGCGCACCACCCGCAAGACCGACCTGCTCGCGGCCTTTTCCGGCCGGGTGGCGCCGCGGCTGTTCGTCGATACCGGCGTCCAGTACAGCACCAACTTCGGCCGCACCGAGCGCTTCAACATCGGCGGCCGCTGGCAGCCAGAGAGTGCCAAGGTGCTCAACGCGGCCTACCGCTATACGCGCGACCAGGTGGGCCAGATCGACGTTTCCGGCCAATGGCCGATATTCGGCGGGTGGTACGGCGTGGCCCGCTACAACCACTCGCTCAAGGAGCGGCGGCTGATCGAGAGCCTCGCCGGCGTCGAGTATGATGCGGGCTGCTGGATCGGCCGCATCGTCTTCCACCGCTTCGCCACGCTGACCTCGCAGGTGTCGACCTCGGTGTTCCTGCAGCTCGAACTGAACGGACTCGCGCGCATCGGGTCGAACCCGCTCGACATGCTCAAGCGCAACGTGCCCGGCTACGGCATCATCAACCAGCCGACGGCCGACCCGGTCTTTGGAGGCTATTGAACCCGTGATGACACGTCTGATCCTTGTTGCGGCATCGTGCCTGTTGTTTTTCGCCGGCGCTCTCGAAGCGCAGCCGGCGCGTGCCCCCGTCGAGGCCGACCGTATCGTCGCCGTCGTCAACAGCGAGGCCATCACGCTGCATGAGCTGCGCTCGCGCCTGGCCATCGTCGAACGCCAGCTCAAAGGCCAGGGCGTCGAGCTGCCGCCGCGCGACGTCCTCGAACGCCAGCTGCTCGAGCGAATGATCCTCGACCGCGCGCAGCTGCAGTTCGCCCGGGAGACCGGCCTGACGGTCTCGGACGGTGAGCTCGACGCCGCGTTGCGGCGGATCGCCGAGAACAACCGCCTGTCGCTCGCCGATTTCCGCCAGGCGCTCGAACGTGATGGCATCGTCTGGAGCAAGTTCCGCGAGGAGATCCGCCAGGAGATCATCGTCGCCCGTCTGCGCGAGCGGGAGGTCGACAACCGCCTGACGGTCTCCGAGGCCGAAATCGACCAGTTCCTGGAAAACAGCCGGGTGGAACCGCAGGCCGAGACCGTCCAGATCGCCCACATCGTCCTGCGCGCACCCGAAAAGGCCGATGCGCGGCAGCTCGCGGCGCTGCGGGCGCGGGCCGAGGAGGCGCTGGCGCGGCTCCAGCGCGGCGAGGACTTCGGCCGTGTCGCCGCCGCCTATTCCGATGCGCCCGATGCACTGGCCGGCGGCGTCATGGCCTCGCGGCCGGTCGACCGGCTGCCGGCGCTCTACGCCGATGCCGTGAAGAAGCTCATGGTCGGCCAGACCAGCGGCATCCTGCAGAGCCCGGCCGGCTTCCACATCGTCCGGCTCATGGACCGCCGCGGCGGTGCGCAGAAGACCGAAGCGCTCCGCCAGACCCGCGCCCGCCACATCCTGATCAAGGTGAACGAACTCGTCTCCGATCCCGAGGCGAACCGGCGCATCGTGTCGCTCAAGGAGCGCATCGACAACGGCGCCGACTTCGCCGAACTGGCGCGGCTGCATTCCAACGATCTCTCGGCGGCCAAGGGCGGCGATCTCGGCTGGCTCTACGAGGGCGATACCGTTCCCGAGTTCGAGCGGGCAATGGATGCGTTGAAGATCGGTGCGGTCAGCGAACCGGTGCGCACGCCGTTCGGCTGGCACCTGATCCAGGTGCTCGAGCGCCGCACGCAGGACGCGAGCGAGGAGCGCAAGCGCCTGATGGCGCGCCAGGCGCTGCGCGAGCGCAAGTCAGACGAGGCCTACCAGGACTGGCTGCGCCAGCTGCGCGACCGAACGTACGTCGAATACCGGCTCGAGGAAAAGTGAGCGGGCCCTCCATCGCCGTGACGTCGGGCGAGCCTGCCGGCATCGGCCCCGACATCTGCCTGGCCCTCGCGGCCTGGCAGCGAAACTCAGCCGTCGTGACACGCCAGCGGCTGGTCGTTCTCGGCGACCGCGAGCTGCTCGCGGCGCGGGCGAGGCAGCTTGGCATCGACATCGGTGATCTGGAGATCCGCCACATCCCGCTGCGCGCGCCCTGCGTGCCCGGCAGGCTCGATCCGGCCAACGCACGCTACGTGCTCGACCTGCTCGACGCCGCCTGCGACGGCTGCCTGAGCGGCGAGTACGCGGCGATGGTCACCGCGCCCGTGCACAAGGGCGTGATCAACGACGCGGGCATCCCCTTCACCGGCCACACGGAGTATCTCGCCGAGCGCACGGGCACGCCGCGCGTGGTCATGATGCTCGCGGGCACGGGCGAGCACGCCGGCCTGCGCGTCGCGCTGGCGACCACGCACCTGCCGCTCAAGGACGTGCCGGCCGCCATCACCCGCGAGGGGCTCGCGGCGACGATCCGCATCCTCCACCACGACCTGGTGACGAAGTTCGGTTTTCCCCGCCCGCGCATCCTCGTCGCCGGCCTCAACCCGCATGCCGGCGAGGGCGGCCATCTGGGCGCGGAGGAGATCGAAACGATCACGCCCGTGCTCGAGCGCTTGCGCGCCGAAGGCATGGACCTCGTCGGCCCGCTGCCGGCCGACACGCTGTTTACGCGCAACGTGCTCGCGGGCTCGCACGCGCAGCTGGCGATGTACCACGACCAGGGCCTCGCGGTGCTCAAGTACGCGGCCTTCGACGAAGGCATCAACATCACCCTCGGCCTGCCCATCCTGCGCACCTCGGTCGACCATGGCACGGCGCTCGATCTCGCCGGCACGGGGCGCGCCGATCCGCGCAGCCTGTTCGCGGCGGTCCGGGTTGCCGCCGACATCGTCGCGCGGCGATGAAGGGTCACGTTGCCCGTCGCCGCTTTGGGCAAAACTTCCTCGTTTCGCCCGGCGTCATCCGCAACATCGTCGAGGCCATCGCGCCGCGCCCAGACGACCGCATCGTCGAGATCGGCCCCGGCCTGGGCGCGCTCACCGGGCCGCTTCTCGAACGGCTCGACCATCTCCACGTCGTCGAGATCGACCGCGACCTGATCGCCCGGCTGCGCGAACGCTTTCCGCCCGGGCGGCTGACCATACACGAGGGAGACGCCCTCCAGTTCGATTTCGGCGCGCTCGGTCCCGGCCTGCGCGTCGTCGGCAATTTGCCCTACAACATCTCGACGCCGCTCCTCTTCCACCTTGCCGCCTTCGCCGACCAGGTGCGCGACATGCACTTCATGCTGCAGAAGGAGGTAGTGGACCGCATGGTCGCCGACCCCGGCACGGCCGATTACGGCCGCCTCTCGGTGATGCTGCAATACCGCTTCGACATGGAGCGGCTGTTCCTCGTGCCGCCCGGCGCCTTCGATCCGGCGCCGAAAGTCGATTCCGCGATCGTGCGGCTGATCCCGAAGCCGGCGGCCGAGCTGACCGCGCGCGACGAGGCGCTGCTAGCGAAACTGGTGCTGGCCGCCTTCGGCCAGCGGCGCAAGATGCTGCGCAACAACCTGCGGGAATTTACGGATGAAGCGGGACTGGCGGCGGCCGGCATCGCGCCGACCGCGCGTGCCGAGGAACTTTCCGTCGCCGACTACGTGCGGCTGGCCAATTCCCTCGTCTGAGCTAGCGCCGGAGGCGCGAACGGCAAAAGGGCTTGATCGAAGTGCCCCGTAAAGCGCCCGAGCGAAGCGAGGCAAGCAGGCTCCCCTCCGCGAGGAGGGGCCGGGGGAGGCGGGGAG
>CAZGYD010000114.1:0-8138 GCA_964530115.1 uncultured Rhodocyclaceae bacterium | reverse complement strand
ATGTATTAGTCGCGTCAAACACCGGGTAATGTGGTCCCGCGTACATCGCCACCCACCACGGGACTTAACGCCGCCCCCACCGCCAACCCAGGCAACACCCGCAGCTGAAGAGCAGAGCCCCCATCGGCATTCCTGACGTCCAGGGCAGTGCAGACAGCCGGCCACTGCCGATCACCAAGGTAGGCATCAAGTCCGTCCGACATCCGGTCCGCGTCATCGACAAGAGTGGCGGCGTCGAGAAGACCGTCACGACGTTCAACATGTACGTCGGCCGGCCGCACAACTTCAAGGGCACCCACATGTCGCGCTTCATCGCCATCCTCAACGGCTACGAGCGCGAGATCTCGGTGGAGAACTTCGAGTCGATGCTGCGCGAGATGGTGGATCGGCTGGAGGCCGAAACCGGCCACATCGAGATGAGCTTTCCCTACTTCATCAACAAGACGGCGCCCGTGTCGGGCGTGGCGAGCCTGATGGACTACGAGGTGACCTTCACGGGCGAAATCCTGCCCGGCGGCAAATACCGGCAGACGATGAAGGTCGTCGTGCCGGCCACCAGCCTTTGCCCCTGCTCCAAGGAGATTTCCGACCGCGGCGCGCACAACCAGCGCTCGCACATCACGGTCACCGCCCGAACCAACGAGTTCGTCTGGATCGAGGACCTCGTCCAGATGATCGAGGCCCAGGCCTCGTGCGAGGTCTATGGCCTGCTCAAGCGCACCGACGAAAAATATGTGACCGAGCGCGCCTACGACAACCCGAAATTCGTCGAGGACATCATCCGCGATGTCGCCGGCGTGCTCAATGCCGACCCGCGCATCGATGCCTATATCGCCGAAGCCGAGAACTTCGAGTCCATCCACAACCACTCGGCCTACGCGCTGATCGAGCGCGAAAAGCGTCAGGACCGGTAGGCGGCCTCGAACGCCGGCGCCTCGAGCGGTCGGCCGAAGAGGTAACCCTGAAGTTTGTCGCAGCCGACCGCACAGGCAAATGCCGCCTGCGCCTCGTTCTCGACACCCTCTGCGACGAGACTCAGATTGAGGCCCTGTGCCAGTGCCGCGATTGCGCGGGCAATGGCTGCATCCATCGGATCGCTCGGCGCATTGCCGATGAAGGCACGGTCGATCTTGAGGATATCGACCGGCAGATGCCTGAGTGACGAGAGCGAGGAATAGCCGACGCCGAAATCGTCGACCGCGACCGCCACGCCCAGCCGCCGGAATCTGCGCAACGCGTCCGCTGCGCGCTCCGGTTCCTGGGCGAGGAAAGTCTCGGTGACCTCGATGACCAGCGCCTGAGGCGGCAGACCTGTTTCGGCGAGCACCTCGCCGACCCGGTCGGTGAGGTGGAGATCCGCGAACTGACGTGCCGAGAGGTTGACCGAGACGGTAAAGTCCTTGCAGCAGCCAGCCCGCCAGACGACCGCCTGACGGCAGGCCTCGCGCAGGACGTACATGCCGACCTCGACGATCAGGCCCGTCTCCTCGAGCAGAGGAATGAAGACATCCGGCGGCACCATGCCGCGGCTCGGGTGATTCCAGCGCAGGAGCGCTTCGGCGCCACGTAGCTGCCGCGTGCTGGCATCCACGAGCGGTTGGTAGTGAACGAGGAACTGGCGGCCTTCGAGGGCATTCCTGAGGCCACCCAGCGACTGCAAGCGCTCGCGCACGCCGATTTCCAGCCCCGGGGTATAGAGCATCCAGTGACCGACACCGCGACGCCGGGCTTCGGTCAGCGCCACATCGGCGCGGTTGAGGAGCTCTTCCGCCGTCAATTCCCCGGCACTGGCGAAAGCGATGCCGATGGAGGGCTCCATCAATATCGTGTGCCCGACATGGTCGATCGGACTTTCGAATCGCGACTTCACCTCGAGCGCGAGCCGTTGCGCGCGCGCATCCGTCCCTTCCTCGATGTCGTCCTCTGCGATGAGGACGACGAAGCTCTCCCCGGCCAGACGGAAGATCTGCGACCGATCACCCGCGATTCCCACCAGCCGCTGTGCGGCCACGCGCGTCACCTGATCGGCCACCTCCTGACCGTAGGCTGCGCTCACTTGGCGCAACCGCGGCAAATCCGCGATCAGCCAGCCAAGGCGCTTCGGCGCACCACCCTTTGAGTGCTCTGACAGCGCCGTCATCGCCTCCAGCGCCGGCTCTCGTCCCGGCAGGCCGGTGACCGGATCCCTGTGGCGCTGGGCCGCTTCCGCGCGGCGCAGGATCGTCAGCGCCAAGCCGAAGATGGCGAAACCGGCCAGATTGGCGACGGCGAAGACTTGCCGTTCTTCAGCGCGCACATCGGCCATGGCCTCCGATACATCGGTATGGACTTCGAATACGGCCGCCTGAGGCCCCGGCTCACCCGGCTGCGCCGGCACGAAGGCTTCGACGACGTCCCCGCCGGTCTTGCTGCGGGAATCTTCGGCAGGCAAGAGCGCCGCCTTGGCCTGCCCGCGCAATGCTTCCTGCACCGCGGAATGGCTCGCCGATCCGTCTTGGCCGATTTCCCCGGGGTCGGTCGAATAGAGCACGATGCCGCGGGAATCGTAGATTTTCACGCGGTTCACGCGCAGTCCGCGCACCTGGTCGGCCACATCCCGGCCCAGTGCTCCCAGGAATTCGAGCTTCGGAATCTCGGTTGGTGAAACCCGGGCACTCGTCTGCAATTGGTCGAGATACCGGGGCCAGAGGGCATTGGAGAGACTCGTCGCCACGGCGATGCTGCGCTGGAGTTCACGCTCGACGACCGCTTCGGAAGCCCGGATGCGCCAGCCCCAGGCCGTCAGCCAGGCGGTGCCGATCATAAGGACGAACAAGGCGCCGGCAGGCGTCTGGTAGCGGCGCGGAATGGAGCTTAGAAACACGCGAAACTCAGCCGTCGTAACACGCCGTCATTGTCGCGCATGCGCATGGTAAACAAAAACGGGGCGCCGCAGCGCCCCGTTAATTGTCGATGAATGCTCAGTCGATGACGATCAAGACTCTCCGCCCGACCTGCTCTCGAGCTTCTCCTTGATCCGGGCCGACTTGCCGGAACGCTGCCGCAGGTAGTAGAGCTTGGCGCGACGCACATCACCCCGGCGCTTGACCTCGATGCTCGCCACGAGAGGCGAATAGGTCTGAAAGGTGCGCTCGACGCCCTCGCCGGCCGAAATCTTGCGCACGATGAAGCTCGAGTTGAGGCCGCGGTTGCGCTTGGCGATGACCACGCCCTCATAGGCCTGAAGGCGCTCGCGGTTGCCTTCCTTCACCTTCACTTGGACGACGACGGTGTCGCCAGGGGCGAACTCGGGAATGGTCTTGCCCAGGCGGGCGATTTCTTCCTGTTCGAGCTGCTGGATCAGATTCATGTCGCATTCTCCTTCTGTCAAATCACTTGTCACGACCGCAGAGCTCCTCCGCTTCGATCTCACGGAGGAGTTGCGCTTCTTCCGTGCTCAAGGCACGGCGCGCCAGCCATTCGGCCAACAGCTCCGGGCGGCGCTCCCGGGTCCGCGCCAGCGACATTTTCAGACGCCAGCGGCGGATATTCTCGTGGTGGCCGGAAAGCAGCACTTCCGGCACCCGCATTCCCTCATACACTTCCGGCCGCGTGTAGTGCGGACAATCGAGCAGACCGCTCGCGAACGATTCCTCGACTGCCGAGGCCTCGTCGTTCAGCGCGCCCGGCAGCTGCCGGACACAGGCATCGATCAGGGCCATGGCGGCGATCTCGCCGCCGGAGAGGACGAAGTCCCCAAGGGAGATCTCCTCGTCCACACGCCGCTCGATCACGCGCTCGTCTATCCCTTCATACCTCCCGCAAAGCAGGATGGCGCCCTCCGTCGCCGCCAGCCGGCTCACCGTGCGATGCGTCAGCCGCTCGCCTTGCGGCGAAAGGTAAATCACCCTGCCACCACCACGTGCCGCCCTCGCGGCGTCGATCGCGCATTCGAGCGGCCTCGCCATCATGACCATGCCCGGCCCCCCGCCGAACGGGCGGTCATCCACCGTCCGATGGACGTTTTCCGCCCAGTCGCGCGGGTTCCAGGCGGCGAACTGCCACAAGCCACGCTCCAGCGCCCGCCGGGTGATGCCCGCGCCAGTGACCGCCGCGAACATCTCCGGGAACAAGCTGACGACATCGAACCGCAACGTCACCAGTCGAGCTCCCAAGCCACCACCACACGGCCAGCCGCGGGATCCACCTGCCGGACGACCTCTGAAACGAACGGCAGAAGCCGCGTCGTTTCGCCCGCCTTCACGACCAGCACGTCATTGGCGCCGGTCTCGAGCAGGGATTCCACCGCGCCCAGCGGCTCGCCCTTTTCGTTTTCCACCCTCAGGCCGATCAGATCGGCCCAGTAGAACTCGTCCGCCGAAACTTCCGGCAGCACGTTCCGGGGTGCTGCCACGTACCAACCGGCCAGCCGTTCCGCCACCGTTCTATCGTCGACGCCCGCCAATTTGGCGAGCCACCCAGCCCCGTGGGGCCTCAACTGTTCGAGCCGGAATTCCTTCCAGACATCGCCATCCGTCCGTGGCGCCAGCCACCAATGCGTCATGGCGCGCCAAGAAGCAGGGTCGTCGCCGTACGGCTTGACCTTGAGCCAGCCACGCACGCCATACGGGGCGACGAGGCGCCCCAGGACGATCATCCGGCTCAGGCGGCCTTTTGCGCCGCAGCCTGCCTGACCAGGCGGACGACAGTCGGCGAGAGCTGCGCGCCTTGCCCCTGCCAGTAGGCCAGGCGCTCGGTATTGATCACCAGGCCCTGCTCGTGCTCGGCCGCAACCGGGTTGTAGAAGCCGATGCGCTCGACGAACCGGCCGTCGCGGCGGTTCCGCGAATCGGTGACGACCATGTTGTAGAACGGGCGCTTCTTGGCGCCGCTGCGTGCAAGTCGAATGACGACCATCTGTCGTTCCTCGAATTCGGAAAAGCTGGAGATTATAAACGAGCGCCCGGGGATATCAATCGCCAAAAATTCCGGCAATGGTCGCCTGTACGGCTTCCGCCGCAATCCTCGGGTCGGGGGCCTGACGGATCGGCCGACCGACGACGATATAGTCGGCACCGTTCTTGAACGCCTGGGCAACATCGACCGTCCGTTTCTGGTCATCGACCGGCCTGTTCTCTACAGGACGAATGCCCGGTGTCACCACCAGCAGCTTGTGGCCCAGTGCCGACCGGATCATCGGTGCCTCGAGCCCGGAGGAGACGATGCCGTCGACGCCCGTTTCCAGGGCGCGTCGCGCCCGCGACAACACGAGCTTCTCGACATCGCAGGCGAAGCCCAGGTCATCGAGATCTCCCCGATCCAGGCTGGTGAGCACGGTGACGGCAAGAATCTTCAAGTCGCCCTTGGCCGCGGCCGCGGCTTCCATGATCGCCTGATTGCCATGGACCGTCGCAAACGTGGCTCCAGTGCCCGACAGCGCGCGCACGGCTGCGCGTACCGTCTCGGGCACATCGAAAAACTTGAGATCGACGAAAACTTTCTTGCCTTGGCCGACCAGCCAGTCGAGAAAGCCGAAATACCCGCCCGCCATGAACAGTTCGAGGCCGATCTTGTAAAAGACGACCGCGTCTCCCAGGCGCACAACGAGATCCTTGGCAGCCTCGACTTGGGGCAGGTCGAGCGCGACGATGAGCCGTTCTGCGGCGGGAATTGGCTTTTCGGAAAGCAAAGTCATTTTTGGTGGCTTCGTGAGGATGACGCCGGCTCGCAGCATTCTACCGGAGCCGCCGATCCTTCCGTCGCCGCCCACTTCTTCGCTGCGCGGGCCCCGGCGTACTCAACCTCCGGTGGCACGCGGCAGCTCAGCGACGATCAGCGCGCCGATCAACACGATCATCCATGAGGCATAGAGCCAGGCCAGAAAGACCGGCATCGCCCAAAATGCGCCGTAGACCATCGTATATGTCGGGATATTGATGACGTAGGCACCGAAAAGACGTTGCAGTCCGACGAACCCCAAAGCGGACAGCAGCCCGCCGATGGCGGCATGTCGCCAGGAGACGTCACGGCTGGGCACACCCCAGTAAATCAGGCCGATCAGGCCAGCGACCGCGACGAACGACAGCATGCCAAAGACGCCCCTCGTCACCCAACGCGGCTCGGAGACGAGACCGAGCGATGCTCCGGCCAGATAAGTCGTCACCGCGAGGCTCGCGCCAAACAATAACGGGCCGAGAATCAACGCCAGCAGATGGATCGCCAGGCGCCGGTGCAGGGGGCGGGCCGTCCGGACCCGCCAGATGGCATTGAAGGCATGTTCGATGGTCAACATCTGCATCAAGGCCGTCGCCCCCAAAACGATGACGCCCATCATGGTGAGCTGATGGGCACGGTCGGCAATGCGGCCCATGGTCTTGGCGATGACTGCGCCGGCTTTCTCGGGCAACAGGTTCGCCACCAGGAAGTCTTCGAGAGCCTTGCCGATGGCGGACGAAAAAGGCAAGTGGTCTATCAGTGCGGCGGCGACGACGATCATCGGCACGAGCCCGAGCAGCGTGGAAAAAGACAATGCCGCTGCGGTCTGAGCGAGGCGCTCGACGAGAAACCGCCTTCCGACCTTGGCAATGAACTTCAGCGTGGCAATCATGCTCGCTCAGCCTTCACGGCCGTAGCCTTTGGGCTATCCGGACGACGTGCCGCACAAAGCGGTAACGGGCGAGTCTGCGCATTTACTGCGCCCGCCTCGTGCGCCCGTGGCTTCAGGGGCGGCCGGAAATTCTCCGGCCCGCGACCACCCACCGCCATGCGGCCATCACATAGCCCGAGAGTGCATACGCGAGGAACAGAGCGAAAAGCACGCCCGGCGGATAGCTCGACACCAGCACGAACGCTATGGCCAAGGCAACGACGATGACGAACGGGACGCTCTTGCGCAGGTTGATGTCCTTGCCGGAGTAGTAGCGGATGTTGCTTACCATCGTGATCCCTGCGAACATGGTCAGGGCGCAGGCATACCAGCGGGCATCATCGCCGGACCACCCATTGTCGATCATCACCCAGACGAAACCGGCCACGAGCGCAGCGGCCGCCGGACTCGGCATGCCCTGGAAATAACGCTTGTCGACGACATCGATATTGGTGTTGAACCGGGCCAGCCGTAGCGCGGCGCCGACGCAGTAGATGAAGGCGGCAAGCCATCCCAGCTTGCCCATTCCCCTCAATGCCCATTCATAGACCACCAGTGCGGGCGCCACGCCGAAGGACACCATGTCGGAAAGAGAGTCGTACTCGGCGCCGAATTCGCTCTGAGTGTGGGTCAGGCGCGCAACCCGTCCATCGAGACCGTCGAAAAGCATCGCCAGGAAGATGGCGACCGCCGAAACTTCGAACCGCTCGTTCATGGCCTGAACGATGGCGTAGAAGCCGGCGAACAGCGCTGCGGTGGTGAAGAGATTCGGAAGAACGTAGATACCGCGCCGGCGTAGCTCGGGGTTCATCAAAGGGCGGCGTGGGCGCAACTCGTCAATCCCCGGTTTCGATGGACTCGAAGCATTGTAGCGTAGGGCCTTTGGTCCGGCCACAAACGTCCCCGCCACGGTGAGAGGGTGGGATAGGACGGTAGCACCGTCCCCCTTTAAAAGCCAACGCCCCTGAGGTCAGGGGCGTTGGTGGGGTGTGTGGGTAGTCTGGCGCTGACCTACTTTCTCGCACGGGGAGTGCAATCTCATCGGCCCGGTCCTGTTTCACGGTCCTGTTCGGGATGGTAAGGGGTGGTTCGGGGACGCTATGGGCACCAGACTGAAAGGGGTGTGACCTGGGGTAGGCGTTGGCTTGAGGACAGTTCACGTGATCGGGAAGAAGTGATGATGGGGTGGTGAGTGATTGCGCGGGTTGCGCAGGCGGTTAGAGGTTGCAAGGTTCAAGTTACAAGGGGTATCTGGAATCTTGGACCTTGAGCCTATCCGCTTCTCAACGTTAGAGGGTCAAGCCGAACGGGCAATTATTACTGGTAAGCTCAATGCATTACTGAGCTTCCACACCCAGCCTAACAACGAGGTGGTCTTCCGCGACCCTGCAGGGGGCTCGAGTCCCCGGGACATGTCATCTTCGGGCGAGTTTCCCGCTTAGATGCTTTCAGCGGTTATCTCTTCCGTACTTAGCTACCCGGCGATGCGACTGGCGTCACAACCGGTCCACCA
>CAZGYD010000113.1:0-5117 GCA_964530115.1 uncultured Rhodocyclaceae bacterium | reverse complement strand
TGGAAAGCAGAAGACGGCATACGAGATAGAGGACGGTCTCGTGGGCTCGGAGAGGTGGATAAGAGACAGAGGCGGTGCGCAACGTCTAGAGCACGTGGAGCAGCCGGCGCGCATCGCCGTCGGCATGGCCGATGATGCGCTCGCGGGCGACGTCTGCGAATTCCAGATCGGGGAAGGCCCGCTCGCGCGCCCGCTCGAAGAGCTGGCCGAGCTCCGCCTCGGTCAGGCTCTTGAGCACATAGACCGAGGCCCGCGAGAGCAGCGCGGAATTGACCTCGAACGAGGGATTCTCGGTAGTCGCGCCGATGAAGGTGATGAGGCCGCGCTCGACATAGGGCAGGAAGGCGTCCTGCTGCGCCTTGTTGAAGCGGTGAACCTCGTCGACGAAGAGCAACGTGCGCCGGCCCGACTGCGCCAGCGTCAGTTCCGCCTGTTCCACCGCGGCGCGGATGTCCTTGACGCCCGAAAACACCGCGGAAAGTGCGATGAACTCGGCATCGAAGGCATCGGCCATCAGGCGCGCCAGCGTCGTCTTGCCCACGCCCGGCGGGCCCCAAAGGATCATCGAGTGCGGACTTCGGGACTCGAAGGCGAGCCTGAGCGGCTTACCCGGCCCGAGGAGGTGCGACTGGCCGACCACCTCGTCGAGGGTCTTCGGCCGCAGCAGCTCGGCGAGCGGCGCGTGGGGCGCGGTGGCGAAGAGATCGGTCATGCCGTCTTGTACTACAAATCCGGGCGTTGTAGTGTGGGCGCCGGCCGGCGTGTTACCACGGCCGAGTTTCACACCGGCGCGCCGGAGGAACATGACCAACGGCAAGCCCGCCTGCCGCCGCCAACCGTGCCGGAGAGACCACGATGGACCCCAAAGCGCACTGGCAGCACGTCTATGAGACCCGCGCCGTCGATGCGGTGAGCTGGTTCCAGCCCCACGCCGGGCGCTCGCTGCACCTGATCCGCGCCACCGGCCTGCCGGCGACGGCGTCGATCATCGATGTCGGCGGCGGCGCCTCCGTGCTCGCGGACGATCTGCTGGACTGCGGCTACCGCGCGGTGACGGTGCTCGACATCTCCGGCGCCGCGCTCGCCGCCGCGAAGACGAGGCTCGGCGCACGCGCGGGGCTCATCACCTGGATCGAGGCGGACGTGACCCGGGCGGCGCTGCCGGAACGCGCCTACGACCTCTGGCACGACCGGGCGGTGTTCCACTTCCTCACCGGCGAAGCGGAGCGGCAGGCCTACGTTTCCGCGGTGCGCCGCTCGGTGAAACCGGGCGGCTGGGTGATCGTCGCCACTTTCGCCGAGGACGGCCCGGAACGCTGCAGCGGCCTGCCGGTCCGGCGCTACTCGCCGGACGCGCTGCATGCGGAATTCGGCGCGCCGTTCGAACTCGTCGCGCACGAACGCGAGGCGCATCTCACGCCGTCCGGCGCCGTCCAGTCGTTCATCTACTGCCTCTGCCGCAGCCTTGCCTCGTGAGCCCTTGGCTGGCGAGCACGCCCGGGGCCGGTTCCCGATCGTGCGCCGGCGGTGCCGGGGCTGGATGGCCGGCGCCTCACGGCTTTTTCCGCTTTCTCCGATGTCCTGGCGGTGAATCCGCGGCTCCCGCCGGCGTGTTACCACGGCTGAGTTTCGGCGAGCCTACTCGCCGACGATGTCGGCGCCTTTCGGCGGCGTGAAGCGGAAGGCGTCGGCAGGCAGGGCCGCGCGCGTGTCGATCTGCCCGAAGCGGATGACGGTGGTCTGGCCGAAGTTGTCGCGCACTTCCATCACCTGCGGCAGGTTGTCCTTCATGCCGATGCGCACGCCCTCGAAGGTGCCGTCCCTCGCCACCGGCGTCGCCTCGAGGAATTCCAGGCCATCGGCGGTGCCGGCGTCGATCAGCGTGAAATGGCTTTCGAGCGCGTCGCCCGCGAGCAGCGCCGCGGGGCTCGCGCCGAGCGCGTCGCCGATCCTGCGCACGGTGACCTGGTTGAGGTCCGGATCGAAGCTCCAGAGCTTCATGCCATCGCTGACGATCAGCTGCTTGTAGGGCTTGTCGTAACTCCAGCGGAACTTGCCGGGACGCGAGAAGGCAAAGGTGCCGGAAGACTGCTGCGGCTTGCGGCCGGATTTCGCCGTCACCGTCTGGGTGAAGCTGCCCTGCGCCTGCCGGGCGGCCTTGAGGAAAGCGCGGAACTGGTCGATGCCCGATGCGTGGGCCGAATGGGAAAAGAGGTCACCGCAAAGAACGCCGAGGAGGCAGAGGAAAGCGAGAGACTTGTTCATGGGCGCATTATCTCGCAGCCCTTGGCCTCGTTGCGTCCTGCGCGGCAGGCGGGCTATTCGCGGTGGTCGGGCGCGAGGACTTCGCGGTTGCCCGCAGCATTCATCGGCGAGACGAGGCCGGCGCGTTCCATGGCCTCGATGAGCCGCGCGGCGCGGTTGTAGCCGATGCGCAGGTGGCGCTGGACGAGCGAGATCGAGGGCCTTCGCGTCTGCAGGACGATCTGCACGGCCTGGTCGTACATCGGATCTTCTTCGGCGTCGGCGGGCCCGGAGCCGTCGCCGGAGTCGGCTTCGCTCACGGGCGGCGAGACGACGTCGGCGATGTATTCGGGCGGCCCCGCCTTCTTCAGATGGTCGACGACACGATGCACTTCCTCGTCGGAAACGAAGGCACCATGGACGCGCACGGGCAGGCCGGTGCCCGGCGCCAGGTAGAGCATGTCGCCCTGGCCGAGCAGCGCCTCGGCGCCCATCTGGTCGAGGATGGTGCGCGAGTCGATACGGCTGCTGACCTGGAAGGCGATGCGCGTCGGAATGTTGGCCTTGATCAGCCCGGTGATGACATCGACGCTCGGTCGCTGGGTGGCCAGGATCAGGTGGATGCCCGCGGCGCGCGCCTTCTGCGCCAGCCGGGCGATCAGTTCCTCGACCTTCTTGCCGACGACCATCATCAGATCGGCGAGCTCGTCGATGACGACGACGATGTGCGGCAGCGCGGCGAGCGGCTCCGGCGATTCGGGCACGAGCGGGAACGGGTTCGGAACGTGGCTGCCGGCCTTCTCGGCCTCGCGGATCTTGGCGTTGTAGCCTGCAAGGCTGCGCACGCCGAGCGCGCTCATCAGCCTGTAGCGGCGCTCCATCTCGCCGACGCACCAGTGGAGCGCGTTGGCGGCCTTGTTCATGTCGGTGACCACGGGCGCGAGCAGGTGCGGGATGCCCTCGTAGATCGACAGTTCCAGCATCTTCGGATCGACCATGATCAGGCGCACGTCGCGCGGCTCGGACTTGTAGACGAGCGAGAGGATCATGGCGTTGATGCCGACAGACTTGCCGGAGCCGGTGGTGCCGGCGACGAGCAGGTGCGGCATCTTCGCCAGATCGGCGACCACCGGCCCGCCGGCGATGTCCTTGCCGAGGCAGACGGCGAGTGGCGAATGCATGTCGTGGTAGGCCTTCGAGCCGATGATCTCGGACAGCCGCACCATCTGCCGGCGCGGGTTCGGCAGCTCGAGCGCCATGCACGACTTGCCGGGCACGGTCTCGACGACGCGGATGCTGACGAGCGAGAGCGCACGTGCGAGATCCTTGGCCAGATTGACGATCTGGCTGCCCTTGACGCCGGTCGCCGGCTCGATCTCGTAGCGCGTCACCACCGGCCCCGGCGAGGCCGAGACCACCTTGACCTCGACGCCGAAGTCGGCGAGCTTGCGCTCGATGAGGCGCGAGGTGAATTCGAGCGTCTCGGTGGCCGGCAGGTCGTCCGGTTTGTGTACCGGCTCGTCGAGCAGATGGAGCGGCGGCAGCACACCGCCCGGCACGTCGTGGAAGAGCGGCGCCTGGCGTTCCTTCTCGAGGCGCTCCTCGGCCTTGCGCGAGCGCGGGATCTCCAGCTCGACCGGTTCGATCTTCACCGGCGGCGTCACTTCGATCTTCCGGCGCACGTCCTCGACCGTCGCCTCGCGCTTCTCGGCCACCGTCCGGCCGTAGCGGCGGTCCTGCCAGCGCTGGAACAGGGCGATGGCGCCGAACCAGGCCGACTCGAGCAACGCCCCGGTGCGCTCGGCGACATTGATCCAGGAGATGCCGAGGAACAGCGCCAGGCCGGTCAGGCACAGCGCCATCATGAGCAGCGTGCCGCCGGTGAAGCCGAACACGCGGACCGTCAGATGGCCGAGCTCGATGCCGACGATGCCGCCCGGCGATAGCGGCAAAGCAACCTTCAGGCTCCAGAAGCGCATGGCCTCGAGGCTGCTGGAAGCGAGCAGCAGCACCACGAATCCCGCGAGCGCGATCGCCAGCGGCCGCCTGTCGCCGCCCAGCAAGAGGCTCACGCGCCGGTAGCCCCAGGCGACGAGGAAAAACATCAGCGCCACCCACCACCAGGCCGACAGGCCGAAGAGGTAGAAGAGCAGATCGGCGAGCCAGGCGCCGAAGCGGCCGCCCGGGTTGGCCAGCCGTTCGACCACCGCGGCGTGCGACCAGCCGGGATCGGCCGGATCGTAGCCCCCGAGGATCAGCGCCAGCCAGGCGCCGAGCGCGGCGATGAGCAGCCAGCGCACCTCATGCACCAAGGCGGCGATTCTTTCCGGCAGGGGGACGGCGGCATTGCGTTGCGCCAGGGCGATGGGCATGCAGATCCTTCTTTCGGACACTTTTCGGGAAACGTATCGATTCTGGAAGCGTCACGCGCGGCCGAAAACGCGATCACCCCCGACTTTTCCCCGCTTTTCGGGACGATGCGAAACTGCGGGGCTTCGCCCCATCCCTCGCTTCCCTCGGGACCGCCACTTGTGGGGCTTCGCCCCATCCCTCGCGTTGCTCGGGACCGCCACTTGTGGGGCTTCGCCCCATCCCTCGCGTTGCTCGGGACCGCCACTTCGTGGCGTCCTTCGCCCTTCGGGCTGGTCGTGGCGTCCGGCCCCCTTTGCCGCCGCCCAGCGGCGTCCTGCGCCCCTCGGGCTGGTCGTGGCGTCCTGCGCCCTTTGCCGCCGCACCGCGGCGTCCTGCGCCCGCCCGTTGGCGGGCCGGCGGGCTGTGCAGCCGGGTACAAACGCAGGCCGAGGTCCTCGGCCCACTCCGTATAAATCCGGGAACCAAAGCACGACGCGTCCCAGCCATGCGCCCACTTCGTT
>CAZGYD010000112.1:0-2749 GCA_964530115.1 uncultured Rhodocyclaceae bacterium | reverse complement strand
GTGGGCGGCGCTCTTCTTCTCGTTCGCCTCGCGCTAGAACTCGCTCTGCCGGATCGGGCCGATGATTCCGTAGTCGTTGCGCGTCGGCCTCATGAACACGGGGATCGCCCCGGTCATGATGATCGAGTCCAGGATGCTCTTGTGGCAGTTGCGGTCGACGACGACGACGTCGCCCGGCTCCACCGTGTTGTGCCAGACGATCTTGTTGCTCGTGCTCGTGCCGTTGGTGACGAAGAAGCAGTGGTCGGCGTTGAAGATGCGCGCGGCGTTCTTCTCGCTGGCCGCCACCGGGCCGGTGTGGTCGAGCAGCTGGCCGAGCTCCTCGACGGCGTTGCACACGTCGGCGCGCAGCATGTTCTCGCCGAAGAACTGGTGGAACATCTGCCCGACCGGGCTCTTCAGGAACGCGACGCCGCCCGAGTGCCCCGGGCAGTGCCACGAGTACGAGCCGTCCTGCGCGTAGTCCATCAGCGCCTTGAAGAACGGCGGCGCCAGCCCGTCGAGGTAGGCCTTGGCCTCGCGGATGATGTGCCGCGCGACGAAGTCCGGCGTGTCCTCGAACATGTGGATGAAGCCGTGCAGCTCGCGCAGGATGTCATTCGGGATGTGCTGGCTCGTGCGCGTCTCGCCGGCGAGGTAGATCGGGATGTCGGCGTTGCGGAAGCGGATCTCGCGGATGAACTTGCGCAGCGCCTCGACGGCCGGCCCTTCCTCGCCGCCTTCGGCGGCGATCTCCTCGTCGTCGATCGACAGGATGAACGCGCTGGCGCGGCTTTGCTGCTGCGCGAACTGGCTGAGGTCGCCGTAGCTCGTCGTGCCGAGCACCTCGAAGCCCTCTTTCTCGATCGCCTGCGCGAGCGCGCGGATGCTCAGCCCCGAGGCGTTCTCGGAGCGGAAGTCCTCGTCGATGATGATGACCGGGAAGTGGAAGCGCATGGGTGCCCCTCGATGCCTTACCACCAAGACACGAAGGACACCAAGGGGCACAAAGATTCATTACCCAATTCTCGGTGCATCTTTGTGCGCTTGGTGCCTTGGTGGTGGGAGGTTTCAGATTTTCGGCAGAGTGACGCCGACCTGGCCCTGGTACTTGCCGCCGCGGTCCTTGTAGGAGGTCTCGCAGACCTCGTCGGACTCGAAGAAGATCACCTGGGCAACGCCTTCGTTGGCGTAGATCTTCGCCGGCAGCGGCGTGGTGTTGGAAAACTCGAGGGTCACATAGCCTTCCCATTCGGGCTCGAAGGGCGTGACGTTCACGATGATGCCGCAGCGCGCGTAGGTGCTCTTGCCCAGGCAGACCGTCAACACGTTGCGCGGAATGCGGAAGTACTCGACCGTGCGTGCCAGCGCGAACGAATTCGGCGGGATCACGCAGTAGCCCTTGCCCGAGACCTCGACGAAGGAGTTCGGATCGAAGGCCTTGGGATCGACGATCGTCGAGTTGATGTTGGTGAAGACGCGGAATTCGTCGGCGCAACGGATGTCGTAACCATAGCTCGAGGTACCGTAGGAGACGATCTTCTGGCCGCAGACCTCGCGCACCAGTTCGGGCGCGAAGGGCTCGATCATCCGGTGGGTCTCCGCCATGCGGCGGATCCACTTGTCCGACTTGATGCTCATGGGCAGCGTCTTCTCTTCAGGGGGCCGGAAAAAAGAAAGAGCGGATTATCCGCTCTTTGGATGTGGAATCAACATCCTCCTGTCTCCGGGCCCGAACGGCTGCGGGGCCGGCGACGGGCCGAAGACGGCGCGTCTTGCACGGTGGGGCGAAGCCGACGAAACGTCGTGGCCGATCGGGCGCAGGACTCCTCAGGGAACCTCTGAAGAACCGTCGCGAGCAGCCCCGGGCGCGAGGAGCCGCGCAGCGAGCGACGAGACATATCCACAAGATAGGCGAGGAGCGAGCGAGCACGCGACACGGCGAACGGGGCGCACAGCAGGTTATTCAGCGGTTCCTCAGGTGTTCTGGATCACGATGTTCGGGAACTTCGAGGTCATGTCCTTGGCCTTCTCGGCGATCTTGACCGCGACCCGGCGGGCGATGTTGCGGTAGATCTCCGCGACCCGGCCGTCCGGGTCGGCGACCACGGTCGGCTTGCCGCCGTCGACCTGCATGCGGATGTTGATGTCGAGCGGCAGGTGGCCGAGCACCTCGACATCGTAGTCCTTGCCCATGCGCTCGGCGCCGCCCTCGCCGAAGATGTGCTCCTCGTGGCCGCACTTCGAGCAGATGTGGATGCTCATGTTCTCGACGATGCCGAGGATCGGAATGCCGACCTTCTCGAACATCTTGAGTCCCTTCCGCGCGTCGAGCAGGGCGATGTCCTGGGGCGTGGTGACGATGACGGCCCCGGTGACCGGCACCTGCTGGGCGAGCGTGAGCTGGATGTCGCCGGTGCCCGGCGGCAGGTCGACGACCAGGTAGTCGAGATCCTGCCAGTTCGTGTCGCCAAGGAGCTGCGTGAGCGCCTGGGTGACCATCGGCCCGCGCCAGACCATCGGCGTCTCGGGGTCGATGAGGAAGCCGACCGACATCGCCTGCAGGCCGTAGGCCCGCATCGGCTCGAGCTTCTTGCCGTCGAGCGATTCGGGCTGGCCGGTGATGCCGAGCATCTGCGGCTGCGAAGGTCCGTAGATGTCGGCATCGAGGATACCGACATTGGCGCCTTCGGCCGCGAGCGCCAGGGCGAGGTTGACGGCGGTGGTCGACTTGCCGACGCCGCCCTTGCCCGAGGCCACGGCGATGATG
>CAZGYD010000111.1:0-23170 GCA_964530115.1 uncultured Rhodocyclaceae bacterium | reverse complement strand
CACCACTTAACCGAACACGAGGCCGTGCATGGCAGGGGCCTAGGGCTCGGAGGCAACACTGATAAGGGGTGCGCCGCGCGCCGCGTCGAGGATGAGATGACGGCGGCGGACGAGGCCGCGACGATCGCCACGCTGCGCGCCGACTGGCGGAGGCTGCACGACCAGGTCAGTGCCGCCGGTGGCGTGCAGATCAGCGGCTCCGCGCGCCACGAGTCGCGCCGCCTCGACATCCCGCTGCGCGGCCGCGCCGGCCGCCAGGGCGATCCGGGCTCCTCCCGCTTCTACCTGTCGGCGGAAGACCCGCTGATGAAGATCTTCGGCGGCGACCGGTTGAAGGCGATCATGAGTTCCAAGCTCGTCGCCCTGCCCGAGGGCGAGCCGATCGAACATCCGCTGGTGACGCGCCAGCTCGAGTCGGCGCAGCGCAAGGTCGAGCAGCGCAACTTCGACATCCGCAAGCAGCTGCTCGAATACGACGACGTCGCCAACGACCAGCGCAAGGTCATCTACCAGCAGCGCAACGAGCTGCTCGACAGCGAGGACATCTCGGAAACGATCACCGCGATGCGCCAAGGGCTGGTGCACGACATCTTCCGCATCTACGTGCCTGCCGAAAGCGTCGAGGAACAATGGGACATCGCGGGCCTCGAGACGGCGCTCGCGGGCGATCTGCATCTCAGGCTGCCGGTCGGCGAATGGCTGAAGGCCGAGGCGAACCTGACCGATGACGATCTCCTCAGGCGCATCGTCGATGCCGCCGACGCCGCCTATGCGGCCAAGAAGTCACAGGTTCCCGCTGCGGCCTGGGCCGGCTTCGAGCGCAACGTCATGCTCCAGAGCCTGGACACGCACTGGCGCGAGCACCTCGCTGCGCTGGACCATCTCCGCCAGGGTATCCACCTGCGCGGCTATGCGCAGAAGAACCCGAAGCAGGAATACAAGCGCGAGGCCTTCGAACTGTTCGAGAACCTCCTGCAGACCGTGCGGAGCGAAGTCACCAAGCTCTTGATGACGGTCGAGGTCCGCTCCGAGGAGCAGATCGAGGAGGCCGAGCAGCACAAGCCGCAGGTCGAGAACGTCCAGTATCACCATGCCGACTACGACGAAGCGCTGGGAACGGCGGATCAGTCGGCAAAGCAGCAAAAGCCGGTCGAGCGGGCCATGCCCAAGGTCGGCCGCAACGACCCCTGCCCGTGCGGCAGCGGCAGGAAATACAAGCACTGCCACGGGAAGCTCAACTGAGCGGCGGCCGTCGCGTCAGCTCCGTTCGTACGTGACGAAGGCGTAATTCCAGCCCGCGTCCGCACGGTGCGGCTCGCGGGCCGTTTCGCGCCATTGCGCCCGGTCCCAGACCGGGAAGCGGGCATCACCCTCGAAGTCGGCGTCGATCTCGGTGAGATAGAGCCGGTCGGCGATCGGCAGCGCCAGGGCGTAGAGCTCTGCGCCGCCGATGAGGAAAACTTCCCCGCCGCCGGCCATGCTGCCGGCCGCTTCGATCGCCGCCGGCAGCGAGCCGACGACGGTCGCGCCCTCGGCGCGGTAACCGGGATTGCGTGTGACCACGATGTGGGGCCGCCCCGGCAGGCGGCCCGGCAGCGATTCCCAGGTCTTGCGGCCCATGATCAGCGGATGGCCCATGGTCAGCGCCTTGAAATGCCGGAGATCTTCGGGCAGCCGCCAGGGCAGGCGGTTGTCACGGCCGATGACGCCGTTTCTGGCGACGGCGGCGATCAAACTCAGCCGTGGTAACACGCCGGCACTCCGGTCATGCGCCACCGTTGCGTGCCGCCAGCTTGTCGTAGAGCGCCGCATACTGGCTCGCGGGATTGGTCCAACCGACGTCCCGGGCCATGCCGTCGGCCTGCATCGCCTGCCAGCGCTTCTTGTCGTGCCACAGAGTCGTCGCCCGCCGCAGGGCCTCGTACAAGGCTTCCCTGGTCGGCTCGCGGAAGACGAAGCCATTGACGCCGTCGATGACTGTGTCGGCCAGCCCGCCGGTGGCGCGCACGACCGGCGGCGTGCCGTAGCGCAGGCTGTACATCTGGTTGAGACCGCAGGGTTCGAAGCGCGATGGCATCAGGAAGATGTCGGCGCCTGCCTCGATGCGGTGCGCGAGTCCCTCGTCGAAGCCGATGCGCGTGGCGAAGTGGCCGCGATGCATGGCCGGCAGCATGCGGAAAGCATCTTCGAGCGTGCGTTCGCCGGTGCCGAGCACGACGAGCTGTGCGGGCAGGTCGGCGATGCGTTGCTGGATGTCGGCGACGAGATCGAGGCCCTTTTGGTGGGTCAGGCGGCTGACGATGCCAATGAGGGGGATGTCGCCGCGTACCGCGAGACCCATTTCCGCCTGGAGCGCCGCCTTGTTGCGCGCCTTGTGGGCGAGGCGCTTGGCGTCGTACGGATGGAGCAGGTGCGGGTCGCGGGCGGGATCCCAGGCCTTCGTGTCGATGCCGTTGATGATGCCGGTCAGCTGTGCGCTGCGCGCGCGCAGCAGGCCGCCGAGTCCCATCCCTTCCTCGTCGGTCTGGATCTCCCTGGCGTAGGTCGGGCTGACCGTGGTGATGGCATCAGCATAGTGCAGGCCGGCCTTGAGGAAGGAGAGGTGACCGTAATACTCGACGCCATGCATCGTCCAGGACGATTCCGGGAGACCGAGTCCGCCCAGCGCGTGGTGTCCGAACAGGCCCTGGAAGGCGAGATTGTGGATGGTGATCAATGAACGGGCGCGGCGGCCTGGCAGGAGATGGAGGTAGGCGGGCGCGAGTCCCGTCTGCCAGTCGTTGCAGTGGATCACGGCGGGCTGCCATGACAAGCTGTTGTCGTGCGAGCCCATCCAGGCCGCGACCCGCGAGAGCAGGCCGAAGCGCAGGTGATTGTCGAGCCAGTCGTGCCCTTCGGGCCCCAGATAGGGATTTCCCGGGCGGTCGTAGTAGATGACGCAGTCGAGAAGGTAGAGCGGCGTACCGTCGGCCGTCACCGCCTCGCGCAGCGCCGAACCGGCGAAATGGGCGCCGAAATTGCCGAAGGAGGCGACCACGGGCGCATCGTGTTCCGGAAAGGCCTGGCGCAGCGCCGGGTAATAGGGCACCAGGACGCGCACATCGACGCCGCTGGCGCGAAGCGCCGCCGGAAGGGCCGCAGCGACGTCGCCCAGCCCGCCGGTCTTCACCCAGGGCGCGAGCTCGGGAGTGGCGAACAGCACCTTCATTTCTTCAGGCAGCGCGCGATCAACCCGGCGGTGGAGCTGTCCAGTCCGTCCGCGGCGGCCCTGCCCTCGATGATCGGCAGCAGACGGTTGGCGAGCTGCTTGCCGTATTCGACGCCCCACTGGTCGAAAGAGTTGAGATTCCAGATGCAGCCGAGGACGAAGGTCTTGTGCTCGAAGAGGGCGATGAGGCGGCCGAGTTCGAAGGGGTCGAGACGCGGCAGGAGGATCGTCGTCGACGGCTGGTTGCCCGGGAACACCTTGTACGGCAGCAGCCGGGCGATGACGTCGGCCGGGACGTGTGCGGCCTCCATTTCCGTGCGGACCTCCTCGGCCGTCTTGCCGCGCATCAGCGCCTCGCTCTGGGCGAAGCAGTTGGCGAGGAGCTTTTCGTGATGGCCCGGCAGCGGGTAATCGGCTTCACGGCAGACGAGGAAATCGCACGGAATCAGGCGGCCGCCCTGATGGATGAGCTGATAGAAGGCATGCTGGCCGTTGGTGCCCGCCTCGCCCCAGAGCACCGGGGAGGTCGGGCAGCCGACGTCCTGGCCGTCACGTCCGGCCCGTTTGCCGTTGGACTCCATTTCCAGTTGCTGCAGATAGCGTGGCAGCAGTTCCAATGACTGGCTGTAGGGCAGGCAGGCGCGCGTCTCGGCGCCGAGAAAGTCCGTGTTCCAGACATCGAGGGCGGCGAGCAGGAAAGGCAGGTTGCGCTCGGCCGGCGCCTCGAAGAAGTGCGCGTCCATGGCCGCGCCGCCGGCGAGGAAGCGCTGGAAGTTGTCGAAGCCGATCGACAGCGCGAGCGGCAGACCGATCGCCGACCAGACCGAGAAGCGGCCGCCGACCCAGTCCCAGAACGCAAAGGCGTTGTCGGGATCGATGCCGAATTTCGCCACTTCGGCGAGGTTCGTCGACACGGCGACGAAATGCCGGCGCACCGCAGCCTCGCCGAGCGCCTCGGCGAGCCATCGGCGCGCCGAGGCGGCGTTCTGCATCGTCTCCTGCGTAGTGAAGGTCTTGCTGGCGATCACGAACAGCGTCGTCCGCGGACTGAGCCTCTCCAGCGTGGTGGCGAGATGCGCGCCGTCGAGGTTCGAGACGTAATGGACATTGATGTGGGGCAACCGGTGCGCGGCGAGTGCCTGGGTGGCCATGCGCGGGCCGAGGTCCGAGCCGCCGATGCCGATGTTGACGACGTCGAGGATCTTCTCGCCGGTGGCGCCCCGCCAGTCGCCGCTGTGGATCGCCTGGCAGAAGCGGCGCATCTGCTCGAGCACGGCGCGCACCAGCGGCATCACGTCGTGGCCGTTGGCGAGGATGGGCCGGGAGCCCTGATGCCGGAGCGCGTGATGGAGCACGGCCCGCCCTTCGGTATGGTTGATGGCTTCACCTGCCCGCAGGCGTGTGACCCAGCCGGGAACGTCAGCCGCCCACCAGAGGCCGAGCAGGGCGCTGAGTACCTCCTGCGTGAGTCGCTGCTTGGAGAAATCGAAGAGTAGGCCATCGTGCTCGACGGAGAAGCGCCCGAAGCGGCCGGGGTCGGCGGCGAAAAGGTCGCGCAGATGCACGGTGCGCAGGCGCCCGGCATGCTGGGTGAGCGTCTGCCAGGTTTTCGAGGTGACGGAAGGGGCGCTCATGTTCGCCCTCCTCCCGGCCTCCCCCTCGCGGGGGAGGTGACGGTCGTTCGCCGCTGCGCGGCTCCGGGTGGTGATTGGCGCCCCTTCGGGCGGCCGTGCAGGGCGCTCATAGCCATACCATCATGCCCATTTCGAAGGGATGGGTGAGGAGTTCGTGTCGGGGATACATGCGGATGCGGTATTCGATCTTGCCGCAGACTTCGGGGGCGAATTCCAGCGCGAACATGCTTTCGCCGTCTTGGCCCGGTCCGCGGTAATCGAGCCGGTAGGAGCGCGGCGGCCGGGACAGGGTCCCGGCATTGGGGCGGCTGAAGAGCAGTTCGACGAAGACATCGTCCGGCGTCAGGCCGTCGAGCTGCGCGGCGACCTCGATGCGGATCCTGTCGCCGAAGGGCAGGCGGCGCGGTGCGTCGTCCGTGCGCCGGAGTGCAACCTTGGGCCAGGCGGCGCGCACGCGCGCCTTCCAGGCGGCAAGCTCGCGGGCCGCAGCGTAACCGTCGGCGCTGAAGCGATGCCATTTCTTCGCCGCCGGCTGATAGTACTTGCTCACGTATTCGCCGACCATGCGCGCGGAATTGAAGCGCGGGGTGATGCTGGCGATCGCGCGCTTGGACATCGCCACCCAGCCGGGCGAATAGCCCATCGGCCCGCGTTCGTAATAGAGCGGCACGACCTTGTCCTGCAGGAGTTCGTAGAGCGTGCGCGCTTCCTCGTAGTCGCGGCGGTTCTCGTCGACGCCGCGGTCGTAGGCGCTCGAGGTCGGCTTGATCGCCCAGCCGTTCTCCATGCCGTGGCCGCCCTGATAGCCCTCGGCCCACCAGCCGTCGAGTACCGAGAGGTTGGGCACGCCGTTCATCGCCGCCTTCATGCCCGAGGTGCCGGAGGCTTCGAGCGGATAGACGGGGTTGTTGAGCCAGACGTCGACGCCGGAGACCAGGCGGCGCGCGAGCCTCAGGTCGTAGCCTTCGACGAGCAGGATGTGGCCCATGAACTCCGGCATGTTGGCGACCTCGGCGATGCGGCGGATCAGCGCCTGGCCGGGTTCGTCGGCGGGATGCGCCTTGCCGGCGAAGATGAAGACCACGGGCCGCTGCGGGTCGCTGACGATCTGTTTGAGCCAGGTGAGGTTCTGGAACAGGAGCGTTGCGCGCTTGTAGGTGGCGAACCGGCGGGCGAAGCCGATGGTCAGGATGTTCGGATTCTCCGGCTCGGCGAAGCGCATCAGGCGGTCGACGTGCGCCTCGGAGCCGTGGCTGCGCATGTGCTGCTGGGTGATGCGGTGGCGAACCAGGTGGAGCATCTGCGCCTTGATCGATTGGCGCACGCTCCAGAACAGGTGATCGGGGATGTCGTGGATGCCCTGCCAGAGCTGGGTGTCGGTCAGCCTCTGCGACCAGCCGGGGCCGAGGATGCGGTCGAAGGTCTCGTGCCACATGTCGGAGAGGAAGGTCGGCACGTGCACGCCATTGGTGACGTGGCCGATCGGATTCTCGGCCGGTTCGATCTGCGGCCACATCTCGGCGCAGATCAGCGAGGAGACGTCTCCATGCACGGCCGAGACGCCGTTCTGGTAGCGGGAGCCGCGGATGGCCAGCGCCGTCATGTTGAAGTCGCTGCGCCCCGAGGTCTGGCCGAGCGCCATCAGCGCGCCGACGTCGCAGCCCATGTCGCTGCAGCACTCCTCGAAATAGCGGCGGATCATGTCTTCGGCGAAGTGGTCGTGGCCCGCCGGCACCGCGGTGTGGGTGGTGAACACCGTGTTGCAGGCGACCGCCTCGAGCGCGCTGGCCATGTCCAGCCCGCCCTGGACGAGCTGGCGCATGCGCTCGAGGATCAGGAAGGCGGCATGCCCTTCGTTGATGTGCCAGACCGTCGGCTCGAGGCCGATTTCGGCGAGCGCCTTGACGCCGCCCATGCCGAGGACGATCTCCTGCTCGATGCGTGTGGTGCGGTCGCCGCCGTAGAGCTGGTGGGTGATGTCGCGGTCGTGCGGCGAGTTTTCCTCGATGTCGGTGTCGAGCAGATAGAGATCGATGCGGCCGACCACCGCCTTCCAGACCTTGACCTTCACCTCGCGGCCGGGCAGATGCACGGCGACCTTGAGCTCGCTGCCGTCGCCGCGGCGCACGGGCGTGATCGGCAGGTCGTCGAAATCGGTGTCGTGGTAGGCGGCGTGCTGGCGGCCGTCGGCATCGATGGTCTGGAGGAAGTACCCCTGCCGGTAGAGCAGGCCCACGCCGACGAAGGGCAGCTTGAGGTCCGAGGCCGTCTTGCAGTGGTCGCCGGCGAGGATGCCCAGCCCCCCCGAATAGATCGGCAGACTTTCGTGGAAGCCGAATTCGGCGCAGAAGTAGGCGATCAGATCGCCATCGTTCATGTGCGGGCCGTGCTCGCGCGAGGGCGCCGTCAGATAGCTGTCGTAGGCCGAGAGCACGCGCGCCATGGCGCCGAGGAAGGCCGGATCGTGGGTCGCTTCGTCGAGGTGGCGCTGGTCTACGCGCTTGAGGAAGGCTTTGGGGCTGTGGCCGACGGCGCCCCAGAGCTTGCTGCCGAGACGGGCGAACAGCGTCCGCGTCGGCCGGTCCCAGCTGTACCAGAGGTTGTTGGCGAGCTCGTCGAGCCGAGCCAGCCGCTCGGGCAGCTTGGGATTGACTTCGAGCTGGAATCGGGTGCCGGCCATCGGGGTCCTCGTCGTCGTTCCGCTGGGCGAATCGATTCTACGCCGGGTGCACGCGCACCTTGAGGGCGAAGGCGAGCGTTTGCGGCGTGCCGTCGAGCAGCCAGTGGAAGGTCAGCTCGGCGGCCTGCATGATCTTCTCGAAGCCGGCCTCGGACTGGGATACGGTCCGGTGGGCGCGCGCGGTCAGCGCCAGCGGCCGGTCGAGGTCGATGACCAGGCTGCCGCCGAGCACGCCGTCGTCGAGCGTGATCCGTCGCGCGGCCTGGAGCTGCAGGCGGTCGCCGAAGCCGCAGGGCACGTCGCCGTTTTCGAGGATGTAGCGGCCGAGGTAGCCGTCGCAGCTCGGCATGGCGATGTTGAGGCGGATCTCCAGCCGGCCGATGGCGCCCTCGCTGCGGTAGCGGACGACGAGGCGGTCGTCCTCGACCGCGAAGCCCTTGGTGACGCTGCCGCCGGAGATCGGCGCGGTGAATTCGGCCGGCCCGGACTCGCGATAGTCCTGCACCGGCCGCGGTGGGCCGTCGGCAGGGTGCCAGCAGTCGTCGAAGATGCCGCGCGGCCGCGTGTCGGGCTCGGCGTCCTCGGGACGGACCTCGTGGCGGAAGGCAATGCGGTCGTGGGCCGAGGCGATGCCGCCGTGCTTGGCCTGCTCCCCGTGCACGGCGTTCAGCTTGTCGTGGTAGCCCTCCTCGTGGCGGCGCAGGGTGTCGCCGAAGTTGTGCGCCAGCGAATGGCAGGAGAGCTCGATGATCGCCGCGTCGCCATCGGCGCGGATGACGGCGAGCAGATCGCCGCCGCCGAGGAAGATCTCGTCGCGGCCGTCGCAGTCGAGGTCGTGCTTCTCGAAACTCAGCCGTGGTAACACGCCGTCCAGCGAGGATTCGAGGGCGAGCAGGTTGTTCCAGATCGCCCGGCGCAGGTGCGGCAGGTAGAGGCCGCCGAAGAGGCCGTGCCAGTAGGCATCGTTGGCCTGGGCGCGGTGGAGCAGCGCTTGCATGCCCGCGGTGCGCCGCTTTTCCGGCAACGCGGCAAGCCGCGCCGACACTTGCAGCATGCGCTTGTGCATCCAGTTCGATTCCGGGAAGCGCATGAAGAAGTTGCGCCACATGCCGCCGCGCAGGAAGGGCTTGCGCATTTCGAAGCGGCCGGCCTGTTTTTCCTGCTCGACCAGCGCGTGATAGACGCGCGCCGCCGGTGCGGGCAGCGTCCATTCGTTCATCTCGATGTAGGAGGTGGTCGGCAGATAGACGATGCCGCGCGTCTTTTCCCGTTGGTGGAATTCGGCATAGGTCTCGGTGGTGATGAGCGGCGAGCCGAGCACCCCCTCGATGAAGCGCGTGAGCCAGCCTTCCTCGTACACCCAGCGGTAGGTCTCCGGCCAGATGCCGAACTTTTCGATGTCGTCGAAATAGACGGCGGCGCGGTGGCCCTCGCGCGCCAGGTGTTCGAGCCAGGCCACGGCGGCCTCGGCCGGCGAGAAGGGCAGGCGGTAGCGGGCCTGCTCCGAGATCGGGAAGAGGTCGAGCCTGCGGCCGTCTTCCTCGGTGGTGAAGAAGCCATCGAGTTTGCCGGCCGGCTCGCCGGCGCAGAGGAAGTGGTAGTCGTCGACCGCCACGTACTCGATGCCGCAGTCGGCGAGCGAGGGCACCACGGCCGATTCCCAGACCCGCTCGGTCAGCCAGGCGCCCCTGGGCCGCTGGCCGAAGTGGCGCTCGATCTTGTCGGAGAGCACGCGGATCTGGCTCACCCGGTCGCGGTGGGGAATCGCCGCGAGCACCGGCTCGCAGTCGCCGGAACCGAACCATTCGACCTGGCCGCGCCGGGTCATCATGGCGAGCCGCTCCATGTCGGCCGGGTAGCGCTCGAGGAGCCAGTCGAGCAGCCAGCCCGAGAAGTGCACGCTGAAGCGGAACGCCGGGTAACGCTCGGCGACCTGGAGGAACATGCGGTAGCAGCGCACGTGCGCCTCTTCCATCACCGAATCGAAGTTGCCGACGGGCTGGTGGGCATGCACGCCGAAGAGGAGGGAAATGGGCCGGGTCATTCGCAGGGTTCCTGGGCGCGGCGCATGGTGCCGCCTTCAGCCTCGTGGCTGCCATGCGAGATGGGAATGGCGAGCTGGGCAGGCGGCGGCAGCTTGAGCAGCTCGTAGAGATTGGCGAGATTGCGGCGGAACAGCCGGTCGAAGCTGGCCACGGAGAAGCTCGGGTTGTAGTCGCCGAGCCACCAGAACCAGTCCGAGCTTTCGCAGATCGCCAGCTGACGCTCGGCCGCGGCGGATTCTTCGGCCGTCAGCCGGCCGCTCGAGAGCACGAGGTCGTAGCTCTGCTTGGCGGCGCAGAGCAGGTCCCAGGCGTGGTTCTTTTCCTTGTCGCCGATCCAGGTGGAGAGCGTGCCATAGACCCAGCTTCCGGCGACCAGCCCGGGCAATGTCGCCGGATGGACGCCGCCTTCGCGCGAGAGAATCTCTTCGAAGGTCGTGGTGCGGATGCGCGGATGGTGTTCGAGCAGGCCGTAGAGGTCCTCGAAGAAGAAGTAGCCGTTGTACGGGTAGTGCTCCCAGGCGTTCTCGCCGTCGAGGATGACGCTGACGAGGGGCCGTTCTCCGGGCGCCGCGTCGGCGAGGATGCCCTCGAGCTGATGGACGAAGTGCTGGGCGGCATCGCGGCCGTGCCAGCGCGCGTACTCGAAGCCGATGAGATCGGAGAGGCGCTCGTCACGGAAGAAGAGCACGATGCCCGGTGCCTCCGGCAGCTGCCACGGGCGGTAGGCCGCACGGTGGCCGCCGCCACCGTGACGGTGCAGGCTGTTCCTGAGCACGCCCTCGCCGCTGGCGAGCCAGCGGATGCCCTGACCGGCGAAATGCTGGACGACGGCGGTCGAGATGGCACCCTCGGCCGGCCACATGCCCGCGGGCGGCCGGCCGAAGCGCCGTTCGTGCGAATGCCTGGCGGCCTCGATGTGGGCGTTCAGGCGCTGGCGGCCACCGGGGTAGGCCGACGCGAGCGGCAGCGGCGCGTCGGGCATGGCCTGCCTGGCCACGCCGAAGTCGAGCAGCAGCGGGGCGAGCGGGTGGGTGTCGGGCGTTGCCGAAAGCTCGATCTGCCCCTTTTCCTGCAGGGCGCGGTACCGGGGGATCAAGCCCTTGAGGATGGCGCCGATCAGCTCGACGAGCGCCCGCCTCTCCTCCGGGCCATAGCCTTCCCCCTTGCTCATCAGTTCGACGATCAGGCGATGGCGCCGCCGCTCGGTTTCGCCGGTCCAGGCCAGGTGGTACCAGGTGACCAGGTCGGCGAAGTACTGGCCCGAGAGGTAGGCGAGCGCGTTCTCGCCCTCGCGCGCGAGACCGTTGTAGAGGTCGTGCAGCCGCTGGTAGCGCGGGAACGGCGAGAGCATCGTCGTGTGGTTGCTGCGGAAGCAGGCATCGAGCAGGAAGCGCCGGTCCTCGGGGGGGATGCCGGTCAGATCCGGGGTCGCGAGCAGGCGCAGCAGCGGGTCGCGGAAGACGCCGGTATCGATCTGCGCGCAATAGTCCTCGAGCTGGTCGAGCAGAACGGGCACGAAGTTGATCACCGCCCGGATGCCGGGGTGGCGCTCCAGGTGGTCGGCCATGTCCGTGTAGTCCTTGATCGCGTGCAGATAGACCCACGGCAGCACGTGTTCGCCGGTCGTGTGGTCACGATAGTCCGGCTGGTGCATGTGCCAGAGGAAGACGAGATCGAGCCTGCGGTCGGGCATGGCGGTCAGCGTCCGTAATCCCGGGGCTTCGCCCCGTTCCTCGCGATGCTCGGGACCGCTCCCGCGCGGCGTCCTGCGCCCTTCGGGCTGGTCAGCCGTCGTAACACGCCGGCGGGGGACATCATGGCCCCCGCCCGGTGCGGATTTCCGGGATTCCTGTCGGTCGGCGGCATGGCGCTAGCGGATCTGGTGGATGCGCTGGCCGAGCATTTCGGGCGTCACCAACGTCACCCCCTTGGCGGTGACGTGGAAGCGCTTTTCGTCCTCGGCGCGGTCGAAGCCGATCTTCATGCCGGCGGGGATCCGGCAGTGCTTGTCGACGACGACGCGGCGCAGGCGCGCGCCTTCGCCGATGTCCACCCGCGGCAGGACCACCGAGTCTTCGACGACGGCGTGGCTGTGCACATGGACGCTCGAAAAGAGCAGCGAGCGGCGGATGACGGCGCCGCTGATGACGTTGCCACCCGAGACCAGCGAATCGACGGCCATGCCGCGCCGGTCGTCGTCGTCGAAGACGAACTTGGCCGGCGGCAGCTGCTCCTGGTAGGTCCAGATCGGCCATTCTTCGTCGTACATGTTGAGCTCGGGCGTCACCTTGGTGAGTTCCAGGTTGGCCTCCCAGTAGGCATCGACGGTGCCGACGTCGCGCCAGTAGGGCTTGCCGCCCGACTTGGCGCCGACGCAGCTGTTGGCGAAGTTGTGGGCGATGCAGCGGTAGCGCGGGACGCAGTGGGGGATGACATCCTTGCCGAAGTCGTGCGAAGACTTCGGGTCGTCGGCGTCGCGGATGAGCTGCTCGAAGAGGAACTCGGCGTTGAACACGTAGATGCCCATGCTCGCGAGCGCCCGGTCCGGCCGGCCGGGCATGGCCGGGGGATTCTTCGGCTTCTCGACGAAGCTGGTGATGCGGTTGTGCTCGTCGACACCCATGACGCCGAAGGCGGACGCTTCCTCGATGGGTACGTCCATGCAGGCGACCGTCATGTCGGCCTGGGCCTGGGCGTGCTGCGCGAGCATGCGGCCGTAGTCCATCTTGTAGATGTGGTCGCCGGAAAGGATCAGCACGTACTGCGGCTTGCGCCGGCGGATCACGTCGAGGTTCTGGAACACCGCGTCGGCGGTGCCCTGGTACCAGTCTTCGGTGATCTGCTGCTGAGCCGGCAGCAGGTCGATGAATTCGTCGAAGCGGCCGTCGAGGAAGCTCCAGCCGCGCTGCAGGTGGTGGATCAGGCTCTGCGCCTTGTACTGGGTGGCGACGCCGATGCGGCGGATGCCTGAATTCACGCAGTTGGAGAGCGTGAAGTCGATGATGCGGAACTTGCCGCCGAAGGGCACGGCCGGCTTCGAGCGCCAGTCAGTGAGCTGCATCAGGCGGCTGCCGCGGCCGCCGGCGAGGACCATGGCGTAGGTGCCTCGGGTCAGGTGGCTGACGAATCGGCCGGAGCTCGTCGTTTCCGGCGCTGTCGGCTCGTGCTGCATGGGTTATCCTCCTCTCTAAACTCCAATTATGGCGAATGAGCACCGAAATGCCCGACAAAACATTCAATGCGCTCATCGAAGCGCGTGAACACGATCCTTTCCGCCTGCTCGGCGTCCATCGTGACGGCGAGGGCTGGCGGCTGACGGTCTTTCGGCCCCATGCACGCTCCGTGGCCGTCGAGACCGCGGCGGGATGGCAGCCGTTGTCGCGCATCGGCACGGCCGGCGTCTTCCAGTACCGGAGCGCGGCGCCGATCCCGTTCCCGACACGGCTGAAAGCCGTCGAGGAGGGCGTCGAGCACGTCTTCATCGACCCCTACGCCTTCCCGCCTGGCGACGTCAGCCACGACGCCTACCTGTTCAACGAGGGCACCCTCACCCAGGCATATCGGCTGCTCGGGCCCGTGGTTGAGCGTCGGACTGGCATTCCGGGCGTCTGCTTCCGCGTCTGGGCGCCGAATGCCGAACGGGTTTCGGTGGTCGGCGAGTTCAACCGCTGGGACGGCCGCGTCCATCCGATGTGCTCGCTCGGTGCCTCGGGGCTCTGGGAATTGTTCGTTCCCGAACTGCCGGCCGGCAGCCTCTACAAGTTCGAGATCCGCAACCGCCAGACCGGCGTGGTGATGGTCAAGGCCGACCCCTACGCGCGCGAGTTCGAACTGCGGCCGGCGACGGCGGCGAAGGTTCCGGCGCCCTCCGCCCACGTCTGGCAGGACGGCGAATGGCTCGACCGGCGCGCCAGGGCGGACTGGCTGCGCGCGCCGATGACGATCTACGAAATGCACGCGGGCTCCTGGATGCGCCACCCCGACAACCGGTTCTATGGCTACCGCGAGCTCGCCGAGCGGCTGCCGGCCTACCTCGTCGACATGGGCTACACGCACGTCGAGTTCCTGCCGCTCATGGAGCACCCGCTCGACGAATCCTGGGGCTACCAGTGCACCGGCTTCTTCGCGCCGACTTCGCGCTTCGGTACGCCCGACGACCTCAAGGCGCTGATCGATGCCCTCCATCGCGCCGGCATCGGCGTCATCCTCGACTGGGTGCCGGGCCACTTCCCTGCCGACGCCTGGGCGCTCGCGCATTACGACGGCACGGCGCTCTACGAGCACGAGGACCCGCGGCTCGGCAAGCACCAGGACTGGGGCACGCACATCTTCAACTACGGCCGCAACGAGGTGCGCTCCTTCCTGCTCTCTTCGGCGCACTGGTGGCTGTCCGAATTCCATGCCGACGGCCTGCGCGTCGATGCCGTGGCCTCGATGCTCTATCTCGACTATTCGCGCAAGCCCGGCGAATGGCTGCCCAACCGCTATGGCGGGCGAGAGAACCTCGAGGCGATCGACTTCCTGCGCGCGCTCAACGAGATGGTGCATCGCGACTTTCCAGGCGCCGTGACCATCGCCGAGGAATCGACGGCCTGGCCGATGGTCTCGCGGCCCGTCTATCTCGGTGGCCTCGGCTTCTCGATGAAGGGGAACATGGGCTGGATGAACGCCACGCCCGAGTACATGGCCAAGGACCCGGTCTTTCGGCGCTTCCATCACGACAAGCTCACCTTCGGCCAGCTCTATGCCTACACCGAGAATTTCGTGCTGCCGCTCTCGCACGACGAGGTCGTCCATGGCAAGGGCTCGCTGCTTTGCAAGATGCCGGGCGACGAGTGGCAGCGCCACGCCAACCTGCGGCTCCTGCTCACCTACCAGATGACCACGCCGGGCAAGAAGCTCCTGTTCATGGGCGGCGAGCTCGCCCAGGGCGACGAGTGGCGCTCCGGCGGGGAGCTGCCCTGGCACCTGCTTCAGTATCCGTTCCACCAGGGCGCCCAGCGGCTCGTGCGCGATCTCAACCGTCTCTACGTTGGCCTGCCGGCCCTGCACGACCTGGACTTCTCGGCCGAGGGATTCTCGTGGATCGACTGCCATGACGCCGACCAGTCGGTGGTGAGCTGGCTCCGCTTCGCGCGCGACGGCAGCTTCGTCGCCGTCATCCTCAACATGACGCCGGTGCCGCGTCACGGCTACCGCATCGGCGTGCCTGCCGCCGGCGGCTACGAGGAGATTTTCAACAGTGATTCGCGCCACTACGGCGGCAGCGACGTCGGCAACGAGGGCATGCTCGTCGCCGAGGAGGTGCCCTGGATGGGACGCCCCGCCTCGCTGGTGCTGACCCTGCCGCCGCTCGCCGGGCTGCTGCTGGCGCCGGTCAGCCGTTGAGTTTGCCTTCGGCGAGCAGGCGGTCGATCTCCGCCTCGGCCGCCTGCCAGTCCTCCTCCGGGCTGCCGCCGACGAAGCCGCGCCGCTCGGCGATGTAGTAGGCGGCGACCTCGATGTAGTGGCGGCGCTGGTCCTCGCTGACTTCCCGCCGCACCACGCCGCGCGTCACCGAGGCTTTCGGCGTCGCCTTCTTCGGCCCGGTGGCCTTCTTGGCTTCGACGGTCTTCTTCGCCGCCGGCTGTTTCGCGGCCGGCTTCTTTGGCGCGGTCTTCTTCGCCGCGGTCGCCGTGGCCTCCGCGGTCTTCACGGCCGTCGTTTCGCTGGTGTTGGTCCTGGTCTTAGGCTTCGTCGCCATCGCTGTCACTCCTGAGCTTCGATCATCGAAAAATATTCATTTTTTGTGACAAGCGTATGGCGGTTGGCATGCCGCGGTCAAGTCGAATCTGCCAGGCGGGCGGCGCCGCGCAGCCCGAGGGCGGGGTCGGTGACCACGGCCACCGGCATGCGGCGGACGAGCGCGGCGTGCTCGGCCTTGGCGTTGAAGGCCGTGAGGAAGGGGCTGGCGGGCAGGACGGGCAAGAGCTTGGCGGCGATGCCGCCGGCGAGATAGACGCCGCCGCGCGCGAGCACGGCCATGGCCATGTCGCCGGCGAAGGCGCCGTAGGCGGTGAGAAAGAGGTCGAGGGTCGCGAGCGCGGCCTCGTCGGCTTCGATCGTCGCCCGGCGGGTGATCTCGCCGGGATCGCACGTCTCGCCCGTCAGGACGCGATGGATGTGGGTCAGGCCGGGGCCGGAGACGACCCGTTCGGCGGTGACGCGGCCATGTTCGCGGCGCAGCGCCTGGAAGACGCGGTCCTGATCCTCGTCGAGCGGCGAGAAGCCGATGTGGCCGCCTTCGCCCGGCAGCACCTGCCAACGGTCGGCCTGGGGCACCAGCACTGCCATGCCAAGCCCGGTGCCGGCGCCGATGACCAGCTTGGGCGCCCGGGCCAGCGGCTCGCCGTCCTGGAGCGGCACGATGCTTTCTGCCGGCGCGACGGTGACGCCCATCGCCGCCGCGGCGAAGTCGTTGGCAAGCCGCAGGCGACCGATGCCGAAGCGCGCCTCGAGCGCCGCGGCATCGATGGTCCAGGGCAGGTTGGTGAGCCGCGCGTGGCGACCGTCGTCGCTCACCGGACCGGCGACGGCCAGGCAGGCGGTCGTGATGCGCACGCCCGTCCGTTCGAGGTAGGCCGCGAGAACGGCGTCGAAATCGCGAAACTCAGCCGTGGTAACACGCCAGCCGGAAACCGGTTCCGTCTCGCCCGGGGCGACGAGCGCGAGCCGCGCGTGGGTGCCGCCGATGTCGCCGACGAGGATCATCTCAAACCGCCACGGGCGCGGCGATGTGCGGATGCGGATCGTAGCCTTCGAGCGTGAAGTCCTCGAAGCGGAAGGCGAAGATGTCCGTCACCGCGGGGTTGAGGCGCATCCTCGGCAGCGGCCGGGGCTCGCGCGAGAGCTGAAGGCGCGCCTGATCGAGGTGATTGCTGTAGAGGTGCGCATCGCCGAGCGTGTGGATGAACTCGCCGGGTTTCAGGCCGACGACCTGGGCGACCATCATCGTCAGCAGCGCATAGGAGGCGATGTTGAACGGCACGCCGAGGAACACGTCGGCCGAGCGCTGGTAGAGCTGGCACGACAACCGCCCCTCCGCCACATGGAACTGGAACAGGCAATGGCAGGGAGCCAGCGCCATCTTCGGAATGTCGGCCGGATTCCAGGCCGAGACGACGAGCCTGCGCGAATCCGGATTGGTCCGGATCTCGTTCGTCACCCAGGCGATCTGGTCGATGGTCGAGCCGTCCGGCGCCGCCCAGGAGCGCCATTGGCGGCCATAGATCGGCCCGAGATCGCCGTTGTCGTCGGCCCACTCGTCCCAGATGCTGACCCCATGCTCCTGCAGGTAGCGCACATTGGTGTCGCCGCGCAGGAACCAGATCAGCTCGTGGATGATCGACTTGAGATGCAGCTTCTTCGTGGTGACGAGCGGGAAGCCCTGGGTCAGGTCGAAACGCATCTGATGGCCGAACACGGCGAGTGTGCCGGTGCCCGTGCGGTCGGTCTTGCGAACGCCCTCGTCGAGGACGCGGCGGAGCAGATCATGATAGGCGCGCATGGCGATCCTCGCCTGACGATTCTGAAGGTTCCGGCAGCCTAGCTGAGCCGGCATGGCCCGGCGCGCTGCCGGATCGGTGATTCACAGCCCTTTATCGCCGACCGGGAAATCTCTATATGGATTGCGCCGGCTTTCGGGCCGGCTATGGCGATAAACGGCGACCGCAATAAACCATTCGGACCCGGGGGCAGTACCCGGCGCCTCCACCCGATGCCAGCGTGCTGGCATCGGGCGGGGGCGAAACAGGATCGACGAGGGCGTAAAGGGTCGGCTTTCGCTCGGCATGGTTCCGCCGTCATCGGGCCACAAGCATAGTTGCCAACGACAACGATGCGCGTGTCGCCGTCGCCGCGTGAGCGGTGACCAGACACAACCCAAAGTCCTTGCGCTTCGCAGCGTAAGGCGGGGCCCGGAGGCGCCTGGCAACAGAAGCCTCCACCTCACCCCTGCTGCTCAAGGCGCCTCCAGACCCCGGCCTCCCCCGGGCGCCTCGCAACAGAAACCTCAACCTCACTCCTGCTGCTCAGGGCGCCTCCAGACCCCGCACCCCCGGGCGCCTGGCAACAGAAGCCTCCACCGCGGCCGGTGATCACGGGCGCGGACCCCCATCCGCGCCCGTCGGACCCATCGCGCCGAAAGCGGCATCGCGCCTCGTTCAAAACGTCTCGCCTTCACACCGGAATCGGCTATTTTCACCCCGACATGACGAACATGCCGCCCGCCAAGGATCTCATCCGCTACGACCTCCTGGTCCAGGAGGCGTTGAAAAGCGTCGTGCGCCGCGTGCTCATCGATGCATCCCGCGACGGGCTGCCGGGCGAGCACCATTTCTACATCTCGTTCCGCACCGACGCACCGGGCGTGAGGTTGTCGCAGCGCATGCGGGACAAGTATCCCGAGGAAATGACGATCGTTCTCCAGCACCAGTTCTGGGACCTGGGCGTCACCGAGCACGCCTTCGAGGTCGGCCTGTCCTTTTCAGGCGTGCCCGAGCGGCTGCTGATCCCGTTCGATGCGGTGGTGGGCTTCTTCGATCCGTCGGTTCAGTTCGGCCTGAAGTTCGAATTGCAGGGCGACGCCGCAGCGACCCTCGAGCAGATCGAGGCTGGTTCGGACGTGCCGCGATCCCGAGAGTCCGACACCGCGAGGCCGCCGGCGCCGCCGACACCCCTGCCGAGCCGCGCCCGCCAGCAAGCAGCGGCCGAAGACGGCAGCGCGTCCCCCGGCAGGGCCGACAAGCCGGCGCCCGCAAAGGGCAAGGGCGCAGCCAAGGGCGCCGGAACCGAGCCGCAGGAAGTGATCGCTGAAACTGCCGCCCGGCAGGGCCCCGTGGACGGTGGCGGCGCGCAGGTCGTCAGCCTCGACGCCTTCCGCAAGAAGACATAAGGTCTCGCGGACCAGAGGCGGCCAGAGAGCCTGAAGCGCGGGGAAGCGTCGTGGACCGGTGGGCAGCCCTTCCATACGAAGGAGCATGATCCATGAGCGCAGCATCCCGGATCGAGCGCGACAGCTTCGGCGAGATCGCCGTGCCGGCGGATCAGCCCTGGGGCGCGCAGACGCAACGCTCGCTTGAGAACTTCCGCATCGGCCATGAGCGGATGCCGGCCCCGCTGATCGCGGCGCTGGTGCGCATCAAGCGCGCCGCGGCCATCGCCAACCGCGATCTCGGCATCCTGGCGGACGATGTGGCGCAGGCCATCGCCGCGGCTGCGGACGCGGTGCTGGCGGGGGCGCACCCCGACGCCTTCCCGCTGGTGGTCTGGCAGACCGGCTCCGGCACGCAGACCAACATGAACGTCAACGAGGTGCTGGCGACGTTGGCCAACCGCCATCTCGGACGCGAGCGCGCGGTGCACCCCAACGACCACGTCAACCGCGGCCAGTCCTCGAACGACACCTTCCCGACCGCGATGCACCTTGCGGCGCTGCTGGAACTCAGGGATCGCCTCCTCCCGGCGCTCGACGCGCTGGCCGAGGCGCTGGAAGCGAAGGCGGCCGCCTTCGCAGGCATCGTGAAGATCGGTCGCACCCATCTGCAGGATGCCACGCCGCTCACGCTCGGGCAGGAGTTTTCCGGATATGTCGCGCAAGTGCGCCTGGGCGCTGAGCGTGTCCGACAGACGATGCCGGGGCTTCAGGCGCTGGCTCAGGGCGGTACGGCGGTGGGCACGGGGCTGAACGCGCACCCCGATTTTGCGTCACGCATCGCAGCCGAACTGTCGCGCGACACGGGGTTGGACCTGCGCCCTGCCGACAACCTGTTCGAGGCGCTCGCGAGCCATGACGCCATCCTGCATGCGCATGGTGCGCTCGACGCGCTGGCGGCAGGCCTGTTCAAGATCGCCAACGACATCCGGCTGCTGGGCTCGGGCCCGCGCTCGGGGCTGGGCGAACTGAAGCTGCCGGAGAACGAGCCCGGCTCCTCCATCATGCCCGGCAAGGTCAATCCGACCCAGGCCGAGGCCTTGACCATGGTCTGCGCCCGCGTGTTCGGCAACGGCGCAACCATCCGTTTCGCCGGGTCGCAAGGCCATCTCGAGCTCAACGTCTTCAAGCCGGTGATCGCGGACGCGCTGCTGCAGTCCATCCGCCTGCTGGCGGATGCCTGCGTCTCGTTTCGGGTGAACTGCATCGAAGGGCTGCAGGCGGACGAGGCCCGCATCGGCGAGCTCGTGTCCCGGTCCCTGATGCTGGTGACGGCGCTGGCCCCCGAAATCGGTTACGATCGCGCGGCGGCCATCGCCAAGGCAGCTCACCGAAACGGCACGACCTTGCGCGAGGAGGCGCTTGCGGCCGGTATCGACGCAGCAACCTTCGATCGGCTGACGGACCCGCGCCGGATGACGGGACCGGCTCGCACCTGAGGAGATCTGCATGGCGGACATCATCAACCTGCGGCAGGTCCGCAAGCGCAAGGCCCGCGCCGAGGCGGATGCCGCAGCCGCCGCCAACCGTCTCGCCTTCGGCCGCAGCAAGGCCGAACGCGACCGGCTCAGGGCGGAAAGCGATCGGGCCGCACGCCGCCTCGACGGCCACAGGCGCGACCGTCCCGACACCGCAGAGCCTCACCATGACTAAGGCGCCGCCCGATCGGGCGGTGGTCAAGCGCTCGCTGGCAATCGCCGGCCACGCCACCTCCGTCTCGCTCGAAGCGCCATTCTGGGAGGCGTTGCGGCAGCTGGCGAGCGAGCGCGGGGTCAGCCTGGCGGCGCTCGTCGCCGAGGTGGACCGCGCCCGCGGCGGGCAGAACCTGTCATCGGCCTTGCGCGTGCATGTCTTGCGGCAGCTCCAGGCGAGGCTGCGCGCCTCAGAGGCGCTCAGTTGAGCTGAGGGCGCGAGAGAGGAGCCGGCACGGTCGGCACCATGAGCGCTGGCGGCAGGGGCGGAGCGAGCCCGGGCTGCTGGCCGGCCGCCTGCGGCAGACTGCCGGACAGGCCCGAGCCGACGCCGGATGCGTCATCGTCCTGAGGCGCCCTTGCGCGGGCGGCTTTCTCGATCGCTGCTTTCTCGCGGGCGGCATTCTCCTCGGCCGCCCGCTGTTCGGCCGCCCGTTTCTCGGCCTCGCGCCGATCCGTCTCGCGATCGAGGCGCAGGCGGCGATTGAACAGGGCACGCTCGCGAATGTCGGCCTCCATCGCCTCGACGCGGTTGATCTCGCGCTGCAGCGCGCGCTGCGAGAGGGCATTGGCGAGCGCGGCGACATCATAGCTGCGCGCCGGCTGCGTCCACGAGCCGCGCCACAGGACAGCGAGCTGCGGGGGCTGACCCATCCAGCCGCGCGGCGCCTGTTCCAGCGCCATGCTGGCGCGCATGTCGAGACTGCGGTTGCGCACGTCGTGCACGATGGCCACGCTTGCGCTGCGTCCGTCGCGCTGCACGTTGACCGGCGCAAAGCGCAGGACTCCGCCCGACATCACGCCAGAGGTCGTCTGCGATCCGAAGGCCCAGGACCCGCTCTCCACCTGACGGCGCACATTGGCAGCCAGTTGCGCCACATCCTCCAGCACGGTGTCGGTGAGGGCGGCAGCGGCGATCCGGTCCAGCGCATCGGGGGCAAAACGCGGCATCACCATGTCCTTCAGCCGCGCCTCCACCGTGCCGGACAGGGCGGCCGCCAGCCGCGCCGGGCTGTCTGCCGTCGCGCCGACCTGAAGGTCGAGATCGACCTCCCCCGTCATCGCTGCACCGGTCAGGTCGGCCAGGGAAAGGCCCGTGATCGTTCCCGTCGCCCGCAGCGCGATCTGCGCGCCCTGCCGCTCCAGCGAGGCCGCGCCGCTGATCCGGCGCGCGCCTTGCGACAGCGCGATCTCGCTGAGCCTGATCAATCCGGCCGCATACCCCAGACGGAACCCGCCTTGCCAGCGCCCGGCGTCGCCGGCCTCGATGCCGGCACTGGAGATCGCAAGGTCGAGCTCGGGCAATGGTCCCTGCGTTTGCGGCAGCGCGAAGCGTGCGCCGCTCCACACCGCTTGTCCAGAAGCAGCATCGACCCGCGATGCGTCGACCAAAGGCCCCGTGCCGATCACCTCGCGCGCCAGCCGCGCAAGGTCGATTGCCGGCACGGCCAGCCTGCCGGCGAGCGCTCCCTCCGGCCGCCAGACAAGCGCGCCCGTGACGGCATCCTCCCCGAGCCGCGCCTCCAGGCCATCGACCGCCACACCATCGGCACGGATCGTCAACACGCCCTGCACCGCGATCGGGCGCTCCTGACCCTCCGGCACGGCGAACGCCGGCACAGCCGCCGCGGCGCGCGGAGCCAAAAGGCGGAACGGCGCGCGCCAGACCCCGGCCTCATCCAGCGCAAGACCGGAGGCGGTGAGGCCGAAGCCATCGGCACCGGACACGTCCAGCGCCAGTCGCAGGCTGTCGCCGGTCGCATCATCGCCCCTCAGAACAAGTCGCGTCGGCTCGCGCGCGGCAGCCGGCGCGGGAAGGCCAAGCGCACGAAACAGGATCGCCCGCTCCCCTTCGAGTCGCACCGCGAGGGCCGCGACACGTCCATCCGGGGTTCTCGTGACCCTGACCGAAGCATCCATCGCGCCGATTCGCCCAGCCAGCGAGAGCTCCTGTCTTTCCGCTGGTCGGTCTGCCCGTGACGGACCGCCGAGGGAACCGTCGAGGCGGACCGGCGACAGGCCCTTGAGGGAGACCAGCGCCCGGGCCAGCACGGGATCGCCCGTCAGCCGCGCAACCAGCCGGCCGATTGCATCCGCCCGCGCAGCCGACACGCTGATAAGACCGGGCTCACCGCCCTGCGACGCCTCGTCGAGGGCAATGGTGACCCCATCGAAGCCGTTGAGCTGCAGGCGACGCAACGACGCTCCGCTTGCGTCAAGACGCGCCGCGAGCCTCAGGCTGCCGGATGGGCTGTCGCCCAGCCGGGCCGTATCGCTGCGAACATGAACCTCAGCGGCCGCACTGATTCCGGCCCCCGCGACGAGACCCGCCAGCGCCTGAGCGGGGCGCGCCAGCGCGATCAGATCGACGCCGTGCAGGGTCATCTCCAGCACGGCGCCGCCGGGTCCCTGTCGCAACAGGCCGTCTGCGCGTCCGAAATGCCCCTGCGCGTTCCATCGCAACGGCGCGGCCGCGGTCGCAGCAGGCGCTCGCGCCGGACCATATGCGGCGGAGAGTTCGGCATTGATCGCGATATCGCGCAGGCTCGCCAGATCCTCGGCAAGCGCATGATCGACACCGAGCCTCTGCAGCGCCAGCGCAAGGCGCCGCAGATCGGGCGATTTCAGCGTCGCCTGCAAGGGCCCCGCCGGCGAGCCCCGCCCCGCCGCCAACGTCACGCCCGCGAACTCCAGCGCCTCCTACTCGATCGCGTGCCGCCCATCCGCACGCAGCCGCGCCCTGACGCACGCGCCCGTGGCTTCCCCTCCGCGATAGGCAAGCTGCTCGCTCGTCAGATCGGGTCGCAGGGCCGGGGGCCAGAGCGCATCGACGCCGGGCCATTCTTCCGGCGCGAGGCTCTCGCTCAGCGCAGCCCAGCGCTCCAGCGCCGCACCCGCATCGAGCCGCCGCGCCTTCAGCATCGCGAAGGGAACGGAGTCG
>CAZGYD010000110.1:0-31636 GCA_964530115.1 uncultured Rhodocyclaceae bacterium | reverse complement strand
ATCAGGGGCAGGCGCTGACCTGCCGCGATCCGGCGATCCGGGAGGCGCTTCGTCAGGCGGCCTGGGAAGAGACCGAGCACCTGAACTGGACGGAGCGTCGCATCGCGGAGCTGGGCGGCCGCAAGAGCCTGCTCAACCCGCTCTGGTACGCCGGTTCCCTGGCGATCGGGCTCGTGGCCGGCAGGCTCGGGGACGACTGGAACTTGGGCTTCCTCGCCGAAACGGAGCGGCAGGTCGAGGCGCACCTCGACGGCCATCTCGCCAGCCTGCCCGAAGCGGACCGGCGCTCGCGCGCGATCGTCGACCAGATGAAGGCCGACGAGATCCGCCACGCCGAGACGGCCATCGCGCTCGGCGCCCGCGATCTGCCCGCGCCGGCCAAGGCGGCGATGCGGATCATGTCCCGCATCATGACGACGACCGCCTACCGCGTTTGAGGTTGGCGCCGCCGGACGGCGCTCTCAGATCTCGACGATCTCGAAGTCGTGGCTGATCGCCGCGGTCTTGCCGAGCATGATCGACGCCGAACAGTATTTCTCCGCCGAGAGCCGGATGGCCCGCTCGACCGATTCCGGCTTCAGGCCCCGCCCCTTGACGACGAAATGGAAGTGGATCCTCGTGAATACCTTGGGGTCGGTTTCCGCCCGGTCGGCGCTGATCCTGACTTCGCAGCCACGGACATCCTGCCGCCCCTTCTGCAGGATCAGGATCACGTCGAACGAGGTGCAACCGCCGGCGCCGGCCAGCAGCAGTTCCATGGGCCGGGGCGCCCAGTTGTGGCCGCCGGCCTCGGGCGCACCGTCCATCGGCACCAGGTGGCCGCTTCCCGTCTGGGCAATGAAACTCATTCCTTCGTGCCAGCGCACAGTGCATTCCATCGTCTGCCTCACCTTCGTTCGCGATCGGGACGCCTATTATGGCGCGGCATCCATCCGTGGTCGGCGTGTTACGACGGCTGAGTTTCGCCGGGGATGCAGGACGCCGCCTGGCGGCGGCCACGGGGATGGCGCAAGGTGGGGCGACGCCCCGCAGTTTCGCGGCCGGGCTTCCCGCACCCGGTCCTCCCCGCTGCATGCATGGAGACGGCGGGTTGGACGGGCACGTTCCCAACTTCCGCGCCACTCGGTCGCCGTGCGGTGCCGTGGCCGGCGCAAGGATATCTTGCGTCGCACAAAATCTTCTGGGATACTAAGTATCAATGGAGCGTGCGCCGCAATATCTGCTGCGATCCGCCGCTCCGGCTGGTGTCTCCTCCACCCTCCTCTTATGGTGTGGATTCGGCGCAGCCCCGTTGGGGCTGCGCTTTTTTTCTGCTCGCCGGCACGGCGTTTGACAATGACAGGGCTCCTCGCCTAGAATCCGCGGCTTTTCCGCAAGAGATTGCCGGATTTCTTCCGAACGGGCCGCGATCGGCCAACGCAGCAAGGAATCGAGTCATGAAAACGTTTTCCGCCAAGCCGCACGAAGTCAAGCGCGACTGGTACGTGGTCGATGCGACCGACAAGGTCCTGGGCCGCCTCGCCGCCGAAATTGCCCGCCGCCTGCGGGGCAAGCACAAGGCGGAGTACACGCCCCATGTCGATACCGGCGACTACATCGTCGTCGTGAACGTCGAGAAGCTTCGCGTCACCGGCGACAAGGCCAGGGACAAGAAATACTTCCGCCATTCGGGCTATCCGGGCGGCATCTATGAAACCACCTTCGCCAAGATGCAGCAGCGCTTCCCCGCCCGGGTGCTCGAAAAGGCGGTCAAGGGCATGTTGCCGAAGGGCCCGCTGGGCTATGCGATGGCCAAGAAGATGAAGTGCTACGCCGGCGCGACCCACCCGCACGCGGCCCAGCAACCGAAGGTTCTCGAAATCTGAGGCAGGAACGACAATGGCAGCCAATTACTATTACGGTACCGGCCGGCGCAAGACCGCGGTGGCCCGCGTGTTCATGAAAACCGGCAGCGGCAAGTTCATCGTCAATGACAAGCCCGTCGATGAGTTCTTTTCCCGCGAGACCGGGCGCATGGTCGTCCGCCAGCCGCTGGAACTCACCCAGCACCTGAACACCTTCGACATCCTGGTCAATGTCTCCGGTGGCGGAGAATCCGGCCAGGCCGGCGCCGTGCGCCACGGCATCACCCGTGCGTTGCTGGAATACGACGCGACGTTGAAGCCCGTGCTGTCGAACGCCGGGTTCGTCACCCGCGATGCCCGCGAGGTCGAGCGCAAGAAGGTCGGCCTCCACAAGGCGCGCCGGCGCAAGCAGTTCTCGAAGCGCTAAGCGAATCGCGTTCCCGGAAAAGCCGCCCCAAGCATTCTTCGGGCGGCTTTTTCGTCTCTGGCGGCCGGCGGATCCGACTCGCGGCGTCGCCGAACCCCGCACGCGGGCGACTCTCGTGCGCCTGCGCTACCATTGACCGAATTTCGAGGAGCGACTGGCATGATCAAGGTTGGCATCGTCGGCGGCACCGGTTATACGGGCGTCGAACTCCTGCGACTCCTGGCCCAGCACCCGGAGGTCGAAATCACCGCGATCACCTCGCGGGGCGAGGCGGGCACCCGGGTCGCCGACATGTTCCCGAGCCTGCGCGGCCGGGTGCCGCTGTCCTTCACCGATCCAAAGGATGCGCCGCTTAGCGGTTGTGACGTCGTCTTCTTCGCCACGCCCAACGGCGTCGCCATGCAGCAGGCGAAGGCGCTGCTCGATGCCGGCGTCCGCGTCATCGACCTCGCCGCCGATTTCCGCATCAAGGACGTGGCGCTGTGGGAAAAATGGTACGGGATGACCCACGCCGCGCCGGATCTCGTCGGCGAGGCCGTCTACGGTCTGCCCGAGATGAACCGCGAGGCGATCCGCAAGGCGCGTCTGGTGGCCAATCCCGGCTGCTACCCGACCGCCGTGCAACTCGGCCTCCTGCCGCTGGTCGAGGCCGGCTGCGTCGATGCGGCTCACCTCGTCGCGGACTGCAAGTCCGGCGTCTCGGGCGCTGGGCGAAAGGCGGAAACCCACATCCTGTTCGCGGAAGCCTCCGACAACTTCAAGGCTTATGCCGTCCCCGGCCACCGGCATCTGCCGGAAATCCGGCAGGGGCTCGCCATCGCCGCCGGCGCGCCGGTGGGGCTGACTTTCGTTCCGCATCTGACGCCGCTGATCCGCGGCATCCACGCGACGATGTATGCGCGGGTTACGCGCGAAGAGGATTTTCAGGCGCTCTACGAATCGCGCTATGCCGGCGAACCCTTCGTCGACGTGCTGCCCGCCAAGTCGCATCCCGAAACGCGCTCGGTGCGCGCTTCGAACGTCTGCCGCATCGCCGTGCATCGGCCACAGGGCGGCGACACGCTCGTGATTCTCTCGGTCATCGACAATCTGACCAAGGGGGCTGCGGGTCAGGCCGTGCAGAACATGAACCTCATGTTCGGGTTCGACGAATGCACCGCGCTTTCGCAGGTTCCCGTCTTGCCCTGATCCTGCGCCGGCTGCGCGGCCGGTTCGGCATCGCCGCGCCGCGCGTGGCGATACGGACGCACGTGCCCTGGTACTGGCGGGCGCTGCTCGCCACCCTCGTCCTCGCCGCCGGCCTGGCGCTGGCGGGCTGGATCTACGACACCGGCCGTCGTTTCGCCGGCTTCGACAAGCGCCTGAGCGAAAGCGAAATCCTGTCGCTGCGGGAAAAGGCGGCCCAGTTGGAGGAAGAAGTCGCGCGGCTGCGTGCCCTCGCCAACGCTGCCGAGAGCGCCCAGCGGATCGACAAGGCCTCGATCGAACAGTTGACGGCGCAGGTCAAGACGCTTTCCGAGGAAAATGCCCAACTGAAGGAAAACCTGGCCGTCTATGAAAGCCTCGCGGGGGCGCGCCATGGTAACGAAGGACTTCAGCTGACCAACCTTCGGATCGAACCCGACGGCCGGCCGGGGCGCTACCGATACCGGATGCTGGCATCCTGGCGCGACGCCGATCCGAAGAAGGAATTTTCCGGCAGCCTCCAGTTCGTCGTTACCGTGCTCAAGCCCGACGGGCGCAGTGCTATGATGTTCGTTCCTCGCCCCGAGGAGGGCGAGCGGGAAAAATCCAGGTTTGCGGTTTCGTTCAGGAACCTGCGTCGGCTGGACGGCGCTTTCGAGATCCCGGCCGATACGAAACCGAGCCGCGTCGAGGCCCGGCTGATCCAGGAGGGCGCCGTCAAGGCATCCACCGCCATAGCGCTATAGGAGTCCGAACCATGTTCAAGAAGGCCAGTGTCCCACAGAATCGCATCGACACGTTGATCGGCGCCGGAACGACGGTGACGGGCGACATCGTCTTTTCGGGCGGCCTGCGCATCGACGGCGAGGTGCGCGGCAACGTGCGGGCGACGGATGACCAGGCGAGCACCCTGGTTGTCAGCGAGCACGCACGGATCGAGGGTGAAGTGGTCGTTTCCCACGTCGTCATCAATGGAACGGTGATCGGTCCCGTGGTTTCCAAGGGGCTGCTCGAACTGCAGGCCAAGGCGCGGATCACCGGCGACGTCGAATACCACAGCATCGAAATGCACCTCGGTGCCGTGGTTCAGGGCAGGCTGGTCCATTCCGGTCAGCAGGCCCGCGCCGTGGAATTGAAACTCGCCTCGAGAGCCGATTGACCAGGGGCGCATGCCGGCAGATAATTCTCCGTCCCCAACAGACCTCAGGAGAACCGAATGAGCGCCAATGACATGCCGGCCCCGCTGATCTTCACCGACAGCGCGGCCAACAAGGTGAAGGAACTGATCATGGAAGAAGGCAACCCCGAGCTCAAGCTGCGGGTGTTCGTTACCGGCGGCGGCTGCTCCGGCTTCCAGTACGGCTTCACCTTCGACGAAACGACCAATCCCGACGATGCGGTGATGGAAAAGAACGGCGTGACCCTGCTGATCGATCCGATGAGCTACCAGTACCTGGTCGGTGCCGAAATCGACTACACCGAGGGGCTCGAGGGCTCGCAGTTCGTCATCAAGAACCCCAACGCGACCAGCACTTGCGGCTGCGGCTCGTCGTTCTCGGTCTGAAGGCTGCGAGATCGCCCGGCGAAGGCGCTCAGGCGCCCTTGTCCTCCCGGGCCGTTCGGATATAATCCGCCCCTCTTTCGGGCCGATAGCTCAGCTGGGAGAGCGCCGCGTTCGCAATGCGGAGGTCGAGGGTTCGATCCCCTTTCGGTCCACCAATCGACAAGGGCCCGGATGATCTCCGGGCCCTTCTTCTTGGCTCATTCTCCGCGCCGCAAGATTCTCAAGCCTCGGATGTCGGCTGGAGGACGATGATCGCCATCCCCAGCAGTGCCACGGCAGCTCCCGCCAAGTCCCAGCGCGTGAGTGCCACGCCATCGACCCAATAGAGCCACGCCAAGGCCACCGCGATGTACATGCCGCCATAGGCCGCATAGGTGCGTCCCGCGGCGAAGGGGTGCAGCGTGAGCAGCCAGGCGAACAACGCCAATGCGGCTGCTGCCGGAATCAACAGCCATGCCGGCTTGTCCTGCTTGAGCACGAGCCACGGCAGATAGCAGCCGACGATTTCGGCCAAGGCAGTGACGGCGAACAAGCTGGAGATTCTGAACAGTTCCATTCCGGGGTGGAAAGCGTGCGACTCGGGTGCCCGTCATCCGAGATTTTTCGTCGTTCGGGCCGTGCCGACATTATGCACGCGCTGGGCGAGCGGGCGACGACGCGCACCCGACACCCATCGTCGGGGATGCGCTGCCTTCGAGGAAACCGTGCCGGTGAAAGTTCCCTGTCCCGGGCGGATGAAAAAGGGCCACCCCGCGGTGGCCCTTGCCATCGGCGCCGTTTTGGTCAGAACCGGTGGTTCAGCTGGAACGACAGGTAGTCGGCGCTGGTCTTGAAGTCGCCGCGGATGACTTGGAGCGTGGCCCCCGTTTGCGGGTTCTTGACTTCACGGGCCGTCGAGGCGTCCTTGAAGAAGATGTGCGAATAGCCGATGTCGAGCGAGGTGGCCTTCGACAATGTCCACCGCGCGCCCAGCGACAGCCAGGTCCGGTCGGAATCGGGCAGGGTCATCGTCCGGTCGGCGTCGTTCTGCACCGGCGACTCGTCGAAGGCCACGCCGAAGCGCAGCTTCCAGGCATCGTTGAGCAGGTAGTTGGCACCCACGCCGTAGCGCCAGGTGTCCTTGAAGTTGTAGGAGAGCGAGTTGGTCTGGACGCCGGTCGCGGCGTTGTACACCGGCAGCGACTTCACTGAACTCCAGCCGGTCCAGGTGGCGTCGGCCAGGAGTTCCCATTGAGGGCCGAGCTTCTGGCTCAGCGCGAGCGAAAAGTTGTCGGGCGTTTCCAGCTTCGAGCGGATCGCGTAGGTCGCCGCGCCGATGGTCGCGCCGGTGGCATCGAGTGTCGCCGTCTGGTTGCCCTCGAGGTCGAACTTCATCGTCGACCGGTAGGCGACGCCGATGCGCGTCGCCGGCGTCACCTGGAACATCGCGCCGACGTTCCAGCCCCAGGCGTCGTCATCGCCCTTGAGGACGACCGTTCCCTGCATCGCCGACGGCACCAGCGGCGGAGGCAGCACGATCTTCTGGCGGAACTCGATCTCGTTCTTCGCCCAGTCGAGGCCGAAGCCGACCGAGATCATGTCATTGACCCTGTAGGCCACCGAGGGATTGACGTTGATCTGCCGCAGGTCCGTGTAGTAGCCGGAGAAGCGGCCGATGAAGTCGCTCGTGTATTCACTCTTGTTGCCGAAGGTGGGGGAAATCCCGATGCCGATGCGCAGGGCCGGCGAGAGCGACATCGCCCAGTAGGCGGCGGGAATGACCGAGAAGCCGCCGGCGTCGCCGCCGTTGCTGCCGAGCGGCGGCAGCAGCGTGGTCGTGCCGGTATCGCTGAACTCGATCTTGCGTTGGAGGAGTGTCGCGGCCACGGAAACGTTGTGGCCTTCGCCAAGCAGGGTCATGCCTGCGGGGTTGAAGTAGATGGTCCCGGCATCTTCGGCGACCGCGGCCGCGCCGGAGAAGGCATTGCCGTTGCCCGAGCCGTTCTGGCTCATCAGGGCGAAGCCGGATGCGAAGGCCGAGGGCGCCAGGCTGGCGAGCGCCAGGGCCCAAAGCGGTTTCCGCGGATGACTCATGATTGTCTCCTCCTGTTGTTGGTATGGCGGAAGCCGTACGTTAGGCCCTCCCTCCCGTCCGGTCAAGTTTTTCGGACGTGATTTCGTAAGCGCTCAACGAAAAACGGCCGCCCGAAGGCGGCCGTTGTGCGACGGGCTCGTGGGATGGGGCGTCACGAGGCAAGCTTGAGAAGAATGCCGACGAGCACGCCGAACTGCGCCAAGGCCAGGCCGACGATCCATTTGAGAAGATCGAACTTCATTTCGGCGATCCTGCCTTCGAGCCTTTCAATGTCACGTTTGGTGGCGACTTCAGCCTCGGCGCTTGCTTCCTTGAAGGCTTCGGCCATCGCTTCGGCTTGGGCCGGAGGAATCCCTGCCTTCTCAAGCGTTTTGGTGAACTTCAGCGTATCGAAAGTGATCGTGCTCATGCGCCGAGTGTAGCAAAAAACGGCCGCCCGAAGCCGGCCGCTCTATGATGGACCGGTGGCCGATCAGAGGAGCTGTCCGGCGAAATTGGCGATGGCGAGGCCGAGCAGGGCGCCGACCATCCATTTGAGGAGCAACAGGTCAGCCTTGACCGGCGCAGTTCGATCTGAAGATTTTTCTTGTGACCAAGCCGGACTCGTCGATTGCAGCGCGCAAGGCTTCTGTCAGCGACTCGGCCTGCTTCTGGTCGAAACCACCTTCCTGAAGCTTGCGGACGAACTTGTGCGTATCGAAAGTGATGGTGCTCGTGTAGTGGAATATAAAAAAACGGCCGCCCGAAGGCGGCCGTTTCGGCTTCAGATCGACCGGAGTCGATTAGAAGGTGTGACGCACGCCGACGGCGAAGGTGGCGGACTTGCCACCGGCGGTCGGGGTCAGCGTCGAGGCGTAGGTACCGGCCGACTGGTTGGTCACGCGGTTGTAGCCGGCGTAGGCGGTGGTCCGCTTCGACAGGCCGTGCGTGTAGGCGACGGTGTAGGCCTTGGGATTGTCGTCGGCAGTCGTTTCCTTGATCGAGCTGGCAGCATAGCCGACATGGACGGCGCCGGCGCCGACCGGGATGGCGGCGTTCAGGCCGAACTTGCGCTTCTTGTTGTCGACGGCCTTGTTGTCGTACTGCTGGAGCTGCAGGCCCAGCTTGACGACGCCGAGGTCATAGGAGGCGCCGATGCCCATTTCCTGCACGTCGTCGCTGGCGGAGGTGTTGGCCATCGAGACCTTGGACCAGACGAAGTTCACGCCGACCGGACCGCCCGCCCAGCTGCCGCCGATCAGGTTGGCGTAGGCGTCCTTGCCGGTCGCTTGGGTGGTGGCGCTTTCAGTCACGCGGGCGTGGTTGTAGGCCAGGGTCACGCCGCCGAACTTCGGCGAGATGTAGGCGAAGGCGTTGCTGGCGCGACCGTCATGGCCGCAGGACAGCAGGAAACGGGCACCCACCTTGTGGTACGGATCGAGGGCCGAGCCGGCCAGCGAGTTGTTGGCGCAGGCGAAGTCGTAGCCGGCGGTCTGGGCGGCGCCCGCGACGACGGTACCGAAGCCGCCGGTCAGGCCGACCAGCTGCTGACGGGCGGGAGCGGAGCCGGAGCCGACGGAGGCGTTCGTGCTGTCATTGGCGATGCCATACTCGAGCACGAACAGGGCCGAGAGGCCGTTGCCGATGGCTTCGGTGCCCTTCAGGCCGATGCGCGAGCCGGAGAGGCCGCCGCCGTTGATGACGTTGGTGGTCTTGGCGCCGTCGGCAGTGGCGCGGCCGTAGTAGGCGTCAGCGACACCGTAGACGGTGACGTTCGACTGGGCGAAGGCGGCGCCGGAAACCAGGCCGGCGACGGCGACAGCGATGAGCTTCTTCTGCATATGAATCTCCTTTGTGGTTGATTGTGCGGTCCCAAGACTTCCCGTGGCCGATCACTGGGACTGCATTACTTTCGTTTCCGAAAGCCGGGGCCATTCTGCCGCCCGATTCCGGCGGCGGGCAAGGACAAGGCCGGCTTTCCGGCGCCTGTTTCCGGCAAGTGTCGGTTTTTTGCAACACCTACCGGGGATCTGCCGCGGAGGCCGACGGGGGACATCTCCGAACCACGAAAGACGAAGCCGGGAGAACGGAGCCGGGCGCTTAGCAAAACAGCGCCGAGAGCGCCTCGCCCGGATCGGCGGCGCGCATGAAGGCTTCGCCGACGAGGAAGGCATGGACGCCGTGTTCGCGCATCCGCGCCACGTCTTCGCGGGCGAGGATGCCCGATTCGGTGACGACGATGCGGTCGGCGGGGATGCGGGAAAGCTGGTCGAGCGTCGTCTCCAGGCGGACCTCGAAGGTGCGCAGGTTGCGGTTGTTGATGCCGATGAGCGGCGTTTCCAGTTGCAGGGCCGCGTCGACCTCGGCACCGTCGTGCGCCTCGACGAGCACCGCCATGCCGAGCGAGCGGGCGATGGCTTCCATCTCCCGCATCTGCGCCACGGACAGGGCGGCGACGATCAGCAGGATGGCGTCGGCGCCCATGGCACGGGCTTCATAGACCTGATAGGGGTCGATCAGGAAATCCTTGCGCAGCACCGGCAGGGAGCAGGCGGCGCGCGCCTCGGCGAGATATTCCGGCGCGCCCTGGAAGAACCGGCGGTCGGTGAGCACCGAGAGGCAGGCGGCGCCGTGACGCGCGTAGCTCGCGGCGATCTCGGCCGGGCGGAAGTCGGCGCGCAGCACGCCCTTCGACGGGCTGGCCTTCTTGATCTCGGCGATCACGGCAGCGGCTGGCGTGTTACCACGGCTGAGTTTCGGGGCGATCTTCGCGCGGATGGCGCCGACGAAGTCGCGCGGCGGTTCGCTGGCGAGGCTCGCCTCGGCCTCGCCGCGGAGGGCGGGCAGCGGCTTCGCGGCCTGCGCGGCGGCGACTTCCCCGCGCTTGACGGCGAGGATCTTCTGGAGGATGTCGCTCATCCGAATTTCCGCGTAAACGCCACGAATTCGTCGACCTTGCGCCGCGCCGCGCCGGAGGCGATGGCCGCGCGCGCGAGTTCGATGCCCTCGCCGATCGAGGTGGCCTTGTTCGCGGTGTAGAGCGCGGCGCCGGCGTTGAGGACGACGATCTCGCGCGCGGTGCCCGGCTTGTCGTCGAGCGCGGCGAGCAGCATGGTCTTCGATTCGGCGGCGTCGGCGACCTTGAGGCTGCGGTTGGAGACCATCGCGAGGCCGAAGTCCTCGGGGTGGATTTCGTATTCGCGGATCTCGCCGTCCTTGAGTTCGCCGACCATCGTCGCGGCGCCGAGCGAAATTTCGTCCATGCCGTCCTTGCCCCAGACGACCATGACGTGCTGCGCGCCGAGCCGCTGCATGACGCGCACCTGGATGCCGACCAGATCCGGATGGAAGACGCCCATCAGCGTGTTGGGCGCGCCGGCCGGGTTGGTCAGCGGCCCGAGGATGTTGAAGATGGTGCGCACGCCCATCTCCCGGCGCACCGGGGCGACGTTCTTCATCGCCGGGTGGTGGTTGGGCGCGAACATGAAGCCCATGCCGGTGGCCTGGATGCACTCTGCCACCTGCGGCGCCTGCAGATTGATGTTGGCGCCAAGCGCTTCGAGCACGTCGGCGCTGCCGGACTTCGACGACACGCTGCGGCCGCCGTGCTTGGCCACCGTGGCGCCGGCGGCAGCGGCGACGAAGGCCGAGGCGGTCGAAATGTTGAAGGTGTGCGCCGAGTCGCCGCCGGTGCCGACGATGTCGACGAAGTTGGGATCGTGCGGCACCTCGACCCGGGTGCACAGTTCGCGCATCACGCTGGCGGCGGCGCTGATCTCGCCGATCGTCTCCTTCTTGGTGCGCAGGCCGGCGAGGATGGCCGCCGTCATCACGGGCGAGACTTCGCCCTTCATGATCAGGCGCATCAGGTGCAGCATTTCGTCGTGGAAGATCTCGCGGTGTTCGATGGTGCGCTGAAGCGCTTCCTGGGGGGTGATCATCAGCGGACTCCTTGAAGGAAATTGCGCAGCAGGTCGTGACCGTGCTCGGTCATGATCGATTCGGGATGGAACTGCACGCCCTCGACGGCGAACTCCTTGTGGCGCACGCCCATGATCTCGCCGTCGTCGGTCCAGGCGGTGATCTCGAGGCACGCCGGCAGGGTTTCGCGGCGGATCGCCAGCGAGTGGTAGCGCGTCGCCGTAAACGGATTCGGCAGGCCGCGGAAGACGCCGACGTCCGCGTGATGGATCGCCGAGACCTTGCCGTGCATCATCGTCCTGGCATGGACGATCTCGCCGCCGAAGGCGTAGCCGATGCTCTGGTGGCCCAGGCAGACGCCGAGGATGGGGACCTTGCCGGCGAATTCCTGAATTGCCGCCACCGAGATACCGGCCTCCTTCGGCGAGCAGGGGCCGGGGGAAATCACCAGATGGTCCGGCTTCATGGCCGCGATCTCCTTCAGCGTGATCGCGTCGTTGCGATAGACGCGCACATCCTCGCCGAGCTCGCCGAAGTACTGCACCAGGTTGTAGGTGAAGGAGTCGTAGTTGTCGATCATCAGCAACATCGTGGCCTCCTCATTCGAACCGCGTGTCGAGGCCGGCCTCGGCCATTTCCGCGGCACGCAAAAGCGCCCGGGCCTTGTTGCGCGTCTCCTCCCATTCGGCATCGGGGCCGGAGTCGGCGACGATGCCGGCGCCGGCCTGAACGAAGATGCGGCCGTCCTTGATCACGGCGGTGCGAATGGCGATCGCCAGATCCATGTCGCCGTTGAAGCCGAGGTAGCCGACGGCGCCCGCGTAGATGCCGCGCTTGGTCGGCTCGAGCTCGTCGATGATCTCCATGGCCCGTACCTTCGGCGCACCCGAGACGGTGCCCGCCGGAAAAGTCGCTCGAAGCACCGAGACCGGCCCCTCGTCGTCCCTGAGCCGGCCCTCGACGTTGGAGACGATGTGCATGACGTGCGAGTAGCGCTCGATGACGTACTGCTGCGTGACGCGCACCGTGCCGGTCTTGGCAATGCGGCCGACGTCGTTGCGGCCGAGATCGAGGAGCTGGAGGTGCTCGGCGCACTCCTTCGGGTCGGCGAGCAGTTCGGCGGCAAGCGCCTCGTCCTCGACCGGCGTGGCGCCGCGCTTCCGCGTGCCGGCGATCGGCCGCACGGTGACGGTGCCGTCTTCGAGACGGACGAGGATCTCGGGCGAGGCGCCGACGACGTGGAAATCCCCGAAGTCGAAGTAAAACATGTAGGGCGAGGGGTTGAGCGTCCTAAGCGCCCGGTAGAGCGCGAGGGGGCTCGCGCGGTAGGGCCGGCTCATGCGCTGGGAGAGCACGACCTGCATGATGTCGCCGTCGGTGATGTACTGCTTGGCGCGGCGGACCGCGGCCTTGAAGGCGGCCTCGCCGAATTCGGACTCGGCGGGCGCGGATTCGGCGATCGTGTCCGCCGGGATCTGCACGGGTTCGCGCAGACGCGCGAGCAGTTCTTTCAGCCGTGCCTGCGCCTGTTTCCAGGCGCCCGGGAAGCCGGGCTCGGCGTAGACGACGAGCGTGAGCTTGCCCGAGAGGTTGTCGACGATGGCGAGTTCCTCGGAGAGCGTCAGCAGGATGTCGGGGGCGCCGACGGGATCGGGCTTGCGGGTTTCGGCCAGGCGCGGCTCGATCGCGCGCACCGTGTCGTAGCCGAAATAGCCGACCAGTCCGCCCGTAAACCGCGGCAGGCCGGGGAGGTCGGGCACCTTGAAGCGCGCCATGAACTCCGAGATGAAGGACATCGGGTTCGTGTGATCGCGCCGTTCGGCGACACGGTTGCCCGTGAGCAGCAGGATTGTCGAATCATGGACGGCGATGCGGGTCGACGAGGCGATGCCAATGAAAGAATAGCGGCCGAAGCGCTCGCCGCCCTGCACCGATTCGAGCAGGTAGGAAAACGGCCCGCCGGCGAGCTTGAGGTAGATCGACAGCGGCGTGTCGAGGTCGGCGAAGGTCTCGAGGGTGACGGGGATCCGGTTGTAGCCTTCCTGGGCCAGTCGGTTGAATTCGGATTCGGTCATGGTAGGAGCCCGTGAAAAATTCTGCTGCGCTTGCCGATACTTTGTTGCTCGCTCGCTCAAGGCGGCGCCTATCTGCATGATATGTCTTGCCTTTCGCTCGCTCGCGCCGCGTCTCGGCGGCGCTCGCGACGAATTTTTTCACAGGCTCTGACTCCACTGCGGAACGACGAAACTCAGCCGTGGTAATACGCCGGCGAGCCGGCGCCGGCTCGCGGCCGGCGAGGGATTCAGCGCCCGCGGCGCCAGGGCCAGGCCTCCGCCCAGTGGGGGCGGGCGAGTTTCGCGGTGGAGGACACGATCATGCGCTTTGGATGAGGCGGGCGGCGTCTTCGACGCTGGCGACTATAGCATCGCAGTCGAGGCCGCGCACGTCCTGGCCCTCGTTGTAGCCGTAGGGAACGAGGAAGACCTTGCAGCCGGCGCCACGGCCGGCCTTGAAGTCGTGCACCGAGTCGCCGATGAGGAGGGTGTCGGCGGGCGATACGCCGAGGCGACCGCAGGCCCAGATCACGGGCATCGGGTCGGGTTTGGGCTTGGGCAGCAGGTCGCCCGGGACGACGACGTCGAGATAGGGCGCAAGGCCCGTGCGCTCGAGCAGCACCGAGGTGAAGGCGCCGGCCTTGTTGGTGATCACCCCGAGCGGCAGGCGCATGGCCTTGAGTGCCTCGAGGCCCGCCATGACGCCGGGAAACGGCCGGCTGGCCCGGCCGTTCGATTCCGCGTAATGCCTCTTGAACGAGGCGAGCGCGTCGTCGGGCGGCGGCGCGGGATCGTCCGCCGCTTCGAGATTGCCGGCGAGCACGCGCTTGACGAGATTCGGGATGCCGCGGCCGACATAGGCGCGGATGTCCTCGATGGCCACCGGCGGGCGGCCGAGATCGGCGAGCATGCCGTTGGCCGCCGCATGCAGGTCGAGGACCGTGTCGAGCAGCGTGCCATCGAGGTCGAGCAGGACGGCTTTGGCCAGGAAATTCATGTTGACCGCAAAGGGCGCAAAGGACGCAAAGGACGCCAGACCGGGAAACAACTATTGCTTCGTGCTCTTCCCGTCCTTTGCGGTGAAAAGGATTTCAGACCTTCGCCAGTTCCGCGCGCATCTGGCCGATGATGGTGTCGTAGCGGTGCGGATCGGCCTCGTTGCGCTTGCCGAAGACGGCCGAGCCGGCGACGAAGGTGTCGACACCCGCGCGGGCGACCTCGGCGATGTTGGCCGGCCCGACACCGCCGTCGATTTCGAGCTCCGTCTTCAAGCCGCGCTCGTCGATCATGCGGCGGACCCGCTTCGCCTTTTCGAGCACGTAGGGGATGAACTTCTGGCCGCCGAAGCCGGGGTTCACCGACATCAGCAGCACCATGTCGAGCTTGTCGATCGTCCATTCGAGCACGTCGAGCGGCGTCGCCGGGTTGAACACCAGGCCGGGCTTGCAGCCCGAGTCGCGGATCAGGCCGATCGTGCGGTCGATGTGCTCGGAGGCTTCCGGATGAAAGGTGATGTAGGTGGCGCCCGCCTTGGCGAAGTCGGGGATGATCCGGTCGACCGGCTTGACCATCAGATGCACGTCGATCGGCGCGGTGACGCCGTGCTTCCTGAGCGCTTCGCAGACCAGCGGGCCGATGGTCAGGTTGGGGACGTAATGGTTGTCCATGACGTCGAAGTGAACGATGTCGGCGCCGGATGCCAGGACGTCGTCGACCTCCTCGCCCAGCTTCGCGAAGTTGGCGGAGAGGATGGACGGGGCGATGCGATAGTTGGGCTTGGCCATGTGGCGGGTCTCCTCCATTACAATGGCTTCGATTCTAGCGGCGCGGCATCATCAGTCCCGCTAATTTTTTCTGATGGCAATCATAAGGCGTTCGAGGTCATGGCCGAAGCCCGGAAGTATCAGATCCGCGTCGAGGTGACGACGCGCTATCTCCCCGACCAGTCGGATCCCGACGGCGGCCGCTACGTGTTCTCGTATGCCATCACGATCACCAACGTCGGCACCGTCGCCGCGCAGCTCATTTCCCGGCACTGGCTGATCACCGATTCCGACGGCCGGGTCCAGGAAGTGCGCGGCCTCGGCGTGGTCGGCAACCAGCCCTTCCTTCGCCCGGGCGAGACCTTCGAGTACGCGAGCGGCTGCGCGATCGAGACGCCGGTCGGCACGATGAAGGGCAGCTACCAGATGGTCGCCGAGGACGGCACGCAGTTCGAGGCGCCGATCGACGAGTTCGTGCTGTCGATGCCGCGCACGCTGCATTAGGGAATCGCTGGACAAATGGCGGCGCAAGCGCTCTGCTGCGCTTGCCGCTGCCCGCTCCCTCGCTTGACTTCTGGTCGCGTTCCGGTCGCGGCGCGCCCGGCATCCCGTCCTGTTCGCGGCCTGCTTCAGCGTTCCGTCAGCTTGGCCGCCTCGGCTTCGCGCAGGAACTTCCACGGCCGCGGCAGCAGTCCGGGCACCCGTTCGCGGTAGCGGCGGTAGGCCTCGCCGTGCATGGCGATCAGCTTGTTTTCCTCCAGCCGCGAACCAATGACGAAATACAGCGTGATGGCGACGGCTGAAACGAGCAGCGGCGCGTTCATGTCGCGCGTCCAGACCAGCACGAGGCCGAAGAAATACCAGGGGTGGCGGACGAAGCGATGCAGCGGCGAGATGCGGAAGCCCTCGCGGTCGGCCGTCGCATGGTCCCGCTGGCGGATCTGGCGCAGGCCGAGGAACTCGCCCATGTCGTAGGCCCGTGCGGCGAGGGCGACGCCCGCCAGGGCGGCGAGGGCGAGCCCGTTGGCGAGCCATGCCCAGGCGCCCGTCCAGCGCCACAGCCATTCGCTTTCCGTCCGGTAGACGAGCCAGAGGACTGGAAGCAGCGACAGGACCGCCACGAGGTTGTAGCCCGCCCGGTAGGCGGGCATCACGTCCGGCCAGCGGTGGGCGAGCCAGTTCTTGAAGGCGAACGAGGCGAGCAGCGAGTGGAGGGCGCCGTAGGCCAGCCAGGCGAGGCCGACGAGGACGAGCTCCACGCAGACCTCAGGACCGGTAGTCGGCGTTGATCTTCACGTAGTCGTAGGAGAAGTCGCAGGTCCAGACGGTACCCGTGGCGCCGCCGCGGCCGAGATCGACGCGGATGACGATCTCGGCGGGCTTCATCGCCGCGGCGCCGTCTTCCTCGCGGTAGCTTTCCGCCCGGCCGCCGTTTTCCGACACCAGCACGTCGCCGAGCCACACCCGGACCTTCGAGACATCGAGATCGGCGAGCGAGGCATCGTTGCCCCAGGCGTTGCCGATCGCGCCGAGGATGCGGCCCAGGTTCGGATCCGAGGCGAAGAAGGCCGTCTTGACCAGCGGCGAGTGGGCGATCGCGTAGCCGACGGCCTTGGCTTCGTCGCGCGAGCGCGCGCCGCGGACGGCGATCTCGATGAACTTGGTCGCGCCTTCGCCGTCGCGCACGATCGCCTGCGCGAGCCGGCGGGCGACGTCGGTGATGGCGGCCTTGAGCTCGCTCCAGTGCGGCGCGTCGACCGACTCGAAGCGCGCGCGGCTCCTGCCCGTGGCGATGAGCACGAAGGAATCGTTGGTCGAGGTGTCGCCATCGACGCTGATACAGTTGAACGACTCGTCGGCGACCTCCTTGACCAGCCGGTCGAGCATCGGCTGGGCGATCACGGCATCGGTGGCGACGAAGCCGAGCATGGTCGCCATGTTCGGCCGGATCATGCCGGCGCCCTTGGCGATGCCCGTGACCGTGACCGGCTGGCCGGCGATCGTCAGCCTGACGGACGCGGCCTTGGCCACGGTGTCGGTGGTCATGATCGCATGTGCCGCGTCGAACCAGCCGTCCTCCCTGAGGGCACTGACACAGGCGGGCAGTCCGGCGACGAGGCGGTCGACGGGCAGCGGCTCCATGATCACGCCAGTCGAGAAGGGCAGCACCTGGGCCGCCGAAACGTCGAGGATGCGGGCCGCCGCCTGGCAGGTCTTCCGCGCCGCTTCGAGTCCGGCCTCGCCGGTGCCGGCATTGGCAATGCCGGTGTTGATCACCAGGGCTCGGATATCGCCTTGGGCGAGGTGCTGGCGACAGACCTGCACCGGGGCGGCGCAGAACCGGTTGCGCGTGAACACGCCGGCGACGCGGCTGCCCGGCGCGAGCTCGATGAGCGTCAGGTCGCGCCGGTGGGCCTTGCGGATGCCGGCCTCGGCGGTGCCAAGGCGCACGCCGGCGACGGGATAGAGGTTTTCAGCGACGGGCGGATTCAGATTCACGGGCATGGGGTTCTCCTTAGGGAAACGCTGAATACATCTGCTGCGCGGTCGGATGGCTGCGTTGTGCGATTCGAAAGCTCGCCTATCGACCCTGATATGTCTCGCATCCTGCGCTCCGTGCGCCTTGCCCTCCACCTGATCGCAACGATTTCTTCAGTATTTCCATCGTTCCATCGACCGCAAAGGCGTAAAGAAAAACGCGTCATGGTCAGCCTCGATTTTCCTCTGCGCTCTTTTCGTCCTTTGCGAAAACGATTTCCCAGAGCTCGCGCACGGCGGCGATTTGCTTGGCGAGGTCGGCGGGATCGACGCGTGCCGGCTGGTTGTCGAGCCGCAGGCCATGCTGCAGGCGGCGATATTCGCGGTAGGCGTTCTGCACCCGCTCGGCGAGGTTAGCGGGGATCAGGCTGCGCTCGGCAGCCATGCCGAGCAGGGCGATGTTGCCCTTGTTGCCGGTCAGCTCGTGATACTGCCAGGCGTGGCCGAGCACCAGGTACTGGACGATGAACTCGACGTCGATGAGCCCGCCGGGATCGTGCTTGAGATCGAACAGCGGGCCTTTCCCGGCATGCGCGTCGTACATCTTCTGCCGCATGGCCAGCACTTCGGTACGCAGCTTGCCCAAATCCCGCTTCTGGCAGAGCACTTCGCAGCGGATCTTCTCGAAGGCCTCGCCGACGGCCGGATCGCCCGCCGTGAACCTTGCGCGCGTGAGTGCCTGATGTTCCCAGAGCCACGCGGCCTCGAACTGGTACTTGCGGAACGCCTCGATCGAGGTGGCGACGAGTCCGGCCTCGCCGTTCGGACGCAGGCGCAGGTCGGTCTCGAACAGCTGTCCCGCGGCGGTCTGCGCCGAGAGCCAGGTGTTGAGCCGCGTCGCCAGCTTCGCGTAGATCTGCGCGGCTTCCGGGTCTGGATCGTCGTAGAGGAAGACCAGATCGAGGTCCGAAGCGTAGCCGAGTTCCTTGCCGCCGAGCTTGCCGTAGCTGATGACTGCGAAGCGCGGTGCCTCCACGTGGCGCCGGAGCAGTTTGCACCAGGCACGCCGGAGCGCCTCGTCGATCATGATGTCGGCGAGTTCGGAGAGGTGGTCGGCGAGCCGCTCGACCGTCAGGAGTCCCGAAAGGTCCTGGATCAACAGGCGGAACACCTGCGCGTGATGCGCTTCGCGCAGGATGTCCATCTGCCGCTCGGTGTCGGGCTCGGCGTCGTCGAGCAGCTGCGTCAGGTGCGAGCGGAAAGCGGCCCAGTCCGGCGCCGTTTCGAGGAGGCGCGGGTCGAGCAGCTCGTCGAGGAGCACGGGGTGACGGATCAGGTACTCGGCGGCCCAGCGCGAGCTGCCGACGATCTGCGCGACCCGGGCGAGCGCCTGCGGATACTGCTGGAGCAGCGCAAGATAGGCCGCGCGCCGCGAGACCGCCTCGAGCAGGTCGAGTCCGCGCGAGAGTGCCGCGTCGGGGTCGGGCATGGGCGCGGCGGCCTCGATCAGCCGTGGGACCAGTGCATCGAAGCGGGCACGCGCCGATTCGGAGAGCTGCCGGTAGCGGCTGCCCGAGCGGATGGCCGCGAGCCGGGCGCAGGCGCCGCCCGCGTCCCGGAAGCCGAGGCGCGCGAGCTCCGCCTCGTGACTGCCTTCCCCCGGTCCATGCCAGACGCGATCCAGCCGATGTTCCTTGCCGTCGGTGCTGGCGAAGACGGACTCGAAATGGCGCGAGACGTTCTGGCGGTGATCGTCGAGTTCCATCGCCAGCGCCTCGAAGGAAGCGAAGCCCATCGCCCGGGCAACGATCTCGCGGTCCTCGGCGCTTGCCGGCAGGCTTTGCGTTTGCGCGTCGTCGAGATACTGGAGGCGGTGTTCCAGCCGGCGCAGGAAGACATAGGCCGAGGCGAGCTCCGCCTCGGCGTCTTGCGACAGCTGAGTTTTCTCGGCGAGGCGCGAGAGGGCCGAAAGCGTCGGCCGGACCTGGAGCGACCGGTCGCGGCCGCCGCGGATGAGCTGGAAGACCTGGGCGATGAATTCGATTTCGCGGATGCCGCCGGGCCCGAGCTTGATGTTGTCGGCCATGTCCTTGCGGGCCACTTCGCGGCGGATCTGCGCATGCAGCTCGCGCATCGCGTTGATCGTCGCAAAGTCGAGATAGCGCCGGAAGACGAAGGGGCTGCGGATGGCTTCGAGCTCTTCGATCCATGAACGGCCGTCGCGGCCGCTCGGGGGCGCCTCTTCCCCGCTGCGCGGTGACTCTTCCGCCGTGAGCGGCCTGGCCTTGATCCAGGCATAACGTTCCCATTCGCGGCCCTGGGTGACGAAATAGTTCTCCAGCATGTCGAAGGAGCAGACCAGCGGCCCGGAGTCGCCGTTGGGGCGCAGGCGCATGTCGACGCGAAACACCTGGCCATCGGCCGTGACCTCGCCGATCGCGGCGATCAGCTGCCGGCCGAGGCGGGTGAAGAATTCGAAGTTCGAGATCGGACGCGGACCGTCGGTTTCGCCGTCTTCCGGATAGACGAAGATCAGGTCGATGTCCGAGGAGACATTGAGTTCGCGGCCGCCGAGCTTGCCCATGCCGACGACGATCAGCCGCTGCGGCTCGCCGGCCGCGTTCCGCGGCGTGCCATAGCGGGCGACGAGGGCCTCATGGAGGACGCCGAGCGCGGCCACCACCGCCACCTCGGCGATCAGCGTCATGCTTTCGACCACTTCGGCGAGCGTCGCGCCGCAGGCCAGGTCGCGCGTGCACACGCGGGCGTAGGCGCGCTGTTTGAGCCTGCGCAGCACCGGCTTGAGGTTCTCCTCGGTGAGCGCTTCTTCCGCCAGCCAGCCTTCGAGTTCTTCGCGCGAAAGCGGCACGGCGAGGCGTGCCGCCGTTTCTTCGGCCAGTGTCGGCCGAGCCTCGATCAATCGTTTGAGATGGCGCGAGAAGCGACAGGCTTCGCCGATGGCGGCCTGGGCTTCCGGGATCGCGGCGACACGGGGGGATGCGGCGGGCATTGCATTACAATCGGGCGACGTCGACGTCGCCGATTCTAGCCCGCCCGGGCCCATGCGCCTGCCTCCGATTCCCGCTTCTCTTCGCCTGCTGCTGCGCGTCGGCCTCTGGCTGGCGCTGGCCACCTATTTCGCTTTCGGACTGGCCGTCCTGGTGCTCAGGTATCACGTCCTGCCGGGCATCGAAGGCTATAGGGGCGACATCGAGCAGGCGCTGGCCGCGAAGCTGGGCCGCCCGGTCGCCATCCGGACGATCGAGGCCCGCTGGCACGGCCTGAGGCCCGCGCTCGCCATCGGCGGCCTCGAAGTCCATGACGCCGAGGGCCGGCCGGCACTCGTCCTCGATCGCGTCGAGGCCGATCTGTCGTGGTGGTCCTTGTGGCGCTTCGAACCGCGCTTCGCGCGGCTCGAAATCGACGGTCCGCGGCTCGATCTGCGTCGTGACGCCCAAGACCGGCTGTTCGTCGCCGGCCTCGAACTGCCGAGGGACGATGACGACCGCGGCGGCTTTTCCGCCTGGCTCCTCGACCAGCCGCGCGTCATCGTCCGCGATGCCACACTGGTCTGGCACGACGAATTCCGCGGCGCGCCACCGCTTGCCCTCACGCACGTCAATATCGACATGCAGAACCGTGGCGCGCATCACCGCTTCGGCATCACCGCCGAACCGCCGCGGGAACTGGCGGCACGTCTCGATCTGCGCGCCGATCTCGAGGGCAGGACCCCCGAGGCGCTCGCGAGCTGGACGGGCGAGGCCTACGCCGAACTCGATTACGCGGATCTTGCGGCCTGGCGCGTCTGGGTCGATTATCCGGTTGAGTTGCCGCACGGACACGGCGGCCTGCGCCTGTGGCTCACGCTGGCCAAGCGCGAGGTGACTGGGATCACCGCGGATCTCCGGATCGGCGACGCGGCGGTGCGTCTGGGCGAAGGTTTGCCGATGCTCGCCTTGAAGCGTCTCGAGGGCCGTCTCAAGGCGCAGTTCTCGGCCGGCGCCTTTCTCTTCCAGGCGAGGAAGCTCGCCTTCGAGACGAAGGACGGCCAGCGCCTGGCCCCGGCGGACATCGATATCAAGTGGCAGGCCGGCAGCGGGAAGAAGCCGGAGCGGGGCGAGGCAAGTGCCGACGGCCTCGATGTCGGCTCACTCGCCTCCGTGGCGGCGTATCTACCCCTCGATGCACAAATCCGGCAGCAACTCGCCGCCTACGGACCTGAAGGCATCGTCAGAGGACTGCGCTTCACCTGGACCGGAGACGTCGGTGCCCCGACGCATTTCAGCCTCGAGGCCGGCTTCGAGGATCTCGGCCTGAATGCGATCGGCGTCATTCCGGGCTTCGCCGGGCTCGACGGGCACATCGAGGCCGATCAGGCGGGCGGCATGCTCCAGTTGAACACGCGCGGCGCCGTCCTGGATCTGCCGGCGGTGTTCGAGCATTCGCGGATCGCCCTGGCCCAGCTCGACGCCGCCATCGACTGGTCGGTGGGTGCGCAGGGCCTCGAGGTGCGCCTGCGCAATGCGCGTTTCCATAATCCAGACGCGGCGGGTGAAGGTCGCGGCCTCTGGCGCAGGCGTGGCGACAGCGGCTCTGGCGAGATCGACCTCACGGCGAGGCTTACGCGCGCTACGGGTGACGCGGTCTGGCGCTACATGCCGCTAGTGGTCAATCGCGAGACGCGCGACTGGCTCAAGAACGCCATCGTCGGTGGTTCGGCAACCGCGACGCTGCGCCTCAAAGGGGAGCTCGACCGCTTTCCGTTCACCGACGGCTCCGGGATCTTCGAAGTGAAAGGCCCTTTTCAGGGAGCGAAGCTCGCCTATGCTCCCGACTGGCCGGCCTTCGAGGACGTGTCGGGAACGCTCGAATTCGTTCGGGAGCGGATGACCATCCGGGCATCGAAGGGGCGGCTATGGGGCGTGGAGCTCTCCGACGTGAAGGCCGAGATCGTCGATCTGGGCGCCGCCGAGGAGCGGATGGCCATCACCGGCGCGGCACGCGGCCCGACCAGCGACTTCCTGCGCTTCATCGAGGAAAGTCCGGTCGGCGGGCACATCGATCATTTCACGGCCGGGCTCACGGCGACCGGCAATGGCGAACTCGCCCTCCACCTCGACATGCCCCTGCGGCGGATCGCCGACACGCGCGTCGATGGCCGCTACCGTGTTGCCGGCAACACCCTGAGGTTCGATCCGGAGCTGCCTCCGCTCGGCGACATCCAGGGCGAGCTGCGCTTCACCGGCAGCACACTGGAAGGTCGGCGCCTGCGGGCGACGTTCCTCGGTGAGCCCCTCTCGGTCGACATCGCGAACGAGGACGGCGGTTTCGTGGCGAGGGGGGGCGGCAGCCTGTCGGTGGCGACGCTGCGACGGCTCCACGATCATCCGCTGCTCGACCACCTCAGCGGCGCCACGACCTGGAGCGGCAGCCTGCGGGTCTGGAAGGGCGCGACCGAGATGCGTATCGAATCCACGCTCCAGGGGCTCGCCTCCAGCCTGCCGGCGCCGTTCGACAAGAGCGCCGGAGAGGCCAGGGCGTTCTTCTGCGAGCGGCTGCCTTCCTCCGACGACAAGGACGAGAAGATCCGGATCGGCATCGGCGAGACCGCGCGCGCCGAGTTCGTGCGCCGGCCCGAGGACGGGCGGATGGCCCTGGCGCAGGGACTCGTCGCCATCGGGCGTCCGGACGCGCGCCTGCCGGCGAGCGGCGTGCGACTCGCCGCCGATGTCCGGCGGCTGGACGCCGACTTCTGGCGCCGCCTGGCCGACCGTCAGCCGCGGGACGATGCCGCGTCGCCCGCCGTCAGCGAAGTCGACCTCCGTGCCCGCGAGCTGAAGGCATTCGGTCGAACGATCCACGACCTGGCGCTCGCCGGCACGCTCGATCGCGGCACATGGAAGATGACCCTGCAAAGCCGCGAGGCTTCGGGCCGGGTGGAATGGACGGGCGAAGGGGCCGGCCGCCTCGTCGCGCAACTCTCCCGTCTCGATCTGCCCGAAGGCGAAGACGAGGTGGTCGCCATGGACACCGAGCCGACGAAGGAGCTGCCGGCCATCGATCTCGCCGTCGATCGTTTCCTGCTCCATGGCCGGGAAATCGGTGAGCTGCGCGCCGAGGCGGAGAACGCCGACGGCCTCTGGCGCATCCGCTTCACCGCCCGTAACGAAGACGGCGAGCTGATCGGCAACGGCCAATGGCGGCCGGCGAAGCCCGGTTCGGCACCGGCGAGCCGCTTCGAATTCCATCTCTCGGCGCGCAGCCTCGAAGGCCTGCTGCGGCAATGGGGCTATCCCGGCATGGTCCGGCGCGGACGCGGATCGCTCGCGGGGATACTCTCCTGGGCCGGCCCGCCGACTTCACTCGACTACAAGACGCTCGCGGGCCAGCTGCATCTGAGCGCCGAAAGCGGCCAGTTCAACAAGCTGGAGCCGGGTGTGGGGCGGCTCCTCGGCGTCCTCAGCCTGCAGATGTTGCCGCGGCGGATCACGCTCGATTTCCGTGACGTCTTCAGCGAGGGCTTCGCCTTCGACCGGATCCGCGGCGAGGTTGCCGTCGAGCGCGGCATCATGCGCACCGACGACTTCAGCATCGAGGGCCCGGCGGCGACCGTGCTGATGAACGGCAAGGTCGATCTCGCTGCCGAGACCCAGGACCTCAAGGTACGCGTCCAGCCTGCCCTCGGCGAAATGCTCGCCACCAGCGTGCTGCTCATCAACCCGGCGATGGGCGCCGCCGCCTGGGTCATGAACAAGGTGTTCGGCAAGCCGCTCGACAAGGTGTTCGCCTTCGACTACACGGTCACCGGTCCGTGGGAAGATCCGAAGGTCGAGAAGGTCGCCGTGCAGGCGCCCGCGCCCTCCCCGGAGACCGGCCGATGAGGATCGCCGCGGTACAGATGGTGTCCGGACCGGACGTCGGCCCGAACCTGGCCGTGGCGGCGCGGCTCGTCGCCGAAGCGGCGGCATCCGGGGCCCGGCTGGTTGCGCTGCCCGAATATTTTCCGCTCATCGGCGCCAGCGACGAGGCGCGGCTCGGCGCGCGCGAGGCGCCGGGTTGCGGACCGATCCAGGACTTCCTCGCCACGACCGCCCGACGGCATGGCATCTGGCTCGTCGGCGGCTCGATCCCGCTCATGGCAATTGATCCGGGCAAAGTGCGCAACACCAGCCTCGTCTTCGACGACCAGGGCCGGCTGGCAGCCCGCTACGACAAGATCCACCTGTTCGGCTTCAGCCGGGGGGACGAGCACTACGACGAGCGCGCGACGATCGAGGCGGGCGACCGCATCGCCGTCTTCGATTCACCGGCGGGCCGCATCGGCCTGGCCATCTGCTACGATCTGCGCTTTCCCGAGCTCTTTCGAGCCATGGGCGAAGTCGACCTGATCGTGCTGCCCGCGGCCTTCACGGAGACGACGGGAAAAGCGCATTGGGAAGTGTTGCTGCGCGCACGGGCAATCGAAAATCAATGCTACATGCTCGCTGCCGCGCAGGGCGGACGGCATCCGACGGGCCGCGTCACGCACGGCAACAGCATGATCGTCGATCCCTGGGGCGGGATCGTCGCGCGGCTCGAGAAGGGCGAGGGCATCATCGTCGCGGAACTCGATCCCGGCCGGATTGCCGAAGCGAGACGAGACCTGCCCGCGCTCAAGCACAGGAAACTGTAACCGAAACGAACCGGGCGGACGCCGGGGCGGCCGAAGCTGCCCGCGGCGCCCCTGATGGACCCGAGAAGACATCCCATGATCGATCATTACCGAACTGCCGAACGAACCCTGCTTGCGCCCTACGATCTGACGCCAGGCAAACTGTCTGCCGTGCTCGGCGAAATCTTCAATCACCGCGTCGATTACGCCGACCTGTATTTCCAGTACGCGCGCTCCGAGGCGTGGAGCCTCGAAGAGGGTATCGTCAAGTCCGGCAGCTACAGCATCGACCAGGGCGTCGGCGTGCGCGCGGTCAGCGGCGAGAAGACGGCGTTCGCCTACTCCGACGAGATCAGCCTGCCGGCGCTGATGGGCGTCGCCCGCACGACGCGGGCCATCGCCACCGCGGGCGCCTCGGCCCGTGTGCCGGAACTCGCCGACCGCTCGCATCCGCCCCTCTATGCGCCGCAGGATCCGGTGACGTCGCTCGCCGATGCGGAGAAGGTGAGGCTGCTCGAAAGGTTGGAAAAGTACGCACGGCAGCTCGATCCGCGCGTCGCAGAAGTCATGGCGACGGTCGCGGGAACTTGGGAAGTCGTGCTCGTCGCGCGTTCGGACGGCCATCTCGCGGCCGACGTGCGGCCGCTGGTGCGTGTCTCGGTCACCGTGATCATGCTCGAGAACGGCCGCCGCGAGCAGGGCTACGCGGGCGGCGGCGGGCGTTTCGACTACGGCTACTTCACGGATGAGCGACTGATGCAGTACGCGAAGGAGGCCGTGCATCAGGCGAGCGTCAATCTCGCCGCGAAGCCGGCGCCGGCCGGCACCATGACCGTGGTGCTCGGTGCTGGCTGGCCGGGCATCTTGCTCCACGAGGCAATCGGCCACGGCCTGGAGGGCGATTTCAACCGCAAGGGCAGTTCGGCGTTCTCCGGGCGGATCGGCCAGCGCGTCGCCGCCAGGGGCGTGACCGTGGTCGATGACGGCACGATCCCGGACCGGCGCGGCTCGCTTGCCATCGACGACGAGGGTACACCGACGCAGCGCACGGTGCTCATCGAGGACGGCATCCTCCGGGGCTATCTGCAGGACACGCTCAACGCCCGGCTCATGGGCGTTGCGCCGACCGGCAACGGCCGGCGCGAGTCGTTCGCGCATTTGCCGATTCCACGCATGACCAACACTTACATGCTCGGCGGCGACAAGAGCCCCGAGGAGATCATCGCCTCGGTCAGGAAAGGACTCTATGCCGCAAACTTCGGCGGCGGGCAGGTCGACATCACCAGCGGCAAGTTCGTCTTCTCGGCGGCCGAGGCGTATCTGATCGAGAACGGCCGGATCACCACGCCGGTCAAGGGTGCGACGCTGATCGGCAACGGCCCCGACGTGCTCACGCGCGTGTCGATGATCGGCAACGACATGAAACTCGATCCCGGTGTCGGCACCTGTGGCAAGGAGGGGCAGAGCGTACCGGTCGGTGTCGGCCAGCCGACCCTGCGCGTCGACGGCCTCACGGTCGGTGGCACCGGGCACTGAACCGGCAGGGATGCTGCAACGCGGTAGAATTGGCGTCTTGCCACGGCTGAGTTTCGGTACGCCATTTCCATGAAGCACATCGTCGACGACGTCCGCATCCGCGAGATCAAGGAGCTCTCGCCGCCCGCCCACGTGCTGCGCGAGTTTCCCGCGACGGAGGCCGCAGCCAAGACGACCTTCGAGGCGCGCGCCGCGATCCATCGCATCCTCCATGGCGCCGACGACCGGCTGCTCGTCGTCGTCGGCCCCTGCTCGATCCACGACTACGAAGCGGCGACGGAATACGCGCGCCGGCTCAAGGAAGCGCACGATCGGCACCGCGCGGACCTGATGATCGTCATGCGCGTCTATTTCGAGAAGCCGCGCACGACGGTCGGCTGGAAGGGCCTGATCAACGACCCGCGGCTCGACGGCAGCTACAAGATCAACGAGGGCCTGCGCCTCGCGCGCAAGCTGCTCTGGCAGGTCAACGAGATGGGCCTGCCCTGCGCGACCGAATTCCTCGACACCATCACGCCGCAATACACGGCCGACCTGATCGCCTGGGGCGCGATCGGCGCGCGGACGACCGAATCGCAGGTGCATCGGGAGCTCGCCTCGGGCCTTTCCTGCCCGGTCGGCTTCAAGAACGGCACCGACGGCAACATCAAGATCGCCGTCGACGCGATCAAGGCTGCGGCGAGCCCGCACCATTTCCTCTCCGTGACCAAGGCCGGCCATTCGGCGATCGTCTCGACCAACGGCAACGAGGACTGCCACGTCATCCTGCGCGGCGGCCGGCAGCCGAACTACGACGCCAAGAGCGTCGATGCCGCCTGCACGGAGCTCGGCAAGTCCGGCCTCGCGGCGCGGGTGATGATCGACTTCTCGCACGCCAACAGCCGCAAGGAGTTCAAGCGGCAGATCGAGGTCGCGCAGGACGTCGCCGCGCAGATCGCCGGCGGCGAAGACCGCATCTTCGGCGTCATGATCGAGTCCCACCTCAAGGAAGGCCGCCAGGATCTCAAGCCCGGCATCGCGCTCGACCACGGCGTTTCGATCACCGATGCCTGCATCGGCTGGGACGACACGGTGGCCGTGCTCGAACTGCTTGCCGACGCGGTCAGGCGCCGGCGCCTCGCGCTCGCGGATCGCTGAAGCGCACGGTCACCCGCAGGCCGCGGCCGGCGTCGCCGTCGCGAAGCTCGATGGTCGCGCCGTGGCGCTCGGCGATGCGGGCGACGATCGACAGGCCCAGCCCGCTGCCTTCGGCTTCCTGGCCGGCGAGCCGGTGGAAACGGTCAAAGACGCGCCGGCGTTCGGCGGCCGGAATGCCGGGGCCGGTGTCGGTGACGGTGATGAGGCCCGGCGCCACGGCCACCGTCACGCAGCCGCCCGCGGGCGTGTAACGGATCGCGTTGTCGACGAGATTGCGCAGCAGGATGCGCAGCATGTCGGTGCTGCCGGTCACGGTGGCGGGTACGGCATCGAGCTCCAGCGCGATGCTCTTTTCCATCGCCTCCGCGCCGTGGGCGGCGCAGACATCCTCGGCCAGACGGTCGAGGCGCACCGTTTCGTTCGCCGTCGCATTGTCGGGATCGAGCCGGGCGAGCGTCAGCAGCTGATCGACGAGGCGGGTGGCGCGCCGGCTGCCGGCGACGAGCTGGCGGATCGCATGCTCGCGTTCGGCGGTGTCACGCGCCCGCTCGGCCACCTGCGCCTGGGCGGCGATCGCCGCGAGCGGCGTGCGCAGCTCGTGCGCCGCATCTGCGGTGAAGCGGCGTTCGAGTTCCAGGGTGTCGGCTACCCGGACGAAGAGGTCGTTGATCGCGCGGACGAGCGGTGCGATTTCGCGGGGTGCGCGAACGGGCGTGAGCGCATGCAGGCGGTCGGGCTCGCGCACGGCGATCTGGCGGGCGATCTCGTCCAGCGGGCCGAGTGCGCGGCGGGTCGCCAGCCAGATCCAGATGCCGAGAAGCGGCAAGCCGAGAGCCAGCGGTACGATGAGCCGGCCGGCGATCTTGGCGACCAGCTCGCGGCGCTCATGGTCGTCGTCGTGATCGCCGTGGCGATATTCGTGCAGGACTTCGTGCAGTTCGTGCCGGACCTCGACGAATACCCAGATGCCGGTGGCGAACCAGGCTGCGGTGACGCCGGCAAGGATCGGCAACAACAACCGCCGGCGCAGCGAAAACCAGCGCGTCGCCTCGCCCGTCGCCGCAGATGGCGCCATCCGGCCGTTCATTTCGGAATCGTGTAGCCGACGCCGCGCAGCGTGCGGATGAAGTCGCTGCCCAGTTTTTTGCGCAGGTGGTGGATGTGCACTTCCAGCGCATTGCTGTCCGGCTCGTCGCGCCAGCCGTAGATCGAGCTCTCGAGTTGGGCGCGGGTCATCACCCGGCCGGCGTTCTCCATCAACGCCTGCAGCAGGGCGAACTCCCGAGCCGGGAGTTCCACCGCAAACTCAGCCTTGGTAACACGCCGGCCGGCGGGGTCGAGCGTTACCTCGCCGCAACGGAGGAGCGGCGCCGCACGGCCGGCGGCGCGGCGGGCGAGCGCCCGGATGCGCGCGGCGAGCTCGTCGAGCTCGACCGGCTTGACGAGATAGTCGTCGGCGCCGGCATCGAGGCCGGCGACCTTGTCGGCCGTGGCATCGCGCGCGGTCAGGACGAGCACGGGTACCGTCTGGCCGCGGCCCCGCACTCGCGCGAGCAGTTCCATGCCGGAAAGCCGCGGCAGGCCCAGGTCGAGGACGACGAGGTCGAAACGCTCGCTCGCGAGCGCCGCGTCGGCCGCGGCCCCGTCCCGCACCCAGTCGACCGCGCAGCCCGACTGGCGCAGCCCGACGGTCAGACCGTCACCGAGCTGGGGATCGTCTTCGACGAGGAGCACGCGCATGGCCGGCGATTCTAGCGGGCGAGGAACCAGGCGACCGCCGCGGTCCAGGCCAGCAGCGCGATCGCCGCGAGCGGTCGGCCACCGGCGATGGCGTCCGCCGCATCGCCGCGTTTATTGCCCGTCACCATCGCCCGGGGCAGGTTCTCGCGGTGGACGAGGCTGCCGACGGTGACGCCGGCGAGATGGATGAAAACGACCGCCAGCATCGCGTTGGCCATCAGCTCGTGCGCCTCTTCGAGCCCATGGCCGCCGAGTTCCTGATAGGTGAGCCAGCCCGTGACGCCGGCCGCCAGCCCGAGCGCGAGCAGCAGGACGACGGCGATGGCGCCCGCCGGATTGTGCCCCGGATGATGCTGCGGCGATGCCGTGAGCAGGCTCTTCAGATAGGAGAAGGCGGCCCCCGGCCCACGCACGAAGCTGGCGAAGCGCGCGTGTTTCGTGCCGAACACGCCCCAGGCGAGACGGAACAGCACCACGCCGACCACCGCGCCGCCGGCGAGGACGTGCACGTTGCGCCATTCCTCGCTGTCGCCGGTCGCCCAGGCGGCGAGAAAAGCGCTTGCCATCAGCCAGTGGCCGAGCCTGACGGGCAGATCCCAAACCTTCACTTCAGTCGTGGCCACGGCGGTGTCCTCCGGCGGTTTCCGGCATGCGGATCTCGCGTTCGCGGAAACTGCCCTGCTCGGCCTTCGTGTGGCAGGCCGCGCAATTGGCGGCGCTGCCGACGCGCTTGTCCTTCCAGACCGCGGCCGGCACCTCGTCGTGCTCCTTGCGGAACCAGCCGGTCAAAGTCAGCCGTGGCAACACACCGACACCCGAGCGGCTGCCTGTGACCCGGCGGCCGGAGCCGGCATTCCTGACCAGGAAGTCCTCGATCGCCCGGCGCGTCGCCTCGTCGAGCGTCGCGTCGTCACCGTAGTGACGATCGAGGGCGGCCATCACGCGGCGCCAATCGTGGGCGGAGAGCAGCACCGGCGGGAAGGCGAGATGGCAGCTGCCGCATTCGGCCTTGAAGGCCGGCGGCGCATCGGCGGGAATGGGCAGCCGGTCGGCGAGCGCCGGCAGGGACAGCGTGGCGGCGGCGATGAACGACGAAATCTTCATCTCAGCGCCCCTCCGTGACGAAGACGATGAAGTCGGCCTTCTCGGCCGGCGTGCATTCGCGGCCGAGAACCTCCTTGCAGTTGCGCCTGAACCATTTCTCGACCTTGGCGGCATCGCTGAAGCGTTCGGGATTGACTGCGGGTGCGAGCGGCTTGATCTCCTTGCCGGTGACGGCATGGCGTCCCGGCTTTGCCGGGTCGTCGGTGTGGCAGGCCGTGCAGGCCGGCATCTTTTCGGAGACACCGAAGTTGCGCGCATAGAAAGACGCACCACGCTCTGCCGAGGCTTCCGGCGCGTAATGGTCGGCGATCCTCCGCGGCGTCTCGGCCGCGGCAAAACCACAGGCGGCTAGCGACAGCCAGGCGAAGAGGTGTTTCATCATCCGGCTCCTCGTTCAGTGGAACATGGAGCAGGAGTCTGGACACCGCCGCTTAACGGTCGCTGAAGGCCGCCTTAACCGCGGCTTAAGGCCGGCCGCGGCCCATGCCCGGGCCCATGCCGCGGCCTGCGCCGGGCCCCGGGCCCATGCCGGCGCCCTGGGCGGGCGGTTCCTCGGGCAGGGTCACGCCGCGTTCCCTCGCGCGTTCCTGCATCTTCTTGTGGTGCTCGAGGCGGAACGCCTCGCGTTCCTGCTGCGTCTTGAGCGCGCGCATCTGGTTGCGATACTCGATGCGCTCCTGCTGGGTCATGAGCTGGCTGCCGTAGATGGGCGTCGCGTCTTCGGCGACGGCGCTGCCGATCGACAGAAGAGCGAGCGCGGAGGCAGTGGCGAGTGTGCGGATGTTCATGATGATCTCCTCTCCGAGGTTGGGTCAGGGAAGGCGGCGGCGGGCGGCAACGCCCGCCGCCGGTCTCGTCACTTGTGGATCTGGTCGCGTGTCTGCAACTGATCCCGGGTTTGAAGCTGGTCCTTGGTTTGCAGCTGGTCCTTCGTCTGCAACTGGTCCCGGGTTTGCAGCTGATCCTTCGTCTGCAACTGATCCTTCGTCTGCAACTGATCGCGGGTCTGCGTCCGTTGCTGGATTTGTTGCTGGGTCTGCTGCTGGGTCTGTGTCGTTTGCGTCGCGCCGAATCCCGCGCCGGGGCCGACACCGCCTGGGGCACCCATGCCAGCACCGCTGCCCGCGCCGCCGCCAGCGCCTCCGGCACCACCTCCGGCGCCACCGCCGCCGCCACCAC
>CAZGYD010000109.1:0-18178 GCA_964530115.1 uncultured Rhodocyclaceae bacterium | reverse complement strand
CCGGTCGCGTGGGCCGGGGGATGATTATAAGGGAAAGGACAAGCGCCAGGCCATCCCAGGCCGTGACATCGCGGTTGCTAAAGCTGACCAAAAACCCGTCTCCCTGTAACACCGATCCCGCCATGAACGTTACCTATCCATCTGATCCAAAACACGTTTGTCTAATGGTATCCATTAGAACCGACCTCGCCCCAGCGCCGAGGCGAAGGCTAACAGCTTGCCTCAAATTCACGAAAAATGGCTAATGGACAATCTGGGTTCAAAGCAGTTTCAGCCAAACGATGTCCGGCCAGGTCTTCTGCCGGTCGAGGAGGGCCTGGAGGCGGGTCGTCGCCTGCCCGTAGCGGGCCCGCACCGAGGCCAGGAAGTAGCGCCCGGAAACAGAAAAGCGCCCTTGGTCTGCCGGCGCAGCGCCGGCCGGCAGGCGGGCGATGAAGTCCGGAACGCTCTTGAACGGCACGACCTGCCTTTGCGCAACCACGATGCGCGCCTGATCGATGCCGAGCCCCGGCAGGAGGGCCGCGAGAACCTCCGCGGGAGCGGTGTTGACGTTGAGCGCAGTGGCCATGGGCAATGCAACCGCATACGGCCGCAGGCGGGCGACCAATTCTGCATTGTAGCCGTCTATGCGGACCAGCTCGTCGATATCGACGAGCGACGCGCCGACCGGCTTGCCGCCCGCAGCCGACGAAATCGCCTTTTTCGCCGTGTCCGCTTCCGGCTGCGCGGCCGCTGACGCGCTCCAGGCGATCAACGACGCCGTCAGGGTCGCCGCTTGGGCCGGCGGGATGCCGATCTCGCCGAGGAGGCGGGTGAAGGCCGCGACCTGTTCGGCGTCCGTTCCACGGCTGCGCGTCACGCCATTGACATCGAAGCGTCCGGACAAGTCGTCGAGTTCGCCGCCGACCTCGCCCTCTTCGACGGGAGTCGCCGGAACGCGCGTCGCCCAGAGTTCCCCGTAGTGGTCCGTCGTGCTCGTCTTGGCGTCCGCGGCGAGGACATTCCGGGCCCAGTCGACCGCGCCGCGCGCGAGCAGGCGCGCCTGCGCCTGGTCACGGCGGCCGCTGACCGAATCGACCGCGGTGCCGTAGGCCTTCAGGACGAACGACGAGATGCCGGCCACCAGCGTCATGGTCAATAGCGCCATGATCAGCGCCGCGCCGCGCTGGGTGCGGCGCCTAGCGCAGGGCGAACAGGCGGCGCAGGGTGCCCGCATCCTTGAGCTCCAGCTCGATCTCGATTGCCGCAGGGAACGCACCGGGGCTTGCGCTGCCGCCCGCCGGCCAACGGTCGTGACGCGAACCATCGGCGCCAAGCGCCGTGAACCGCAGATCGGCGACATCCTCGAGCACCGCATCCCGGCTCGGCGAGGATGTCGAAGACCCCGGCCACCTCACGAGGATCACCCGCCCACCTTCCAGGAGGTAGCTCCGTCGCTGAACGTTGCCGTTGCTTCCGTCCAACCTGAGCAAGGTCAGCGTCACCGGGGAAGCATCGGTAGCCTTGGCGATCTCCACCGCCGCGCCGACCTCCGTTCCGCCCGGGCGCTCGACGATCTGGAGCAGATCTGCCTCGGCCATGCCGAAGAACCTGGCGATGTCGTGCCATCGCCGAAACTCCGAAGACAACTGCGACTCCCGGTCGGTCGCCGCGCTCACCGCCCGGTACGACAACACGCCGAGTACCGCGAGGATCGTCAGGGCGATCATGAGCTCGATCAGCGTCACCCCCCGCATCGTGACGATGCAGCGATGGCGTCCGTGACGCAGGGAGTTCTTCTCGCTCATCGCAGCGGTTGAACCGCGAAACCGGAGAGCATGGCAACGGCCGTGTCACCATCGTCCCGAAACACCTGCACGTCGACACGCCTGAACAACGGATTCGGCGTGGCGCTCACCTCCTGCCGCCATCTAAAGGTCTGTCTTCCCTGGACGACAGTCCCGTCGCTGATCCCTACGGGTGGGAACAGGCCCAGGGCCCGGATCTCCGCGAGCCGGTTCTGCGCCACCCATGCCGCCAGTTGCCTGTCCTGCAACCCGGCGGTCGCCTGGGTCACCATTCCGAGCGCACGCATGGTGGCCAGGACACCGATCGACATGATGGCCAGCGCCACGAGCACTTCGAACAATGTAAAGCCCCGTTCGGCTCTCATCCACCCTCCGTGAGATTGCGCGATCGGACGGCGCCGGTTGGCAGACTGTAGAGCTCCACCGTGGCGGACGGGGCGCGGACCCGCAGCACGAATTCCGGCACGACGGCCCCGAAGACGAGCCGGCGCGAAACGGGTTTGCCGTCGATGCGGAGATCGAGCCATTCGAGGCCCTCGACCTGGCGCTGTCCGGCGAGTATCGAAGGCTCGTGCAGGGGAATCCAGTTCCCTTGGGCATCGAAGCGGCTGATACGGTAGGCGCCGGGCAGGAACTCGACCTGGATCGGCGTACCGCGGATGTCGGCCTGCTCGGACGCCGCTTCCAGCGCCAGCCGCAACCGCTCGACTTCCTTCACGGCCTGCCGCCGATCGTCGAGGCTGATGGTGACGAAGCTCGCCGTCAGGCCGATGATCGCGATGACCACCAGGACCTCGAGGAGAGTGAAGCCCCGTTGCCGCGCCATGCGCCCGTCAGAGCGCCCACGAGGCGATGTCGGCGTCGAAGCCTTCACCTCCGGGCTTGCCGTCCGCCCCGTAGCTCAGCACGTCCACTTCGCCGTGGATGCCTGGGTTCAGATACTGGTACGGATTTCCCCAAGGATCGAGCGGCAATCTTTCCAGATAGGCCTTCCAGTTGGGCGGCAGCGGCTCGACCGTCGGTCTTTTCACCAGCGCTTCCAGTCCCTGTTCCACGGTCGGATAACGGCGGTTGTCGAGCTTGTAGAGCTTGAGCGCCTGGGCGATCGTGGCGATGTCCTGTTTCGCCGCCACGACCCGTGCCTCGTCCGGCCGCCCCATGATCCGCGGAACGACCAAGGCAGCGAGCACTCCGAGGATGACGAGGACGATCATGATCTCGATCAACGTGAAGCCAGGGCAGTGGTTTCGTCGGATGGGTCGCACGGGAAGATTCTCCTAACGGATAAGATAGTTCATGTCGATGATGGGCTGCATGACCGCGAGCACGAGCAAGAGCACGCCCACGCCCATGCCCAGCAGCAGTGCGGGTTCGAGGAGCGTGGTCAAGATCGCCGTCCGGTTCTCGAGGTCGCTCTGCTGCAACCGGGCCGCACGATCGAGGAGCGATGACAGTTGTCCGGTCGCCTCGCCGCTGGCGACCATGTGGATCAGCAACGGCGGGAACTGCGCCGACAGCTTGAGCGCCCGCGCGAGTCCCATGCCCTCGCGGACGCGCGAGATCGCTTGGGCCACACCATCCTTGAGCGGCACCATGGCCATGACCTCGCGCCCCGCTTCCAGCGCCGACAACAGGGGCACGCCGCTGCCGACCAGGATCGCCAGCGTGCTCGCGAAGCGGGTCGAGTCCAGTGTCCGCAGATAGCGGCCGACGACTGGAAGGTTCAGCAACCGGCCATGCCACCAGCGGCGGAACTGCTCGCTGCGCAGGGCCTGCCGCCAGCCCAGCAGGAGGGCAATGAACAGCACCGCGAACGTCCATCCCCATTCACGCAGAAGCGCGGAAACGGCAATCAGGGCGCGCGTCAGCCAAGGCAGCGACTGTTTCCCCTGCTGGAAAACGGTGACCACGGCCGGTACGACATAAGTCATCAGCGCGATGATCACCAACGTCGCGACGGTCACGACGATGGCCGGATAGAGGAAGGCCTGCAGGGTCTTCTGGCGCAACTGCTGGCGCCTCTCGAGATGATCTGCCAATTGGACCATGATCGCCGACAGCTTGCCGGACTTTTCGCCGGCCGCGACCGAGGCCCGGTAAATGATGGGTATGTCGAGGGCAAACTGGTCGAGCGCCGCGCGCAAGGAGTGGCCGGCGAGGATTTCTGTGCGAACCCCCGAAAGGAGTTCCCGGAGACTATCGTTTTCCGTCTGCTCGGCGAGCGCCGAGAGCGCCTGCTCCATGGTCAGGCCGGACTCGAGCAGGGTCGCCCACTGGCGGGTGGCCAGACAGAGGTCGGATTCGCGCACGCGTGGGCGCAGAAAGCCTTTCCGGCCGAAGCGGGAGCGGGTGACATCGTCCACGGTAACCGGGAAGAGACCGCGTTCGCGCAACATCTGCCGCGCCGCGCGGACGGAGTCGGCATCGATGATCCCGTCGCTGCGCCTGCCGCTGGCATCGTAGGCCTGATACCGGTACGCCCCCATCGTCGGCACCCTCAGTCCCGGGTGACGCGCAGCAGTTCATCCAGGGAGGTCGTCCCCTCGGCGAGCAGGCGCAAGCCGTCGTCGCGCATCGACTGCGCCCCCGAGAGCCGGGCCGTCCTGCGCAATTCGGACTCGGGGGCACGGTCGTGGATGAGATCGACGATGGCGTCGTCCACCACGATGAGTTCGTAGATGCCGGTCCGTCCGGAATAGCCGGTGTTCTTGCACTGGGGGCAGCCCCTTGCCCACCAGAGGCGGGGCGGGCAGTCATCCCCGAGCAGTGCGCGCTCGCGATCGGTCGCAACCGTTTCTTCCCGGCAAACCTGGCAGAGCGTCCTCACCAGCCGTTGCGCCAGTACGCCGCGCAGACTCGAGGCGAGCAGGAAGCTTTCGACACCAAGGTCCACCAGCCGCGTGATTGCCGATGCGGCATCGTTCGTGTGCAGGGTAGCGAGGACCAGGTGGCCAGTCAGGCTCGCCTGGACTGCGATCTGCGCGGTTTCGAGGTCGCGGATCTCGCCGATCATGATGACGTCGGGATCCTGCCTGAGGACGGAGCGCAGCGCCCGGGCGAAGCCCAGTTCGATCCTCGGATTGACCTGGATCTGGCCGACGCCCGGCAGATCGTACTCGACCGGGTCTTCGACGGTGATGATGTTGCGGCGTTCCCTGTCGATCGTCTGCAGGGCGGCATAGAGCGTCGTCGTCTTCCCGGAGCCCGTGGGTCCGGTGACGAGGATGATGCCGTGGGGGTGCGCGAGCAGGTCCCGGAACCGTCCCTGCGTTTCGGCCGCCATACCCAGCGCGTCGAGCCGCTGCCTCGAGGCATCCTTGTCGAGAATCCGCAATACCAGGCGCTCCCCGTGGGTCGTGGGCACCGTCGATACGCGCACGTCGATCGCCCGCCCGCCCAGGCGCAGGGCAATGCGACCATCCTGCGGCAGCCGTTTTTCGGCGATGTCCAGGTTGGCCATGATCTTGATGCGCGACACCATCGCCGCGTGCATCCCTCGATGCGGGCGGGCGACGTCGCTGAGCACCCCGTCGCGGCGGAAACGGACGACCGAATACTGTTCGTACGGCTCGACATGAACGTCGGAGGCCTGCTCCTGGACGGCCTGCATGAACAGGGCATTGATCAGCCGGATGATCGGCGCGTCGTCCTGACGCTCGAGCAGGTCCTCGACCGGCGGCAGCTCGTGCATGAGCTGCATCAGATCGACGTTTTGATCGAGATCCTGGACGATGTCCGCCGCCTGGTTCTCGCCACGGGCGTAGGCCTCGGCCAGGCGCTCCTCGAACATGCCCGGCGACAAGGTGGCCACGATCTGCAGGGGCATGCCCAGCTGCCGCTTGACCTCCCCCACCGCGTTGACATCGACACCCTCACGCAGGAAGGTGCGCGCGACACCGTCGTCGCGGATGACCACCAGCACGCCGTGGGTCTTGGCGAAAGGATAAGGCAGAGGTGCCGCACTCATGGCGGAAGCCTCAGGGCGAAAGGGGCATTACGGGCTGAGGCAGCGCCTCCTGACGCGGCGACAAGGGTGGCAACTGCGGCGGTGGATCCTCGTTGCGCATCAGTCGGTCGCTGCGGTCCAGGCTGCGTTGCTTCCCGATCACGTAATCGTAACGGTCGATGGCGAGATCCCGGTAACTTTCCGCATCGCGAAGGATTTTTGGCCGCAGGAAGACGAACAGGTTCGTCTTGGAACGCTGCCGGGTATCGTACTTGAAGAGGGTGCCCAACACCGGGATGTCGCCCAGAAGCGGCACCTTCTCCTCGCCGGAGGCGTAACTGTCTTGAACCAGGCCGCCGAGGGCGATGATCTCGCCGTCGTCGACCAGCGCCACCGTTTCGATCGAGCGCTTGTTGGTGATCGGACCGGTCGAGTTGGCGATGGATGATGGGATGACACTCGAGGACTCCTGAACGATCTGCATCAGCACCGCGCCACCTTCGGAGATTTGCGGCTTGATCCGGAGACTCAGGCCGACGTCGCGTCGTTCGATCGTCTGAAAGGGATTCAGGGGCGTATTGGCAGCGCCGGTGTTCGTGTATTGCCCGGTGACGAACGGCAGATTCTGGCCGACGACGATCTTCGCCTCTTCGTTGTCGAGCATGATGATGTTCGGCGTCGACAGAATGTTGGTGTTCGCCTGCGACTCGAGAAAGCGGGCCAGCATCGTCAGGTTGAGGATCGGTGTGCTCATGCCGGGCAGGGTGATCGAGCCCTTGCCGACGATCATGTTGAGGCCGTGCGCGGCGCTGGTCGGATTGGCGGAGAGCCCGAGGATGTTGGCGCCGCCGGTGCCGAAGTTGGTGCCGCCGAAGACCGCCGCGTTGCCGCCGCTACCGGTATTGAGACTCTGCCACTGGATGCCGAAATCCGCCGCGCGGTCGGCCGTGACCTCGGCGATCAGCGCCTCGACGAAGATTTGCGCGCGGCGGCGATCGAGCAGGTCGACGACCTGGCGGATGTTCCGGTAAACGTGGTCGGGCGCCGTGATGATCAGCGCGTTGGTGCTCTTGTCGGCATGGACGATTCCGCCGCCCGTCGGCCCGCTGGTGCTCGCCTGGGATGGAGACTGACCCGTGATGCCTCCCGCCGTGGTCGTACCGAATGTCTGCCCCGTCTGCGTCAAGCTGCGCGAGACGGGATTCGTAGCCTCGCCCGACAACACTTCCCTCAGTGTCTGGGCCACCTTCGTCGCATCCGCATTGCGCAGATAGATGACGTGGATGTTGCCGCCGGCGCCCGGCTGGTCGAGCGCCGCCACCAGTTGGCGGGCCGAGGCGATCCGCGCGGGATTGTCGGAGCGAACGAGAAGCGCATTGACCCGGGCATCCGGGACGACGGTGACGCGCTGGCCCGCCTCCCCGCCCGGCTGGCCGGCCGCAGCGCCTTCGCTCAGCAGCCGGCTCAGCGTCGGCGCCAGGTCGAGCGCCGATGCGTGCTTGAGCGGCAGCACGACGACCTCGCTTTGCGGGACGTCGATCGCCTCGATGATGCGTGCGATACGTTCGAGGTTCTCGGCGTAGTCGGTGACCACGAGCGTGTTGCTGGGCGCCGAAGCGGTCACTGAATTGTTCGGCGACACGAGCGGCCGTATGACCTGCATCAGTTGGGTCGCCGACTCGTTCTTGATCGAAAACACCCGCGTGATCAGCTGGTCGCCGCGCACGGCGCCTTTGCCGGTCGTCACCGGCATGGAGTGTTGCTTGGCATCCGCCTCGGGCACCACCTTCAGGACACCGTGCTCGTCGATGACCGCGAACCCCTGGAGCCGCAGCGCCGAACGGAGGATGTCATAGGCCACCGCCGGTGATACCGGCATGGCGGTGGCGATGTTCAGGGTGCCCTTGACCCGCGGGTCGATCAGGAAGTTGCGATTGGTGATCTTGGCCACCGCGCGAACGACCGACTCGATGTCGGCATTGGCGAAGTTGAGGATCACCCCTTCCTGCTCGGCGCGTCCGGCGGCGAACACCGGGCCCTGGAGGCCCGCCAGCGCCAACAGCGCACAGACGATGAGGTTGAGCGTCGAACGTTTCACGGCTGAACAAGCATCAGGGTTTCCGTCGCCCCGTCGCGCCGGATCAGCACCCGGTCGCCCATCACCTTGGCCAGCGATGCACCGGGGACGATTTCTTCACCTTCGGTCACAACGAGAGATTCCTTGCCATCTTGCGAGAGGATCGCGAAACCCGGCCAGCGATCGCTCGCCGTCATCAGGCCGAGCAACCGGAACGAGCCCTGGCGTCCGGCGTTCTTGTCGTCGGCCTGCGTTCCGGATACGCCCATGAGATGCCGGGCGGCGACGGCCTGTGCGACGACGAGCGGGTCGATTTCCATTGCCGTCGAGTAATGAACGACTCCCGGTGCGGCCCGGTTCCAGATCCAGCCCGATGCCACCCACGCCGAGAAGGCCAAGGCCCCCGCCCAGGCAAGCACGCTCGCGACCGCCGGCAAATGGCGGGAAATCCGTTCGGCAAAGGATGCGCCTCCTGCGCCTTGCGGCCGCGGTACCCGCATTTTGCGGGAGAACGATGACGATATTAGCCGAACCACGCTTTTCATGGGGGCGTCACCTTTTTTCCAGTCGCGGTGCCTCGGCACCGGGAAGTCGCGCGTGCGCCTCCTTCATATTGATAGACCAAGTATCCCTGCTTCGCCCCGGCAGGTCAAACGAATGATCCGAAAGGACTAAGAACCGTTCCTCTAAATTGTTGCTGGAAAACGCCGAAAACGTGCCTTGATCCTTTCGGACTACACCGATCCCTGCTCCACGGCACGGATTGCCAGTAACATGAATAAATGAAATTTTCGCAGCGCTTGCCGCCCCGGTGTCGGCGCAGCATGGCGGAGGAGATACTCCGGGACGACCGCGGGTCGAATGCCAGCCCGGCAGCTGCAAACGTAGGGAGCTCGATGGTGTTGAACAAGGAATCGCTCAGACTGGACGCGCCTGCCGAAGCCGAACGGATCGCCAACATCCTGCGCGACCAGGTGCTGGGCCAGCTTCGCCGGCGCGGCGTGGTCGTCGGCTTGTCCGGAGGCATCGACAGCTCGGTCGTCGCCGCGCTCTGCGTGAAAGCGCTGGGAAAGGAGCGCGTCCTCGGCCTGTTCATGCCCGAGCGCCACTCGTCCGACGACTCGCTGGAACTGGGCAGGATGGTCGCCGGCCACCTCGGCATCGAGGCGATCGTCGAGGACATCGCCCCGGCGCTCGAGGGGCTGGGCTGCTACCGCCGGCAGGTCGAGGCCATCCGGACGGCCGTGCCCGACTATGGTGATGGCTGGAAATGCAAGCTCGTCCTGCCCTCGATCCTCGAGAGCGACCGTGTCAATGTCACGAAGCTCACCGTGCAGCGTCCATCCGGGGAGACTTCGACCGTCCGTCTCTCCGCGGCCGCCTACCTTCAGCTCGTCGCCGCGACCAACTACAAGCAGCGCGTGCGCAAGATGACGGAGTACTACCACGCCGATCGTCTGAACTATGCCGTCGCCGGAACACCGAACCGGCTCGAGTACGACCAGGGCTTCTTCGTCAAGCAGGGCGACGGCAGCGCCGACGTCAAGCCGATCGCGCACCTCTACAAGACGCAGGTCTATCAGCTGGCGGAATATCTCGGCGTTCCGGAGGAGATCCGGAGACGCCCGCCGACGACCGACACCTTCTCGATGGCCCAGACCCAGGAAGAGTTCTATTTCGCCCTGCCCTACGACCGCATGGATCTTTGCCTGTACGGCCTGAATCACGGCATGAGCGCCGAAGACGTCGCCCCGGCCGTCGGTCTCAGCGTCGAGCAGGTCCATCGGGTCTTCCGGGACATCGAGGCGAAGCGCCGGGCGACCCGCTATCTGCATCAGCCGCCCATGCTGATCGAACCCGTGCCGGAAGTGTGACCCCATGTGCGGTATTGCCGGCATACTCAGGCTTTCGCCAAACTCAGCCGCGGTAACACGCCAGGCGTTGGCGCGCATGGCCAACGCCCTCCTCCATCGCGGCCCCGACGAGGCCGGCCTGTACCGCGACGACCACGTTGGACTGGTGCATACCCGCCTGGCGATCATCGACCTCGCCACCGGTCAGCAACCGATGGCCGACGAAGGCGACACGAGCTGGATCGTCTTCAACGGCGAGATCTTCAACTACGTCGAACTGCGCGAGGAACTCGAGCAGCGCGGGCACCGATTCCGCACACGCAGCGACACCGAAGTCATCATCCACGCCTACCGCGAATGGGGAATCCGGGCGTTCGAGCGCATGGACGGCCAATGGGCCGTCGCGATCTGGGAAGCCTCGGCCCGGCGGCTGACGCTCTCGCGCGACCGGGTCGGCATCTGCCCCCTGCATTGCTGCGAGTATGCCGGCCACCTGTATTTCGCCAGCGAAGTCAAGGCGATCTTCGCCGCCAGCCCGGAAATTCCCCGGGCTTTCGATCCCGTCGGCATCGATCAGACGTTCACGTTCTGGACGATCGTCCCGCCCCAGGGCATCTTCCTCGGCGTCTCCGAACTCGAGCCTGGCCACGTGCGGATCTACGAGAATGGCACCGTGCGCGACCAGGCCTACTGGACGCCAAGTTATCCTGAAGGATCCGACGCCGTCGGGCGATTCCCGGGCACCCTCGACGATGCCGTGGCCGAAGTGCGGCACGCGCTGGATCGCGCCACGGAACTGCGCATGCTGCGGGCCGACGTGCCGGTCGGCTCCTATCTCTCCGGCGGACTGGACAGCTCGCTGGTCGCGGCAATGGCCCGCCGTCTCGCCGGGGACCGCTTCGAAACCTTCTCGCTCCGCTTCGCCGACGCCGAGTACGACGAAACTGCCTACCAGCGGCTCATGGTGAGCGCACTCGGCAGCCGACACCACGAAGTCACCGTTACGCGCGAAGACATCGCCGCGGCCTTTCCCGAGGTGATCTACCACACCGAACGGCCCATCCTGCGCACGGCGCCGGCCCCCTTGTTCATCCTTTCGAAACTGGTCCGCGACAACGGCATCAAGGTCGTCCTGACCGGCGAAGGCGCGGACGAGATGTTCGCCGGCTACGACATCTTCCGGGAAGGCAAGATCCGCCGCTTCTGGGCGCGCCAGCCCGGCTCGGCACGCCGACCACGGCTCCTGGAGCGCCTGTACCCCTATCTCGCGCGATCACCGGTGTCGCAGCGTGCCATGGCCCGACAGTTCTTCGGCCGCGATCTGTCGGCATACGCCCGTCCGGGCTTCGCCCACGGCACCCGCTGGCAGACGACGGCTTCGCTCAAGCGTCTGCTCTCGGCCGACATGAGGGCCGCGACCGCGCACGGCGACGTCATCGCCAATCTGATCGCCGCCCTGCCGCCGGAATTCGGCCGCTGGAGTGCCCTCGCCCAGGACCAGTACATCGAGGTTCGGACGCTTCTCTCCGGTTACCTGCTGTCATCGCAGGGCGACCGCATGTTGATGGCGCACGCGGTCGAGGGCCGCTTCCCCTTCCTCGACCGGGACGTCATCACCCTCGCGAACTCGCTGCCGCCCGCCTACAAGCTGCGCGTGCTCGACGAAAAGCATGTCGTCAAACGAGTCGCTGCCGGCGTGCTGCCGCCGGAAATCCTGGCGCGCAAGAAGCAGCCCTATCGCGCTCCCGACGCGCTCGCCTTCATGGGTGGCGAGACGCCCGATTACGTCGACGAGTTGCTCAACGAACGCGCGCTGCGCGACAGTAATGTCTTCGATCCGTCGCTCGTCATGCAACTGGTCCGCAAGTGCCGCGCCCAGGGTCGGCACGGCCAGTTTTCCAATTCCGACAACATGGCCCTGGTCGGCGTCCTGTCGACCCAGCTCCTCCATAAGCAACTCATTGCCTCGACCCCATCAGCCAAGGCCATGGCGGTCAAGTTTCGTGTCGATATCGAAAAAACCAGTCAGGCCATCTCGTGATGCTCGCCCAGTTCAACGCCACTCCTCTCCTCCAGGATCACCTGGCCAACGCCGCCCGCGTCTATCCGGACAAGGAGGCCCTCGTCTGCATGAAGCAGCGCGTGACCTATGCCGAGCTCGATGCCCGCTCGAACGCGCTCGCCCATGCCCTGATCGCCGACGGCGTGCGCCGCGGCGACCGGGTGATCGTCTTCGCCGACAACACGGTCGAAACGGTCGTATCGTTCTGGGCCGTGCTCAAGGCCAACGCCGTCGTCTCGGTCGTCAATCCCCTGACCAAGAGCGACAAGCTCGCCTATCTGCTCGACGACTGCCGGCCCGCGGCCCTGATCACCGACCAGCATCTCTACAACGTCTTCTCCGGACCGGCCCGGCAAAGTCCGCACCTGCGCACCGTGATCGTCTCCGGCACGATCGACGACGAGAAACTGGCTGCCATTCCGAACTCCCGGCGCTGGGACGAGGCGTTGGCCGCAGGCGACCGTAATGTACCGCCGGCGCGCACCTGTATCGACATCGATCTCGCGGCCATCGTCTATACCTCGGGCTCCACCGGCGATCCGAAGGGCGTGATGCTCACCCACCGCAACATGCTCACGGCCTGCGAGTCGATTGCCTCCTATCTGCGTCTGTGCGACGACGAGGTCATCCTCTGCGCGCTTCCGCTCGCCTTCGATTACGGCCTCTACCAGATGATCATGGCCTTCCGGGTCGGCGCCCGCCTCGTCCTCGAGCGCTCTTTCACCTTTCCGGCCCAGGTGCTGAAAGTCATGGTCGAAGAAAGGGTGACCGGACTTCCCGGCGTGCCGACCATCTTCTCCATCCTCTCGGAATTCAAGTCGCTGAAGGACTACGACCTGTCGTCGATCCGCTACGTCACGAACACGGCCGCCGCGTTGCCGCTGAAACACATCCTGATGCTCAAGGATCTGTTTCCCCAGGCCCGGATCTATTCGATGTACGGCCTCACCGAGTGCAAGCGCTGCACCTATCTCCCGCCCGAAGACCTCGACCGGAAACCGCTCAGCGTCGGCATCGCCATTCCCAACACGGAACTGTGGATCGTCGATGAGGACGGCAACAAGGTCGGCCCCGGTGTCGTCGGACAGTTGGTCATCCGCGGCGCAACGGTGATGAGAGGCTACTGGGGCAAGCCCGAGGCGACGGCAAAGAAGCTGAAACCCGGCCCTCTGCCGGGTGAATTCGTGCTCTACACCGGCGATTACTGCAAGCTCGACGAAGACGGTTACCTCTATTTCGTCGCCCGCATGGACGATGTGATCAAGTCGCGCGGCGAAAAGGTAGCGCCCAAGGAAGTCGAGAGCGCGCTGATGAACATCCCGGGCGTGAAGGAAGCCGCGGTGATCGGCGTCGATGACGAGGTGCTCGGCCAGGCGGTCAAGGCATTCGTCGTCCCCGAAGCAGGCGTGACGCTGACCGAGAAGCAGATCCAGCGCGAGTGCCAGGCGCGGCTGGAGAATTTCATGGTGCCCAAGTATGTCGTCTTCCTCGACAGCCTACCGAAGACCGACACGGGCAAGATCAAGAAGACGGGCCTGTCATGATCGACGCAATCGCCGAATTGAGCCGCCTACTCGCCGACGCCGGCATCGTCGAGGCGGAGAAGGAGGCTTCCGCGATCTGGGCCGCGGCCTGCCGGGACTCGCCCGCAGACCCCCGCGCCACGGCCACGGCGATGACCGAGCGCAGGTGCGCCGGAACGCCGCTGGCCTACGTCGTGGGCCGGCAGACGTTCATGGGCATCGAACTGATCGCCGACGAAGGCGCACTCATCCCCCGGGAAGAAACCGAGCTTCTGGGCAATACCACGCTCGAAATGCTGCGACGGCTCGACCATGAGCCCAAAGTCATCGACATGTGCTGCGGTTCGGGCAATCTCGCCTGCGCGATCGCGCATCACGACCCGCGTGCCCGCGTGTGGGCCGCCGACCTGACCGACGGATGCATCTCCCTGGCCCGGCGCAACGCGGCGCATGTCGGCGTGGCCGACCGCGTGACCGTCGTCCAGGGAGACCTTTTCGCCGGATTGGCGGGATATGGCCTGGAGGGCTCCATCGATGCCGTGGTGTGCAATCCGCCCTACATTTCCCGGGGCAAGCTGGAAACGGCAAGCGCCGCCTTGCTCGAGCACGAGCCCCGCGAGGCGTTCGACGGTGGTCCCTACGGCCTGACCATCCACCAAAGGGTCATCAAGGAAGCCTTGCCTTTCCTCAGGCCCGGCGGGCGGCTGCTGTTCGAGATCGGACTCGGCCAGGACCGCCAGGTCGCAATGCTCTTCGCCCGCGAGAAATCCTATGAGGACGTACATTTCGTCGCCAATGCCGACGGGCATCTGCGCGTCTGTCACGCGCGCAAGCCCGGTCACGGCCAGTGAGAAAACGATGCAAGAGAGGAGTCATCCATGGACATAAGACAGCAGACCCGAGACTTCATCACGACCAACTTCTATGTCGCCGACCCCGGCTCCCTCGCCGACGACGCCTCCCTGCTCGACCAAGGCATCATCGATTCGACCGGGGTGCTCGAGGTCATCGGCTTCATCGAGGACACCTTCGGCATCAAGGTCGAAGACGACGAGATGCTGCCGGAGAACCTGGATTCCATCGAGCGCATCGCCGGTTTCGTCGCCCGCAAGCTCGCCGTTACGGCGGGGGCCGCCTAGTGCGGCTGACCGGATGCGCGGAAGGAAATCTTGCCATGTTGAGGAAATGTCTGTCGCTGCTGCTCGCCGCAATCACCGGCATGATCGCGATCACCGCTTCGGCCTCTGAGTTCGATCCCTCAGGCAAGGCTGCGCTCGAGCGCATCGCCAAGCTCCGGATTCTGTTCGGCCACCAGTCGGTCGGCGCCAACATCCTCGAAGGCCTGCGCCAACTCGCCAGCGCATCCGGCATTCCGTTGAAGTTCTCGGAAGTCACCCACGCCGACCAGATCGGTCCAGCGACGTTCGGCGACGTCGTGGTCGCCGAGAACGGCAAGCCGCTGATGAAGCTCGCTTCTTTCGAGCGTGCCCTCGCCGGCGCCAACGCTCCGCCGGACATCGCCTTCGTCAAATTCTGCTACGTGGATTTTTCGGCGAACACCGACCCGAAAGCCTTGTTCAACGAGTATCGGGCGACGATGGAACGGCTGAAGGCCAAGCATCCGAACACCGTCTTCGTGCACCTGACCGCGCCGCTCACGGAGGTCGAAGAGGGCATGAAGGCGACGCTGAAGCGTCTGGTCGGCCGCGCTCCGTATGGCATCGTTGAAAACATGCGTCGCGACGAGTACAACAACCTGATCCGCGCGACCTATGCCGGCAGGGAGCCGCTTTTCGATCTGGCCAGGATCGAGGCGACGACGACCGACGGACGGACGGCGACTGTCGAATGGCGCGGTCAGGCCGTTCCGGTACTGCTGCGCGACTACACGGACGACGGTGGCCATCTGAACGCGGCTGGCAGGACACGCGCCGCCCGGGAGCTGGTCAGCGTACTCGAAGCGGCCGCGCAGAAAGTGAACAAAACACAAACCAGGGGCGCACAATGAGTGCATCGTCCAACACAGGGATTTTGCATTGGTTCAGTTCCGGGAAAACCAGGATGTTTCCTAATCTGAGACGTGACGCAGCGCGATGCGAACGCTGGTATACGGATACCGGCTTTTGGATCGTTGCCGTCTACCGATTCGGCATGTGGGTCAGTACGCTTCAGAATGCGCTACTGAGGATTCCGTTGTGGGCCGTGTATCGCCTCCTCCGTCTGCCGAACAATCTACTTCGCGTCCACCTTTGGGCAGGTCCTCAGGGGGCGAAAATCGGCCCTGGCTTCCGCCTGATCCATCCGACCAACGTCATGATCGGTCCGGGCGTCGAAATCGGGGAAAACTGCCTGGTGTTCCATGATGTCACCCTCGGCAGGGGACAGACACCAGGCACGCCGAAGATCGGGTCGAACGTCGACATCTATTGCGGAGCCCGAATCCTCGGCGGCGTGAGTGTTGGCGACGGCTGCATGATCGGTGCCAATTGCGTCGTCACGCGTGACATTCCCGCGGGCTCGGTCGTAGTCACCGCGCCTGCCCGTATCATGCCGAAGTCTCTTTCTCCGCTGTCACGAAGGGCGAACACCGAGGAGGAAAATACGTGACGGGGAATGCAGGGCACGCTTCCCGCGCATCGCCGGTCGGCACATTGACGAAGCGGCCAGGGTGTTTTCTGGCAAACCATGCTCGTTCCGACCGTAAGCAGCAGCCCATGGATCGCCAGTCGCAATGATTGCCGGTCATGGACCTCGCAACTGCCATAGACTTTGGATATCGCAATAGAAACGGACACCATCGTGCTCAAGACTCTCGCAACATTCGGCAAACTCGCCGCGCTCGACCTCATGGGCAAGCTGCCCGCCCCTGGCACGCTCCAGGAGCATCTGCTCGCGGCCGAGGAGTGGCTCAAGCGCGCCCAAGATCATGGCGAAGACGATGGCGTCAGCTACGGCTACTCGATCCGCGGCGGCTGGCGGCCATCGTATCGCGAGACATCGGGCTACATCGCCACGACCTTCTTCAACCTCGCCATCCATCATGGTGATCCGGACTACCGGGATCGCGCGTTGCGCATCTGCCGTTGGTTGCTTTCCGTCCAGAACGATGACGGATCGTTTGCCAACCCGCGCTACGGCCAGGGGGGCATCGTCTTCGACACGGGACAGGATCTCTTCGGCCTGGCCCGGGCCTATGAAGAAACCGGCGATGAGGCTTTCAGGACCGGAGCGTCACGGGCAGCCGACTGGCTGGTGCGGATCGCGGACGCGGAGGGACGCTGGACCCGCAACGAACACTTCAACACTCCACACGTCTATAACACCCGCACCGCCTGGGCGCTACTGTGCATGAACCGCATCGCCTACAGTGCTGAGCGCGAACGGGTCGCCCGCAGCAACCTCGACTGGGCCTTGCGCGAACAGCGGCCTAGCGGCTTCTTCGACGAATGCGCCTTCAAACGCGGAGACGCGCCCTACACCCACACCATCGCCTACGCGACGCGGGGTCTGCTCGAATCCGGCGATCTTCTCGCCGACGAGCGATACCTTGCCGCCGCCAGGCGCTGTGCCGACGCGGCGCTGAGCCATCTGCGGGATGACGGCTACCTGCCGGGGCAAATCTCTCCCGATGGCATGGCCGCCGCCAACTACTGCTGCCTCACCGGCAATTGCCAGTTTTCGATCGTCTGGGCCAAGTTGTTCGACAGGACCGGCGACGAAAAATATCGCCAGGCCGTGATCCGCGCCACGGACTACGTCTGCCGGCACCAGGACATCCGCACCGCCGACCTCGACGTCCGTGGCGCAATCAAGGGCTCGTTCCCGATCTGGGGCCGGTATGCGCCGCTCAGCTTCCCGAACTGGCCCGCCAAATTCTTCGTCGACGCGCTGTTGCTCCGCATGCGTTGGTCCTGATGGCACGAATCCGCATCCTCAACGGCCAGTTCGACCAGCTCACGCTCCCGGAGACGGTTTCGCGGGTCTTCGAGATGCTCGACGCTGGACAGAGGGGATGGCTCGCCACGATCAACGTCTCGATCCTCATGGCCATGCGCAGCGACGAACGGCTCCAATCATTCTGTGACCGGGCCGCGATCAGCGTCGCGGATGGTCAGCCCTTGGTCTGGTGCGCACCAGTGTTCGGCACCTCGCTTCCCGAACGGGTCACCGGCGTCGATCTCGTCGACGCCATCAGCCGCCGGGCGGCCGAAGCAGGAAAGCGGATCTATCTGCTGGGGGCGAAAGAGGAAATCGTCGAACGTGTCGCACGCCAGTTGCGGAACCGCTATCCGTCTTTGCAACTGGACTACGCAGACGGCTATTTTCCGGCGACCGAAGCCACCGAGCGCGCGGATCGGATCCGGCGGAGCGGTGCCGACATCCTCTTCGTCGCCATGGGGGTACCGCGGCAGGAACGGTTCATCGAGGAACAGTGGGACAGGCTGGGCGTCGGCATGGCCGTGGGCGTCGGCGGCAGCTTCGATGTCCTGGCCGGCCTGCGCACCCGTGCGCCTCACTGGGTACAATGCATCGGCATGGAATGGCTGTTCCGCCTCGCCCAGGAGCCGCGGCGGCTTTTCATCCGGTATCTGACTACGAATACCCGCTTCCTTTTACTCGTCTTGGGACACGTGATCGGCTGGCGCTCCGGGCAGGTACCGAAACCTTGACCGCCGGACAGAGAACGACCGGCGAAATGATGAGAATCCGGCTTCTCTGTCGCCCGCCCATCAGGATCACCGCCTTCCCCGTTCAGAATCTTTCTTTTTCAGGAGCACGACAATGACGATCGCGGTCATCGGCCTGGGCTACGTGGGTCTTCCCCTGGTCATCGAATTCGGCAAGCTGGAGCGGACGATCGGCTTCGACATCGCCGCCGACAAGGTCGCCTCCTGCCAGCGGGGCGTGGACCCTTCACGGGAGCTGCCCG
>CAZGYD010000108.1:0-2204 GCA_964530115.1 uncultured Rhodocyclaceae bacterium | reverse complement strand
GCCATGACCGTTACCTATCCATCTGATCCACAACACGTTTGTCTAATGGTATCCATTAGAACCGACCTCGCCCCAGCGCCGAGGCGAAGGCTCACAGCTTGCCTCAAATTCACGAAAAATGGCTAATGGACAATCTGGGATGATTTCTCTTCAATCGGGGGGAGGGAAAAGGCAATGCCTGATGTCGCGACGCTGACAAAGACCGTCATTTGGGCCGGATTCGGCCTTGGCGTCATTTTTGGCTTCTTCGCCAACAAGACCAATTTCTGCACCATGGGGGCGATCTCCGACGTTGTGAACATGGGCGACTGGGGCCGGATGCGTGCCTGGCTCCTGGCCATCGGTGTCGCGATCCTCGGCACCAACCTGCTCGCCTGGCACGGCGACATCAACCTGGCGCGCACCTTCTACACCACGCCCAATTTCACCTGGCTCGCCTACATCGTCGGCGGTCTCTGCTTCGGCGTCGGCATGACGCTCGCCTCGGGCTGCGGCAACAAGACGCTCGTGCGCGTCGGCGGCGGCAACCTGAAGGCGGTCGTGGTCTTCATGTACATGGGCTACGCGGCCTATGTAACGCTCAAGGGCATCTTCGCCGTCTTCCGCGTCAATGTGCTTCAGGCGCCCGCGTTCACCATCCAATTGCCGACGAACCAGACCCTGCCGCACCTGCTCCAGGGAACGCTGGGCATGGATCTGGCGATGACGCAACTGGTGCTGGCACTCGTCATCTCGGTGGCCCTCATCGCCTTCGCGGTCTTCAACAAGCACTTCTGGGAGAACAAGGACAACTTTCTCGCCGGCCTCGTGATCGGCGCCGTCGTGGTCGCCGGCTGGTACGTCACCGGCCACATAGGCTGGGCGGAGAATCCAGAGTCCCTCGAGGAGATGGCCTTCGGCACCAATTCGAAGCTGATGGAGTCGATGTCGTTCATCGCACCGACGGCGTATACGATCGAGCTCTGGGCCTACTGGACCGATACCGGCACCGTCGTCACCTGGGCCATTGCCACCGTGTTCGGCGTCGGTATCGGCTCGTTCCTCTATGCCGTGGCGACCAAGTCCTTCCGTTGGGAGCACTTCATCTCCGCCCAGGACATGTTCCGCCACATCATCGGTGCGGTGCTCATGGGCTTCGGCGGCGTGACCGCCATGGGCTGCACCATCGGCCAGGGCATCACCGGCTTTTCGACGCTCTCGCTCGGCTCGATCCTGGCGTTCATCTCGATCGTCGTCGGCGCAGCGGCAACGATGAAGTACGAGTACATGCGCATGATGCGCGAGGCCGGTTGATCGCCCGGCATTCATCACCAGCGATCCATTTTTCAACAGGAGGGGGGACCGACATGAAGTACCGCAACCACATTCTCGCAGCCTTGATGGGTGCCGCCTTGCAACTGCCTATGCCGGCGATGGCGCAGGGCGCCAGCATTCAGATGCCGGCGATGGACGGCTGGACCAAGGGCATGGGCGACTGGATGACGGCGATGACCGATCCCAAGCTCATGAACTCGATGATGGGCATGATCGATCCCAAGGTCTGGACGCCCTGGATCACGGCGATGACCGATCCGAAGATGATCGCCTCGATGATGCAGATGGCCGACCCGAAAGTCTGGACGCCCTGGATCAACAGCATGACCGATCCCAAGCTGATCAATTCGATGATCGCGATGGCGGATCCCAAGGTCTGGACGCCCTGGATCAACGCCATGACCGACCCGAAGATGATCAACTCGATGATCGCCATGGGTGATCCGAAGATCTGGACGCCCTTCATCACCGCGATGACCGACCCGAAAATGCTCGAATCGATGATGTCGGTCGTCGATCCCAAGGTCTGGACACCCTGGCTCACGACCATGACCGATCCGAAGTTCATGAACTCGATGATGGGCCTGGTCGATCCCAAGGTCTGGACCCCCTGGATCACGGCGATGACCGATCCCAAGCTGATGAACAGCCTGGTCGGAATGGCCGATCCGAAGTACTGGACGCCGTGGATGACTGCCATGACCGATCCGGAGATGATCGAAGGCATGATGAAAATGGCCGATCCGAAGGTCTGGGCGCAGTGGATGAACGCCATGACCGACCCGAAGATGATCAACAGCATGATAGCCATGGCCGACCCGAACGTCTGGACCCACAGGCTCAATGCCATGACCGAGCCGAAGCTGATGAACAGCGTCATGGGCATGGTC
>CAZGYD010000106.1:0-1031 GCA_964530115.1 uncultured Rhodocyclaceae bacterium | reverse complement strand
TGTGTATCTCTTGAGTGTTATTTTTTTTTTTAAGTGCACGGAGACCCACCAGATCAACCCAGAGTAGAGCGTCGGCAACGTTCAGTGTGTCAAAGAGACAGAGTTCCAGCAGGCGCTGGCCGCGGCCCAGAGCAACGGGATCCGCCACGAAAACCAAGTCGTCGAGCCGCAGCATCTGCTGCTGGCCCTGCTCAATCAGGAGGATGGGTCGAAGAGCTCGATCCTTGCCCGTGCCGGCGTCAATGTCGGCGGCTTGAGGAAGGCGCTCGACGCCGCGATCGACCGCCTGCCGCAGGTGCAAGGCCACGGCGGCGAGGTGACGATCGGCCGCGATCTTTCCAACCTGCTCAATCTCACCGACCGGGAGGCGCAGAAGGCCGGTGACCAGTTCATCGCCTCGGAGATGTTCCTGCTCGCGCTGACCGAGGACAAGGGCGAGACGGGGCGCTTGTTCAAGCAACACGGCGCCGATCGCCGCGCATTGGAAGAGGCGATTCGCGCCATTCGTGGAGGACAGACCGTGAACAATCCGGAAGCCGAAGGCAGCCGCGAGGCTTTGAAGAAATACACGCTGGATTTGACCGAGCGCGCCCGGGCCGGCAAGCTCGACCCGGTGATCGGCCGCGACGACGAAATTCGCCGCGTGATCCAGATCGTGCAGCGCCGCACCAAGATCAACCCGGTGCTGATCGGCGAACCGTGGGTGGGCAAGACGGCGATCGTCGAGGGCCTCGCCCAGCGCATCGTCAATGGCGAGGTGCCGGAGACGCTGCGCGACCAGAAGGTGCTGGTGCTCGACATGCCGGCGCCCTTGGCCGTCGCGAAATACCGCGGCGAGGTCGAGGAGCGCCTGAAGGTCGTGGTCAACGAAGTGGCGCAGGAAGAAGGGCGCATCATCGCCGTCCTCGATGAGGTCGACCTCCGGGTCGTCGCGGCCAAGTCGCAAGGCGCGTTCGATGCCGGCCACATGTTAACGCACGCCCCGGCCGTGGGCGCACTCCTTCTCACGCGCGCCCCACAGCCCGACCGAA
>CAZGYD010000105.1:0-74987 GCA_964530115.1 uncultured Rhodocyclaceae bacterium | reverse complement strand
CGCCGAGGCCGGCGACAACATCGTCTCGGTCGGCACGCTCTACGGCGGCACCTACAACCTGTTCGCGCACACGCTGCCGCAGTATGGGATCGAAGTGCGCTTCGCCGATTACCGCGACCCCGCGTCCTTCAAGCCGCTGATCGACGCGAAGACCAAGGCCATCTACTGCGAATCGATCGGCAACCCGCTCGGCAACGTCGTCGATATCGCCGCGCTGGCCGAGGTAGCCCACGCCGCGGGCGTGCCGCTGATCGTCGACAACACCGTGCCGACGCCCTATCTCTGCCGGCCCTTCGAGCACGGTGCCGACATCGTCGTCCATTCGCTGACCAAGTATCTCGGCGGTCACGGCACCAGCATCGGCGGCGCGATCGTCGATTCCGGCAGGTTCCCGTGGGCCGAGCACAAGGCGCGCTTCCGCCGCCTGAACGAGCCCGACGTCTCCTACCACGGCGTCGTCTATACCGAGGCGCTCGGTGCCGCCGCCTACATCGGCCGCGCCCGCGTCGTGCCCCTGCGCAACATGGGCGCGGCGATCTCGCCGTTCAATTCCTTCCTGATCCTCCAGGGCATCGAGACGCTGCCGGTGCGCATGGACCGCATCTGCGAGAACACGCGGGCGGTCGCCGAGTTCCTGCGCGGTCATGCCAAGGTCGGCTGGGTCAGGTACGCGGGCCTGCCGGATCACCCCGAGCATGCGCTGGCGCAGAAGTACATGGGCGGCCGCGCCTCGGGCATCCTCACTTTCGGCGTCAAGGGCGGCCGGGAGGCCGGCGCGCGCTTCCAGGACGCGTTGAGGCTCATCACCCGGCTCGTGAACATCGGCGACGCCAAGAGCCTCGCCTGCCACCCGGCGAGCACGACCCACCGGCAGCTCTCGCCCGAGGAGATGAAGAAGGCCGGCGTCTCCGAGGACATGGTGCGCCTCTCCATCGGCCTGGAACACATCGACGACCTCAGGGCCGACCTCGACCAGGCGCTCGCGGCGGTGTGAGTCTGACCCGCCCCCTCCCAGCCTCCCCCTCGCGGGGGAGGAGCCCGAGTGCGGCGCTGCGCGCCGTCCGTCACGGGGCGCTCCGGTCAGCCCTCGCAGCGGTTTGCGCCTTTCGGCGCGTGCCGTCCCGGCTCGGGGCGGCCCTTCGCCGGGACTGCCGACCCGCCCCCTCCCAGCCTCCCCCTCGCGGGGGAGGAGCCCGCGTGCGGCGCTGCACTCGGATATTTCGCCGCCGCTTCTTGCGAGGCAATCGTTCACCGCAGAGAACGCAAAGGGCGCAGAGGACGAGGGGCGAGAGGCAAAGGGCGAGGGGCAAGGAGAAGCCGGCAGATTCCGCTTTCTCGTCCCGAACCCCAGGTCGTCACCCGGAACGATGGTCAAACCGCCCTCCGGAACGCCAGGGGTGACCTCGAACGAGCCTCGTGCGTCTCTATTCTTCTTTGCGGCCTTGGTGTCCTTTGTGGTGAATGCTGCTTTTCCTCTGCGGCCTCGTCGGCGAAAACGCCTCCCCGCCGGCGTGTTACGGCGGCTGACCAGCCCACGGGGCGCAGGACACCACGAAGTGGTGGTCCCGAGCAAAGCGAGGGATGGGGCGAAGCCCCACAGTTTGGCGGGGAGCCTCAGCGGCCGCCGCGGGCGATGTACCAGTCGATCGCTTCGCGCAGGCCGTCGCCGAGCGTGTGGGTCGGTTCGTAGCCGAGCAGCCGGCGCGCCTTCGTGACGTCGGCGAGCGAGTGGCGCACGTCGCCGGCACGAAAGTCGCGATGGCGCGGCCGGAACTCGCGCAGGTGCGGAAAGCGCGGTGCGAGCTGCGCGCGGATGGCCTCGCAGAGATCGTTGAGCGTCGTCCGCTCGCCGACCGCGACGTTGTAGATCTGGTTTTCGGCCTCGTCGCCGCTGCCCGCGGCGGCGAGGAGGTTGGCCTGGACGACGTTGGCGACGTAGCAGAAGTCGCGGCTGGTTTCGCCGTCGCCGTTGATCCAGACGTCTTCGCCGGCGATCATCGCCGCGACCCACCGGGGCACGACGGCGGCATAGGCGCCGGCCGGGTCCTGGCGCGGGCCGAAGATGTTGAAGTAGCGCAGGCCGATCGAGGGCAGGCCGTAGCTGCGCGCGAAGAGGTCGGCGTACTGCTCGCCGATCAGCTTGGTCACCGCGTAGGGCGACAGCGGCCGGCCGATGCGCGCCTCCACGCGCGGCAGCTCGGGCGAGTCGCCATAGACGGAGCTCGACGTGGCATAGACGAGCCGGCGCACCCCGGCGTCGCGCGCGGCGATGAGGACGTTGAGAAAGCCGCCGACGTTCGCGGCGTTGGTCGTCGCCGGATCGTCGAAGGAGCGCGGCACGGAGCCGATCGCGGCCTGGTGCAGCACGTAGTCGGCGCCCGCGCAGGCCGCGCGGCAGTCCTCGATCCGGCGGATGTCGCCCTCGATGAACCGGAAACGCGCCCAGCGTGCCTCGCCGACGGCGGCGCGCACCTCGTCGAGGTTGCGCCGGTGCCCGGTGGCGAAGTTGTCGAGGCCGACGACCTCCTGGTCGAGCGAGAGCAGTGCCTCGAGCAGATGGCTGCCGATGAAGCCGGCCACGCCGGTGACGAGCCATCTCCGCGGTTCGCCGCGCAGGCGGTCCCGGAGGCGGTCGTAGATCTCTGGCATGGGCGCGGGATCCGGTCGGAAAAGTGCGCCGCATTGTATCGCCGGCCGGCGGCCCGGCCGGCGCGGGCGAGCCGATAGAATAGCCGGCCATGCCCGCCGCCGACGCCTCCCTCGCCCAGCACACGCCGATGATGCAGCAGTACCTGGCGCTCAAGCGCCGGCATCCGGACATGCTGCTCTTCTACCGGATGGGCGACTTCTACGAGCTCTTCTACGAGGACGCCGAGAAGGCCGCGCGGCTCCTGGACATCACCCTGACCACGCGCGGCCAGTCGGCGGGCCGGCCGATCCCGATGGCCGGCGTGCCTTTCCATGCCGTCGAGCAGTATCTGGCGAAGCTCGTCCGGCAGGGCGAATCCGTGGTCATCTGCGAGCAGGTCGGCGATCCGGCGACGAGCAAGGGGCCGGTCGAGCGCGCGGTGACGCGCATCGTCACGCCAGGCACGCTCACCGACGCCGGCCTCCTCGACGAGCGCAGCGACAGCCTGCTGCTCGCCATCGCGCGCGACCGGAACCGCATCGGCATGGCCTGGCTCAATCTCGCCAGCGGCGAACTGCGCCTGCTCGAGGTGCCGGCCGCGGCGCTGCCGGCGCAGCTCGAACGCCTGCGCCCCGCCGAGCTCCTGGTCGCCGGGGCAATGGCCGACGACCTGCCGCAATCGCTCGGTATCCCCGTCAAGCGGCTTCCAGACTGGCATTTCGACCTCGGGACGGCGGAGCGCCTGCTTGCCGAACACTTTGGCACCCGCGACCTCGCCGGCTTCGGCGCCGAGGGGCTCGGCCCCGCGATCAGTGCCGCCGGTGCGCTTCTCGAATACGCGCGTTCGACGCAGATGCGCTCGCTCGCGCACGTGACCGGCCTGACGGTCGAACACGGCGGCGAATACCTGCGCATGGACGCCGCGACGCGGCGCAACCTGGAAATCACCGAGACGCTGCGCGGCGCACCGGCGCCGACGCTTCTCTCGCTCATCGACACCTGTGCCACGGGCATGGGCTCGCGCTGGCTGCGTCACGCGCTCCATCATCCGCTCGCCGACCGCGACGAGGCCGCGCGCCGTCACGAGGCCGTGGCCGCGCTGCTCGGCGACGATGGCGAGGGTCCCTGGCAGGCCATCGCCAGGGCGCTGCGCGCGGTCGGCGACGTCGAAAGGATCACGGCGCGGATCGCCCTGAAGAACGCCCGCCCGCGCGACCTCGCGGCGCTGCGCGAGAGCCTCGCGGCCCTGCCGGGCATCCGGGCGCTCGTCGCCGAAGGCGCGGCCGGCGTGTCACCGCGGCTGAGTTTGCTTGGCCGCGATCTCGATGCGCCGGCAGAGGCCCTGGCCCTGCTCCGCCAGGCGGTGGCGGCCGAGCCCTCGGTGCAGCTGCGCGACGGCGGCGTCATCGCCCCGGGCTGGTCGGCCGATCTCGACGAGCTGCGCGCGCTCCAGGCCGGCTGCGGCCAGTTCCTCGCCGCGCTCGAAGCCCGCGAGCGCGAGCGTACCGGCATCGCCAGCCTCAAGGTCGAATACAACAAGGTGCACGGCTTCTACATCGAGGTCACCCACGCCAACGCCGACAAGGTGCCGGACGACTACCGGCGCCGGCAGACGCTGAAGAACGCCGAGCGCTACATCACGCCGGAACTCAAGGCCTTCGAGGACAAGGCGCTCTCGGCCAACGAGCGCGCGCTGGCGCTCGAGCGGCAGCTGTTCGCCGACCTCCTCGACAGGCTTGCCGGCTGGATCGCCGACTTCCAGCGCATCGCCCGGGCGCTGGCGCTGCTCGACGGGCTCTGCGCCTTTGCCGACGCGGCTGCCCGGCTCGGCTGGCGGCGGCCGGCCTTCACGAACGAGCCGGTGATCGAGATCGAGGCCGGCCGCCATCCCGTGGTCGAGGGCCAGGTCGACGCCTTCATCGCCAACGATGCGCGCCTCGGGCCCACACGCCGCCTGCTGCTGGTCACGGGGCCGAACATGGGCGGCAAGTCGACCTACATGCGCCAGGTGGCGCTGATCGTGCTGCTCGCCCACTGCGGCAGCTTCGTGCCCGCGCGCGCCTGTCGCCTGGGGCCGGTCGATGCGATCTACACGCGCATCGGCGCCGCCGACGATCTCGCCTCGGGCCGGTCGACCTTCATGGTCGAGATGACCGAGGCGGCGGCCATCATCCACGGCGCCACCGAGCGGTCGCTGGTGCTGATGGACGAGATCGGCCGCGGCACCTCGACCTTCGACGGCCTGGCGCTGGCCTTCGCCATCGCCCGGCACCTGATCGAGAAGAACCGCGCCCTGACGCTCTTCTCGACGCACTATTTCGAGCTCACGCAGCTCGCGCAGGAATACCCGGAGTGCGCCAACGTCCATCTCGATGCCGTCGGCCACGGACAGAAGATCGTCTTCCTGCACGCCGTCGAGGAAGGCCCGGCCTCGCAGAGCTACGGCATCCAGGTCGCGGCGCTGGCCGGCATGCCCGCGGCCGTCATCCGCGAGGCGAAGCGGCGGCTCGCCGCACTGGAGAACCGCGCTGCGGCGTCCGGGCCGCAGCCGGACCTGTTCACGCAGCCGCCGCCCGCTGCGGAACCCGAGGCTCATCCCGCGATCGACGCGCTGCGCGCGATCGACCCCGACGCGCTGACGCCGCGCGAGGCGCTGGAGCGGCTCTACGAACTCAAAAAGCTCGCGGACTGAGCCCGGCGCTCAGTGATGATGATGGCCGCCGGGGCCATGCACGTGGCCGTGGCCGATCTCTTCGGCCGTGGCCGGACGCACGTCGGCAACGGTGCAGGAGAAGATCAGCGCGATGCCGGCGAGCGGGTGGTTGCCGTCGACGACGACCTTGTCGTCGGCGATGTCGGTGATGGTGTAGAGCTCGCCGTCGTCGCCGTCCTCGGTGGCGCGCTCGAACTGCATGCCGACCTCGATGTTCTCGGGGAAGAGCGAGCGCGGCTCGATGCGCACGAGCTCGGCATCGTAATCGCCGAAGGCGTCGGCCGGCTGGAGCTTGATTTCGAGCACGTCGCCGACCGCCTTGCCCTGCAGCGCCTCCTCGATGCGCGGGAAGATGCCGTCGTAGCCGCCGTGCAGATAGACGATGGGATGGGCGCCGTCATCGACGAGGCTGCCGTCGCTGTCGGTGACGCGGTAGTTGAGGGTGACGACGGTGTTCTTGCCGATGTTCATGTGCGCCTCTTTTCATTCATTTGTTTGACCAGCCGGTAGATCTCGGCCGCGTGTCCCTTGGGGCTGACGTCGTAGAAGGCGTGACGGACGATGCCGTCGCGGTCGATGACGAAGGTCGAGCGGACGACCGTGAGCTTCCTGTGGCCGTCCTTCTCGCGGTAGTGATAGACGCCGTACTGATGCCCCACCTTGCCATCGACGTCGGAGAGCAGGCGGATCGACAGGCCGTGCTTGTCGCGGAATTCCGCGTGGGCGAGGCAATCGTCGCGCGAGATGCCGAGGATGGTGCAACCGAGCTCGTTGAAGTCGTTTTCGTGGTCGGAAAACTCGATCGCTTCCTGCGTGCAGTAGGGCGTGCCGTCCTTCGGGTAGAAGAAGACGACGGCGCTCTGCCTGCCGCGCAGCGAGGCGAAATCGAAGATCTCCATGTCGGCGTCGGGCAACGCGAACGTCGGCGCCGGCTGGCCGGGCTGCAACATCGGGGGCTCCTCCTTACCCTTGGGACCGGGCGATTCTAACCGACTCGCGTGACGGAACATCAACCGCCGGACGGCCCGCAGCGGCCTGTGCAAACTCAGCCGTGGTAACGCGCCGGCCCGCCGGCGGCCGGCACCGGTGGATGGGTCTCGAAGCGCCGGTGGCCGCTGGCGAGATAGTCGTGCGAGCGCATCTCGATGAGCCGCGAGACGGTGCGCCGGAACTCGTCGGCGTGGGTGCCGGCGACGTAGAGCGCCTCGGCCGGGCACTCGGCGGTGATCACGAGCTTGACGCGATGGTCGTAGAGCACGTCCACGAGCCAGGTGAAGCGGCGCGCCGCAGAGGCCATTTCCGGCCCCATCCGCGGCACGCGGGAGAGGAACACCGTGTGGAAGCCGTGGGCGATCTCGAGATAGTCGTTCTGGGAGCGCGGCCCGCCGCAGAGGGTGGCGAAATCGAACCAGACGACGCCCGGCGCGCGATGGATCACCGGCACCTGCCGGCCAAGGAGCTCGAGCGGCCGCGCGTGCCCCTCGCCGCCGGCGATGCGGCCGAAGGTGTTCATCAGCTGTCGGTCGGCCGCGTCGTCCGCCGGCACGTGGTAGATGTCGGCCTGTTCGAGCGCCCGCAGCCGATAGTCGATGCCCGCATCGACGCGAATGACGTCGAGCTTGTCCTCGATCAGCGCGATCGCCGGCAGCAGGCGTTCCCGCTGCAGGCCGTCGGGATAGAGGCCCGCGGGCGGATAGTTCGAGGTGATGCAGAAGACCACGCCGCCGGCGAAGAGCGCCTCCATCAGCCGGCCGAGGATCATCGCGTCGGCGATGTCGGAGACATGGAACTCGTCGAAGCACATGAGCCGGGTTTCCCTCGCCACCTGCGCGGCGACGCGGGCGAGCGGATCGGCTTCCTCCTTCATGGCCTGCAGGCGCTCGTGGATCTCGCGCATGAAGGCGTGGAAATGCACCCGCCGCTTGCGCCGGTAGGGCACCGCGTCGAAGAAGCAGTCCATGAGGAAGCTCTTGCCCCGGCCGACACCGCCCCAGAACCAGACGCCGCGCGGCAGCGGCGGCCGGACGAGCAGCTTGCGCAGCCGCGTGCGCCGCGCGGCCTTGAAGGCGACCAGCTCGTCATAGAGCTGCTGGAGGCGCATGGCGGCCATCAGCTGCGCGGGGTCGGCGACGATGCCGCGCCTGGCGAGCGCGGCGTTGAAGCCGCGGATCATGCCGTCTTCCGGAACTCCGAGGATACGATGGGACATCGGGCGATCGGGCCGCGGCCGCGCGCCGCGGCGGGGTGTCTCAGCAGTCGTCCGGGGCTGCCTCAGAAATGCAGCGGCCGCCGGTCCACGGCGAGCGCCGCCTCGTGCATGACTTCCGAGAGCGTCGGGTGGGCATGGCAGGTGCGGGCGAGATCCTCGCTCGAGGCGCCGAACTCCATGGCCACGACGGCCTCGGCGATCAGCTCGGAGGCGTTGTTGCCGATGATGTGCACGCCGAGGACGCGGTCGGTCTTCGCATCGGCGTACATGCGGATGAAGCCGGTCGTATCGCCCTGGCCGAGCGCGCGGCCGTTGGCGAGGAAGGGAATCTGCCCGGCGCGGTACTCGATGCCCTCGTTCCGCAGCTGTGTCTCGGTCTTGCCGACCCAGGCGATCTCGGGGGTGGTGTACATCACCCAGGGAATCGCCTCGTAATTGACGTGGCCGGCCTGGCCGGCGATGCGCTCGGCGACCATCACGCCCTCTTCCATGCCCTTGTGGGCGAGCATCGGCCCGCGCACGACGTCGCCGACGGCCCAGATGCCGGGCTGGCTCGTCCGGCAATGGCCATCGACGGCGATGCGGCCGCGATCGTCGAGTTCGAGGCCGACGTTCTCGATGCCGAGCCCGTCGGTGTTCGGCACGCGCCCGACCGAAACGATGAGCCGGTCGCACTCGAGCACCTGCGGCGTGTCGCCGGTCTGGTATTCGATGCGCACGCCCTTCCTGCCCCGCGTCACCTTGCCGATCTCGACGTCGAGATGGATCGCCAGCCCCTGCTTCTGCGTAAACACCTTCCACGCCTCGCGGGCGACGGCCGGATCCGCGGCGGAGAGGAAATCGGGCATCGCTTCGAGCAAGGTCACCTCGGCGCCGAGCCGCTTCCAGACCGAGCCGAGCTCGAGACCGATGACACCGGCGCCGATGACGCCGAGCCGCCGGGGCACGGCGTCGAAGGACAGCGCGCCGACGTTGTCACAGATCACCTCGTTGTCCACCGGAATGCCTTCGAGATGGCGCGGCTTCGAGCCGGTGGCGACGATGACGTCCTTCGCGGCCACGGGTTCGGCCGCACCATCCTTGCCGACGACCTCGACCTGCCAGAGATCGCCGTCGCGGCCGACGAAGCGGCCGTGGCCGGGAAGCAGCGTCACCTTGTTCTTCCTGAACAGGCCGCGGATGCCGGCCGTCAGCTGGGTGACGATGTTGTCCTTGCGGCGGATCATCGTCGGCACGTCGATCCTGAGGTTGTCGAGGCCGATGCCGTGCATGACGAAGGCGTGCGCCGCCTCGTCATAGAGCTCCGACGACTTCAGGAGCGCCTTGGAAGGAATGCAGCCGACATTGAGGCAGGTGCCGCCGAGACGGACCTCGCCCTTCGGGTCGGCGAACGAGTCGCGCTCGATGCAGGCGGTCGTCAGCCCGAGCTGGGCGGCACGGATCGCCGCGACATAACCGCCGGGGCCGCCGCCGATCACCACCACGTCGAATTGTTTGGCCATGAAGAACTCCTTTCACCGCGATGGGATGTCAGAGGTCGAGCAGCAGGCGGGCCGGATCCTCGAGCGCCTCCTTGATGGTCACCAGGCCGAGCACCGCTTCCCGTCCGTCGATGATGCGGTGGTCGTAGGAGAGCGCCAGATAGTTGATCGGCCGGATGACGATCTGGCCGTTTTCGACCACCGGCCGGTCCTTGGTCGCGTGGATGCCGAGGATCGCCGACTGCGGCGGGTTGATGATCGGCGTCGACAGCATCGAGCCGAACACGCCGCCGTTGGAGATCGAGAAGGTGCCGCCGGTGAGCTCTTCGAGCGACAGCTTGCCGTCCTTGGCCTTGGCGCCGAACTCGGCGATCTTCTTTTCGATCTGCGCCAGCGACATCCGGTCGGCGTCGCGGAGGATGGGCACGACCAGGCCACGCGGGCTGCCGACGGCGATGCCGATGTCGAAATAGCCGTGATAGACGATGTCGTTGCCATCCACCGAGGCGTTGAGGATCGGGAACTTCTTCAGGGCATGCACGGCCGCCTTGACGAAGAAGGACATGAAGCCGAGCTTGACGCCGTGTTCCTTCTCGAACTTGTCCTTGTAGCGGTTGCGCAGCTCGATCACCGGCGCCATGTTGACCTCGTTGAAGGTCGTCAGGATGGCGTTCTCGTTCTTCGACTGGATGAGCCGCTCGGCGATGCGCGCGCGCAGGCGCGACATCGGCACGCGCTGCTCGGGACGCTCGGCGATGATTTCCTCGGCCGTGATCACCGCGGGCTGTGGCAGCGCCGGCTTCACCGCCGCCGCGGCGGCCGGCGTGGCCACTGCGGGCGCCGCCGCCGGCGCCGGGGGGGCCGAGGGCTTCGAGGCTCCCGTGACGTCTTCCTTGAGGATGCGGCCGCCCGGGCCCGAGCCCTTGATCTCGGCGGCCGTGAGGCCCTTCTCCTCCATGAGCTTGCGCGCAGCCGGTCCGGCGGCGGGCGCCGCCGCCGGCGCGGCTTTGGGCGCGCTTTCCTTTTTCTCCGGCGCCGGTGCCTCGGCCTTCTCCGCCGGCGTGTTACCACGGCTGAGTTTCGCTTCGGTGTCGATCTTCGCGATCAATTCGCCCGAGGTAACGGGCTCGCCGTCACCCTTGAGGATTTCCACGAGGACGCCGGCATCGGGCGCCGGCAATTCGAGCACGACCTTGTCGGTCTCGATGTCGATCAGGTTCTCGTCCCGGGCGACGGCCTCGCCCTGCTTCTTGTGCCAGGAGACCAGGGTCGCTTCCGAGACCGATTCGGACAACTGGGGAACTTTGACGTCGATGATCATGGTGGCTCTCTTTCCTTATTTCGCGCTGCCGCCGAGCGCGGCATCGATGACTTCCTTCTGCTGGAGGGCATGCTTGGCGGCATAGCCGACCGCCGGCGAGGCCGAGGCCGGCCGCGCCGCGACGCCGAGCGTCTGCCCCTTGCCGAGCACGCGCATCAGCGTGTGATGCTTGGCGTACCAGGCGCCCTGGTTGAGCGGCTCCTCCTGGCACCAGAGGATTTCCCTGGCATTCGGATATTTCTTCAGCTCCTCGGCCAGGCGCCGGTCGTCCATCGGATAGAGCTGCTCGATGCGGACGATGGCGATGTGCTCGAGCCCGCGCTCGCGCCGCGCCGCGAGAAGTTCGTAATAGATCTTGCCGGCGCAGGCGATGACCCGCCTGACCTTCTTCGCATCGAGATCGTCGACCTCGCCGATGACCGTCTGGAAGGTGCCGCGGGCGAGATCGTCGAGCGAGCTGGCCGCGTCCTTGTGGCGCAGCAGCGACTTCGGCGTCATGACCACGAGCGGCTTGCGCTGCTTCCTCAGCATCTGCCGGCGCAGCAGGTGGAAGATCTGCGCCGCGTTGGACGGCTGGCAGACTTCCCAGTTGAACTCGGCCGAGAGCTGCATGTAGCGCTCGATGCGCGCCGAGGAGTGCTCCGGCCCCTGCCCTTCGTAGCCGTGGGGCAGGAACAGCACCAGGCCGCAGCCGCGGCCCCACTTGGCTTCGCCCGAGCTCAGGAACTGGTCGATCACCACCTGGGCGCCGTTGGCGAAATCGCCGAACTGCGCCTCCCAGATCACCAGCTCGTTGGGGCTCGCCGTGGCGAAGCCGTATTCGAAGGCGAGCACCGCCTCCTCGGAGAGCACCGAATCGAAGCAGTGGAACCAGCCCTGCTTTTCCTGGAGATGCTGCAGCGGCCACCAGGTGCCCTCGTCCCATTTCTCGCGGTTCTGGTCGTGGATCGCCGCATGGCGGTGGAAGAAGGTGCCGCGGCCGACGTCCTCGCCGGAGATGCGCACGTTGTAGCCGGCGGCGAGCAGCGTCGCGTAGGCGAGCGTCTCGCCCATGCCCCAGTCCACCGGCAGCTTGCCGGCGCCCATCAGCCGCCGGTCGTCGATGATCTTCTGCACCCGCGGGTGCAGCGCGAAGTGCTCGGGGATCGTGGTCACCCGCTCGGCCAGGCGCTGCAGCTCCTTCTTCGCCACCGTGGTGTCGCACTTCTCCGTGTAGGGGACATTGACGTGCGGCCGCCAGTCGATCGCGTACTTGCTCTGGTGATCGGAGATCACGGGATCGATCAGGTGGCGGCCCTCGTCGAGTGCGGTGCGGTAGTCGCGGATCATCCGCTCCGCCTCGTCCTCGCCGATGACGCCCTGCGCCGCCAGCTTGTCGGCATAGAGCCTGCGCGTGCCGGGATGGGCGTTGATCTTCTTGTACATCAGCGGCTGGGTGACCATCGGCTCGTCCTGCTCGTTGTGGCCGAGCTTGCGGAAGCAGACGATGTCGACGACGACGTCCTTGCCGAACTCCTGGCGGAATTCGATGGCCAGCCGGGTGACGAAGGCGACCGCCTCGGGGTCGTCGCCATTGACGTGGCAGATCGGCGCCTCGACCATCTTGAAGACGTCGGTGCAGTAGATCGACGAGCGCGTGTCGCGCGGGTCCGAGGTGGTGAAGCCGATCTGGTTGTTCACGATGATGTGCACCGTGCCGCCGGTGCCATAGCCGCGGGTCTGCGAGAAGTTGAGCATCTCCTGATTGACGCCCTGGCCGGCGACCGCGGCGTCGCCGTGGATCAGCACCGGCACGACCTCCTTCTTGCCCGTGGCGCCGCGCCTGACCTGGCGCGCATAGACCGAGCCGCAGACGACCGGATTGACGATTTCGAGATGCGAGGGGTTGAAGGCCAGCGTCAGGTGCATCGGCCCGCCGGGCGTGCCCACGTCCGACGAATAGCCCATGTGGTACTTGACGTCGCCCGCCGAAAGTTCCTGCGCCTTCTTGCCCTCGAATTCCTCGAAGAGCATCTTCGGCTGCTTGCCGAGCGTGTTGACGAGCACGTTGAGGCGGCCGCGGTGGGCCATGCCGATGACCATCTCCTGGACGCCGAGGCGGCCGCCGCTGCGGATCAGCTCGTCCATGGCCACGATCAGCGATTCGCCGCCCTCGAGCGAGAAGCGCTTCTGGCCGACGTATTTCGTGTGCAGAAAGCGTTCGAGCGTCTCGGCCGCGGTGAGCCGCTCGAGGAAGCGCTTCTTCTCCTCCGGCGCGAACGACGGCGTGGCACGGATCGGCTCGATGCGCGCCTGGATCCAGCGCTTCTGCGCGACGTCGGTCAGGTACATGTACTCGGAGCCGATGGTGCCGCAGTAGGTCTGGCGCACCGCTTCGAGGATCTCGCGCAGATTGGGCTCGGTCGGACAGGCGGCGAACGATCCGCAGTGGAAGTGCAGGCCGAGATCGGCCTCGGTGAAACCGTAGTACGACGGTTCGAGCTCGGCGATGGCCGGCCGTTCATGCCGCTTGAGCGGATCGAGCTGCGCCCAGCGGTTGCCGAGGAAGCGGTAGGCGTTGATCATCTGCAGCACGCGGACCTGCTTCTCGTTGTGCGCGGCGCGCTCACGGGCGGGCGCTGCGAGGACCCCTTCCTTCGCCCGCTGGGCAAAGGAGGCGATCACCGGAGCGTGCGCAACGTCGGGCGCGGAGGTGTTGCCGACACCGGGCAGCGCGCCCAGTTTGTCGAAATAATCCCGCCAGCCCGGATCGACCGAGGTGGGGTTTTCGAGATAGCGTTCGTAGAGTTCTTCGATGAACGGCGCGTTCGCGCCATAGAGATAGGAACTCGTCAAAGCCTGTTTCATCATCGCATCACCTCTTTTTATGGGCTCGGATGAAAAAAAGGCATCCCGGGCCGGGATGCCTCGGGCGCCGGATCAACGCTTGTCGAGCGGCGGGACATCGCGCTTGGTCGCCCCGGTGTAGAGCTGGCGCGGCCGGCCGATCTTCTGCTCGGGGTCGGAGATCATCTCGTGCCACTGGGCGATCCAGCCGATGGTGCGCGCCATGGCGAAGATGCCGGTGAACAGCTGGGTCGGGATGCCGAGCGCCTTCTGGACGATGCCCGAATAGAAATCGACGTTCGGGTAGAGCTTCTTCTCGATGAAGTACTCGTCCTGCAGCGCGATGCGCTCGAGCTCCAGCGCCAGCTTGAACAGCGGGTCGTCGTGGAGGCCGAGCTCGCCCAGCACCTCGTGGCAGGTCTCGCGCATGAGCGTCGCGCGCGGGTCGAAGTTCTTGTAGACCCGGTGGCCGAAGCCCATCAGCTTGAAGCTGTCGTTCTTGTCCTTGGCCCGCTTGATGTACTCCGGCACGCGCGAGACGTCGCCGATCTCCTCGAGCATCTTCAGGCAGGCCTCGTTGGCGCCGCCATGCGCCGGGCCCCAGAGGCAGGCGATGCCCGCGGCGATGCAGGCGAACGGGTTGGCGCCCGAGGAGCCGGCAAGCCGCACCGTCGAGGTGGAGGCGTTCTGCTCGTGATCGGCGTGCAGGATCAGGATGCGGTCGAGGGCCCGGACCAGCACGGGATTGGGCACGTACTCCTCGCACGGGTTGGCGAACATCATGTGCATGAAGTTGGCCGTGTAGCTCAGGCTGTTCTTCGGGTACATCTGCGGCAGGCCGATCGAATACTTGTAGGCCATGGCGACGATGGTCGGCATCTTGGCGATCAGCCGGATCGCCGCGGTCAGCCGGTGCTCGGGATTGTTGATGTCGAGCGAGTCGTGATAGAAGGCCGAGAGCGCACCGACCAGGCCGACGAGCACCGCCATCGGATGCGAGTCGCGGCGGAAACCCATCATGAAGCGGGAAATCTGCTCGTGCACCATGGTGTGCTTCTTGACGGCGCGCTCCCAGTCGAGCTTCTGCTGGGCATTGGGCAGCTCGCCGTGCTTGAGCAGGTAGCAGACTTCGAGGAAGTCGCAATGCACCGCCAGCTGTTCGATCGGGTAACCACGGTAGAGCAGTTCGCCCTTGTCGCCGTCGATGTAGGTGATCGACGATTTGCAGGACGCGGTCGACATATAGCCGGGGTCGAAGGTGAACATCCCGGTCTTGGCGTAAAGCGAGCGGACGTCGATGACGTCGGGTCCGATCGACCCCGAATAAACGGGAAGCTCGACGGTCTTGCCGTCGACGGTCAGCGTTGCCATGCGTTGTGCATTCATATCACGAAGTCCCTGTCAGATTTCACAGATTGCTCACCGGTCCCGCCGTCGCGCCCAAGCAACGCAACCGCTCGACCATCCCTCTCAGTTGCGGATCGTCTGTCTCCGTACGTCCGCCGACCAGCGACCAGAGGTCGTGATCCTCCATTGCCAGCAGCCTCTCGAGGGCCGCTTCTTCGTTCTCGTCGAGTTCGCCCGTTCCTTGCCAGAAACGGTCGAAGACGATGTCCAGTTCCAGCAGCGCGCGCCGGCAGCGCCAGCGCAGCCGCTCCCGCCGGATCCGGTGCGCCTCGTCCATGGCTCAGACTGCCCTCCTCACCATCATGTCCTTGATCTTGCCGATCGCCTTCGTCGGATTGAGGCCCTTGGGGCAGACATCGACGCAGTTCATGATCGTGTGGCAACGGAACAGCCGGTAGGGATCCTCGAGGTTGTCGAGCCGCTCGCTGGTCGCCTGATCGCGGCTGTCGGCGATGAAGCGGTAAGCCGCGAGCAGGCCGGCCGGGCCGACGAACTTGTCCGGATTCCACCAGAACGAGGGGCAGGATGTCGAGCAGCAGGCGCAGAGGATGCACTCGTAGAGACCGTCGAGTTCCTCGCGCTCCTCGGGCGACTGCAGGCGCTCGCGCTCGGGCGGCGGATCGTTGTTGATCAGATAGGGGCGGATCGAGTGGTACTGCTTGAAGAACTGGGTCATGTCCACGATCAGGTCGCGGATCACCGGCAGCCCCGGCAGCGGTCGCAGCACGACCGGCTTGCCCTCGGGGAAGGACGACAGGTCGGTCAGACAGGCCAGGCCGTTGCGGCCATTGATGTTCATGGCATCGGAACCGCAGACGCCCTCGCGGCACGAGCGGCGGAAGGCGATCGAGTCGTCCTTGGCCTTGAGCTTCACCAGCGCGTCGAGCAGCTTGCGGTCGGTCGAATCGACCTCGACCGAGATGTCCTGCATGTAGGGCTTGCGGTCCTTGTCCGGATCGTAGCGGTAGATCCTGAATTGGAGGGTGCGCGTCGTCATCGTCGTTTCCTCAGTAGGCGCGTTTCTTGAGCGCGATGGTTTCGACAGTGAGCGGCGTCAGCCTGACCGCCTTGTAGTCGAGGCGGTTGCCTTCCCGGTACCAGAGCGTGTGCTTGAGCCAGTTCTCGTCGTCGCGGCCGTTGGGATGTTCCGGAGTGTCGGGCGCGTCGTCGCGGACATGGGCACCGCGCGACTCCTTGCGCGCCTCCGCCGAGATCATGGTGGCGACCGCGACCTCGATCAGGTTCTCGAGCTCCAGCGCCTCGATGCGCGCCGTGTTGAAGACCTTCGACTTGTCGCGGATCTCGGTGTTCTCCACCTGTGTGCGGATCTCCAGGATCCTGCCGACGCCCTCCCTGAGCTTGTCGGCGAAACGGAAGACGCCGCAGTGGTTTTGCATCGTCCGCTGCATCGCCAGCCGGGTCTCATGCACGCTCGTGCCATCCTTCTGCGTGTCGATGCGATTGACGCGGGCGAGCGCGCGGTCGATCTCCGATTTCGGCAGCGGCTTGTGCGCCCTCGCGGACTTCCTGAGCTCCTCGACCGCGGTCTCACCGGCCGACTTGCCGAAGACCAAGAGGTCGAGCAGCGAGTTGGTGCCGAGCCGGTTGGCGCCGTGCACCGAGGCGCAGGCGCACTCGCCGGCCGCGTAGAAGCCGGGCACGACGGCCGCCTTGGAGCTGCCCTGCGGCACCACGACCTGGCCGAAATAGTTGGTCGGAATGCCGCCCATCTGGTAGTGGCAGGTCGGCACGACCGGAATCGGTTCCCGGATCGGATCGACGCCCGCGAACTGGATGGCGATCTCGCGGATGCCCGGCAGCCGCTTCATGATCGTCGCCGGGTCGAGGTGGGTGATGTCGAGCAGCACGTAATCCTTGTTGGGCCCGCAGCCGCGGCCCTCGTTGATCTCGGTGACCATCGCCCGCGAGACGACGTCGCGCGAGGCGAGGTCCTTGGCATTGGGCGCGTAGCGCTCCATGAAGCGCTCGCCCTGGGCGTTGCGGAGAATGCCGCCCTCGCCGCGGACGCCCTCGGTGATCAGCACGCCGGCGCCGGCGACCCCGGTCGGGTGGAACTGCCAGAACTCCATGTCCTCGAGCGGAATGCCCGCGCGCGCGGCCATGCCCAGCCCGTCGCCGGTATTGATGAAGGCGTTGGTCGAGCTGTAGAAGATGCGGCCGGCACCGCCGGTGGCGAAGATGGTCGCCTTGGCCTGGAAGACCACGATCTCGCCGGTCTCCATGTCCATCGCCGTGACACCGAGCACTTCGCCCTCTTCGTCGCGGATCAGGTCGAGCGCCATCCACTCGACGAAGAACTGGGTGTTGGCGCGGACGTTGCGCTGGTACATCGCGTGGAGCATGGCATGGCCGGTGCGGTCGGCGGCGGCGCACGAGCGACGCACGGGCTTTTCGCCGAAGTTCGACATGTGGCCGCCGAACGGACGCTGGTAGATCTTGCCCTGGTCGGTGCGGTCGAAGGGCATGCCGTAATGCTCGAGCTCGATGACGACCTCGTTGGCCTTGCGGCACATGAATTCGATGGCGTCCTGGTCGCCGAGCCAGTCGGAGCCCTTGACGGTGTCGTACATGTGCCAGTGCCAGTGGTCTTCCTCGGAGTTGCCGAGTGACGCGGCGACGCCTCCCTGGGCAGCCACGGTGTGCGAGCGGGTCGGGAAGACCTTGGTCAGCACGGCCGTCTTGAAGCCGGATTCGGAAAGCTGGATCGCCGCGCGCAGGCCGGCGCCGCCGGCGCCGACGATGACGGCATCGAAGGTGCGAACGGTCACGCTCATGGTCAGAGCCTCCAGATGATCTGCGCTGCCCAGCCGGCATAGCCGACGAGCGCAAGCAAGGTCAGCACGTGCAGGGTCAGGCGGATCGCCGTGGGCTTTACGTAATCCATCCAGATGTCGCGGACGCCGACCCAGGCGTGATAGCAGAGGCTGACGATGAAGAGGAAGGTGATGAAGCGGACGAAGCCGTTGGCCATCAGCGCGCGCCAGCCCTCGTAGCCTGGATCGGCAGCGAGCACGAGTACGGCCATCACCAGCGTGTAGAGGGCCATGTAGACCGCGGTGATCCGCTGGGCGAGCCAGTCCTTGAGCCCGTAATGGGCACCGACGACGACGCGGGTCACCATAGCTTCGCTCCCAGGAGTGCCGTCAGCGCCAGGCTGACGACGAGGACTGCGACCGACGAGACCCGCGCCGGGGCCTTTTCGACGCCGACATGGACGTCGATCAGCAGGATGCGGATGCCCATGCAGAAGTGATGCAGGTAGGCCCAAAGCAGGCCGAGCAGGATCAGCTTGACGAAGACGTTGCCGGTGACGGCGAGAAAAGCCGCGTGAGTTTCCGCCGATTCGAGCGACAGGCCGAATAGCCAGATCAGGAGCGGCAGCATCAGGAACAGCCCGGCGCCGCTGATCCGGTGCAGGATCGACACCCAGCCCGGCAGCGGCAGTTTGATCTCGAACAGGTTGAGGTACTTGGGTCTTCGTTTCGCCAGTCCTGTCATTTTCCACTCCTAGTTTTTCAATAATCCGGCAGCTTCCCGATCGGGGCGTCTCTCAACTGAGCTCATTGAAGTAACAATGGTCGGCCGTCGAATAGGTTCCGCGGCGCCATTCGACGGGCCGGTCGCCGTAGCTGTAGCTGACACGCTCGACGGAAAGCAGCGGGCTGCCTTCCGGCACGCCAAGCAGATCGGCGCTGACCCTGTCCGCCGCGACAGCGCGCAGGCGCTCCTCGGCCCGGACCATGCGCACGCCGAACTGGGTTTCGAAAAGCGCATAGAGCGAGCCCTGCCAGTCCTTGAGCATCTCGAGCGTGAGCCCGCCGAAGAGGTCCCCCGGCAGGTAGATCTCGTCGAGCACCACCGGCTTGCCGGAGAACTCGAGCAGGCGACGGAGAATGATGATCGGATCACCGAGCTTGAGGCCGAGGACGCGCGCCGCTTCCTGCCCGGCCTTGGCCCGCCAGCATTCGAGCGGCACCGACTTCGAGGGCTCGATCTCGCCGGAAAGCGACTGCAGACGCAGGAAGCGGAAGAAGGCCCGCGGGTCGTTGTGCGATGCTACATACGTCCCCTTGCCCTGCCGCCGCAGCAGCAGGTTCTCGCCGGCCAGCTCGTCGATGGCCTTGCGCACTGTGCCCTGGCTGACGCCGTAGCGGACCGCAAGTTCGGACTCGCTCGGAATCGCGTCACCGGGCCGCCATTCGCCCGATTCCAGCGACCGTAAAATCAGGCTCTTGATCTGACGGTAGAGCGGGCTGAAGGTCGGCGAAGGGGATGACTCGTGCGCCATGGCACTTATTGGAGCATAAAAAGTTCGACTCGTCTATGGGGTGTCTAATGTCTTATATATGATATCTCATAACTATTGACACGCCGCACAACCCGCCTCTAAGATTGCCGCCGTCTGTCGTCGCTTCGTAACGGTCCGCCGTCCCGTAGTCGTCATCGCGATCGCTCATCCCCGCCTTCAACCTCGCAAGGAGTTCTCCATGGCCAAAGCCCCCGTCAGAGTCGCAGTCACCGGCGCCGCCGGTCAAATCGGTTATGCCCTGCTGTTCCGGATCGCCAGCGGCGAAATGCTGGGCAAGGACCAGCCGGTCATCCTGCAGATGCTGGAACTGCCGGTCGACAAGGCCCAGCAGGCTCTCAAGGGCGTGATGATGGAGCTCGAGGACTGCGCCTTCCCGCTGCTCGTCGACATGATCGGTACCGCCGATCCCAAGGTTGCGTTCCGTGATGCGCAACAGGCCCTGCTGGTCGGCGCCAAGCCGCGCGGCCCGGGCATGGAGCGCAAGGACCTGCTGCTCGACAACGCGAAAATCTTCATCGAACAGGGCCGGGCGCTCGACGAAGTCGCCGCCCGTGACGTCAAGGTCATCGTCGTCGGCAATCCGGCGAACACCAACGCGCTGATCGCCATGAACACCGCGAAGAGCCTGCCGAAGACCGCCTTCACCTCGATGATGCGCCTCGACCACAACCGCGCGATCTCGCAACTGGCCGCGCGGACGGGCGCCCGCGTCGCCGACATCGAGAAGATGGTCGTCTGGGGCAACCATTCGCCGACGATGTATCCGGACATCCGCTTCGCCACCATCGCCGGCAAGCCGGCGCCCGCGCTGGTCAACGACGAGGCCTGGTACAAGAACGAGTACATCCCCAAGGTCGGCAAGCGTGGCGCGGCGATCATCGAGGCGCGCGGCCTTTCCTCCGCCGCATCGGCCGCCAACGCCGCGATCGACCACATGCGCGACTGGAACCTGGGCAGCAACGGCCGCTGGGTGACCATGGGCGTCGTCTCCGACGGCTCTTACGGCATCCCCGAAGGCATGATCTACGGCATGCCCTGCGTATGCAGCCAAGGCAGGTGGGAGATCGTCAAGGGCCTCGAAATCGATGCCTTCTCGCGCGAGAAGATGGACGTCACGCTCAAGGAACTGACGGAAGAGCGTGACGGCGTCAAGCACCTGTTCGCCTGACGGCCGGCAGCGTCATGGCACTTCATCCCGCCGAAGTGCTTTACAAGGACGAGCAGCCCCTGCCCCGTCTGGCCGCGTGCGAACACTACGCCGGCAGCGAAAGGCTGATCGGCAAGTCGCTCGCGCTCCAGGCCGAGATGGGGCCGCTCTTCGACATCACCGCCGACTGCGAGGACGGCGCGCCGGCGGGCGGCGAAATCGAACATGCGACGATGATCGCGCGCATGATCATGAGCCCGGAGAACCGCTTCGGCCGCGTCGGCGTGCGCATCCACGATGTCCGCCATGCCTTTTGGCGCGCCGATCTCGAGATCCTGCTGCGCGAAGCGGGTGACCGGATCGCCTATGTCGTGCTGCCGAAGGCTGCCGGGCTCGCCGATGTCCAGACCCAGCTGGCCTGGATGCAGGACACCCTCGCCCGCCACAAGCGCGCCGTGAGAATCCCGGTGCACGTCCTCATCGAGACGCCCGGCGCACTCCGCGACGCCTGGCCGATCGCCGCCCTGCCCGAGGTCGAGTCGATCGACTTCGGCCTCATGGACTTCGTTTCCGCGCACCGCGGCGCGATCCCCGCGACGGCGATGCGTTCGCCGGGCCAGTTCGCCCATCCCCTGATCGTCCGTGCCAAGTGCGAAATCGCCGCGGCCGCGCTGGGCAACGGCATCGTGCCGACGCACAATGTCACGACCGAACTGCACGACGCGGCCATCGTCGCCGAGGATGCCCGCCGCGCCCGGCTCGAGTTCGGGTTCCTGCGCATGTGGAGCATCCATCCGGACCAGATCCTGCCGATCGTCGAGGCGATGCGGCCCGACTTCGCCGAGGTCGACGAGGCCGCGGCGATCCTCGTGGCGGCCCAGGACGCCGGCTGGGGACCGATCCGCCACGCCGGCCGGCTGCACGACCGCGCCTCTTACCGCTACTACTGGGAACTCCTGCAGCAGGCACGTTCGACCGGAATGACCGTGCCCGAGCCGGCGTTTTCCCGCTTTTTCCACTGACACCCCGACGAGGAGACCCCCCATGCTGGAAGCCTACCGAGCCCATGCCGCCGAACGCGCCGCCCTCGGAATTCCGCCCCTGCCCCTGACCAGGCAGCAGACCGAAGCGCTCGTCGCGCTGCTCATGAATCCTCCCAAGGGGGAGGAAGCCTTCCTCGTCGAGCTGCTCACTCACCGCGTGCCGGCCGGCGTCGACGATGCGGCGAAAGTGAAAGCCGAGTTCCTCACGAAACTCAGCCGCGGTGAGACGCCGTGTCCGCTGATTTCGCGCGCCCGGGCCACCGAGCTCCTGGGCACCATGCTCGGCGGCTACAACGTCGCGCCGCTGATCGAGCTGCTCGATGATCCCGAAGTCGGCGCAGTGGCCGCCGAGGGGCTGAAAAAGACGCTGCTGATGTTCGACGCCTTCCACGACGTCGCCGAAAAGGCCAAGGCCGGGAACGCCAATGCCAAGGCAGTGATGCAGAGCTGGGCCGAGGCCGAGTGGTTCACCTCGCGGCCCGAAGTGCCGGCGAAGATCACCGTCACCGTCTTCAAGGTGCCGGGCGAGACCAACACCGACGACCTCTCGCCGGCGCCCGATGCCTGGAGCCGGCCGGACATTCCGCTCCATGCGCTGGCCATGCTCAAGAACCCGCGCGATGGCATCACCCCCGACAAGCCCGGTGAGCGCGGCCCGATCTCGCTGATCGACGAACTGAAGAAAAAGGGCCACCCCGTCGCCTACGTCGGCGACGTGGTTGGCACGGGTTCGTCGCGCAAGTCGGCGACCAACTCGGTGATCTGGTGGACCGGCGAGGACATCCCCTTCGTGCCCAACAAGCGCTACGGCGGCTTCTGCCTGGGCGGCAAGATCGCGCCGATCTTCTTCAACACCCAGGAGGACGCCGGCGCCTTCCCGATAGAGTGCGACGTCACCGCCATGCAGATGGGCGATGTCATCGACATTTATCCTTACGAGAAGAAGGTCGAAAAGAACGGCCAGGTCGTCGCCACCTTCGACTACAAGTCCGAAGTGCTGCTCGACGAGGTGCGCGCCGGCGGCCGCATCAACCTGATCATCGGCCGAGGGCTCACGGCCAAGGCGCGCGAGTTCCTCGGTCTGCCCGCCTCGACGCTGTTCCGCCTGCCCCAGGCGCCGGTCGATTCCGGCAAGGGCTACACCCTGGCGCAAAAGATGGTCGGCCGCGCCTGCGGCCTGCCCGAGGAAAATGGGAAGCAGAGGGGCATCCGCCCCGGCACCTACTGCGAGCCGCGCATCACGACGGTGGGCTCACAGGACACCACCGGGCCGATGACCCGCGACGAACTCAAGGACCTTGCCTGCCTCGGTTTCTCGGCCGATTTCGTGATGCAGTCGTTCTGCCACACCGCCGCCTACCCGAAGCCCGTCGACATCAAGATGTACAAGACCCTGCCCTCGTTCATCACCGCGCGCGGGGGCGTCAGCCTGCGCCCGGGCGACGGCGTGATCCACTCGTGGCTCAACCGCTTCCTGCTGCCCGACACCGTCGGCACCGGCGGCGATTCGCACACCCGCTTTCCGATCGGCATCTCCTTCCCGGCCGGCTCCGGCCTCGTGGCGTTCGCCGCCGCCACCGGCGTGATGCCGCTGGACATGCCCGAGTCCGTCCTGGTGCGTTTCAAGGGCCAAATGCAGCCCGGCATCACGCTGCGCGACCTCGTCAATGCGATCCCCTACGCAGCGATCCAGCAGGGCCTGCTCACCGTCGAGAAGAAAGGCAAGAAAAACGTCTTCAACGGCCGCATCCTCGAGATCGAGGGACTGTCGGACCTCAAGGTCGAACAGGCCTTCGAGCTCTCCGACGCCTCGGCCGAGCGCTCCGCCGCCGCCTGCACGGTGCGCCTCCACAAGGAGCCGGTCATCGAGTACCTGAAATCGAACATCACGCTGATGAAGTGGATGATCGCCGAAGGCTACGAAGACAAGCGCACGCTCGCGCGCCGCATCCGCAAGATGGAGGAATGGCTCGCCAACCCGCAACTGCTGGAGCCGGACGCCGACGCCGAGTACGCCGCGGTGATCGAGATCGACTTGGACGAGATCAAAGAGCCGCTCTTGGCCTGCCCGAACGATCCCGACGACATCAAGCCGCTTTCGGCGGTCGCCGGCGACAAGGTCGATGAAGTCTTCATCGGCTCCTGCATGACCAACATCGGCCACTACCGCGCGGCGGCGAAGGTACTCGAAGGCAAGACCGACATCCCGACCCGGCTCTGGGTCGTGCCCCCGACCAGGATGGACCAGCACCAACTGATGGAGGAAGGCTACTTCGCCGCGTTCGGCAAGGCCGGCGCGCGCATCGAGGTGCCGGGCTGCAGCTTGTGCATGGGCAACCAGGCGCAGATGCACCGCGGCTCGACGGCCGTCTCCACCTCGACACGCAATTTCCCGAACCGGATGGGGCTCGACACCCGCGTCTATCTCGCCTCGGCCGAACTCGCCGCGGTCGCGGCGCTGCTCGGCAGGATCCCGACCACCGAGGAGTATCTGGCGCAGGTGAACGTCGTCAACCAGAAGGCCGGGGAAATCTACCGCTACATGAACTTCAACGAGATCCCGGAATTCCAGGAAGTCGCCGACGCCGTGAGCGCCTGAGGTAACCGCGGGGCCCCGTCCCTTCCTGCGGAAAGCAGGACGACGGGGCGCCCGGCACCCTTCGGGCTACTCAGGGCCAGTGAAAAAGTTCGTCGCGAGCGCGAGCCTCGACCGACGCGCGCGAGCGAAAGGCGAGACCAAGGGCAGACGGGCGCAGCCTCGGGCGAGCGAGCAATGGAACATCGGCGAGCGCGGCAGAATTCTTCTCAGGCGCTCCGGTGAAACTCAGCCGTCGTAAGACGCCAGCCGGTGCCCGGTCAAGGCCGTGAAGCGGGCGGACTGCGCAGCACCGTCGCGGCCGCGAGCGGCGGCGGCGCCTCCGGCGCGTGGACCGGCGCCGGCAGGCGGGCAACCTCTTCGCGCGGCATGATCATCTCGACTTCGACGCGGCGGTTGAGCCGGCGGCCCTCCTCCGTGTCGTTGGCGGCGACGAAGCACTGGGTGCAGTAGGTCAGGCGCAGTTTCCGCTGCTCGATGCCGCCCTTGCGGAAGGCCTTGTAGACCGTATAGGCGCGGTCGTGGGCGACCTTGCGGTTCATCGCCGTGTTGCCGACGCCATCGGTGCGGCCGCGGACGTAGACTTTCTGCGCCTTTTTGGCGATGGGCAGCAGTTCCTTGACCGCCGCGCGTCCCATCGGTCCGATATCGGACTTGTTGAAAGCAAAGGGCACGATCCGCTTCGCCGAGGCGAATTCGCCATCGAGCTTGAGCGGTGCAGCCTCCTTGCCACCCAGCCCGGCCGCCGTGACACTCGCTGGCGGCGTCAGACGATCGACGGGGCGCTTGGCCGGTGCCGCGTCGGAAATCGGTGCCTGACGGACCGAAGCCGGCGTCTCCAGCCGCGGCGTCTGATTCGCCGGCTCGGCGGCGATCCGCCCTGAAATCTCCCGCTGTGGCCCGGCCTGCACCGTGCCGGCCAGCAGACCGGCGGCGAGCCATAGCGACGCGACGAGCGCCGCCCGCCGCAGCCGGGCGGCGGACGCCGCCTGTACGGGGATCGTCGGTCCGTTCATTGCCTGCCCCTGATTGCCATCCATGATGACGGTCGATTATCGGCGCGACCGCAACGGGCAAACGGCCAAACAGCCTGCCAAATCCCCGCCAGATCGTCCGGATGCCGGCCGATCACCCCCCCCTTGGAAGCGATGCCGGGGAAGTCAGCCCCCGCCGTGACCGGCCTCGTAGGAGGAGACGCTGACGCCGGCGTGAAGCAGAAACTCGCGCAACTGCTTGATCAGGCTGCGGTCGCAGACGTTGCTGTGATGCGGATGGTGGAGGAAGGCCTCGGCGCGGTTCAGGCGGACGCGGAAGCGGGCGCCGTGCGCCGGCTCGACCGTCGCCCCGAGGTGGTTGAGCAGAGACTCCACCTCGCGCCAGTGGATGTTGGCGCTGATCGGGTCGTGAAAGATGCTGCGCAGCAGGCTTGCATGCTTGTGGCTCATGGTTCGACACTCCGGGATCGTGTTCCGGCCATCCTAGCAAATGCCGCCGGCGCGATGCACCGCCGGCTCCCATGCGAGGATTCAAGTTTCGGCGTCGCCGACCGTTCCCGAATGACGCAATCCAGGCATTCCCTGCAATGACCGACCTTACGGCCACGAAGATCGCCTCTCCCGGCAACGCCGGCGTCGCACCCGGCCCGAACAGCCGCGAACGGATCGAGGCGGAACTGACGGAACTCCTCTACCGCAACGGCCGGGGATCGAACGCGCTCGTCCTCGCCGGCGCCGTGCTGATGGTCGCGCTGCTCGCGGACGCGATCCCGGGCGGGTTTCTCTACCAATGGCTGGCGTTCATGGTCGGCGGCGTCGCCCTCCGCGTCTCGCTGATCGTCTGGCGCCACGTCGCGCCAAGCGCGGCGACCCCGCGCGTCTGGGCCCGGCGCTACACCTGGGCCACCGCGGCGCTCGGCCTCGGCTGGGCGGTCCTGACGCTCGGCAACGCCGGCGATCTCTGGATCAACACCGTGCGCATGGTCGCGGTGCTCGGCATCACGGCGCTCGCCGTGCCGGTGCTCGTCTCCCACGCCGGCGCGATGTACGGCTATACGGTGCCGGCCATCATCGGCGCCGTGCTCTCGATGTTCCTCGCCGGCGACCGCGAGAGCTTCCTGCTCGGCGTCCTCTCGGCCCTCTTCGGCGTCCTGCTGCTCAAGGCGGGCGCCAACTTCCGCGCCATGCTGATGACCAGCCTGCGCCTCGGTTTCGAAAACGAGGCGATCTCGAAGGATCTCGCGCGCCAGAAGGAAGCCGCCGAGGCGCTCAACCGCCGGCTCGCCGACGAGGTCGAGGAGCGACGGCGGGCACAGCAGGCGCTCGAAGCGCACCGGGAGAACCTCGAACACCTCGTCGCCGAACGCACCGGGGAACTGATGCAGGCCAAGGAGGCCGCCGAGGCCGCCAGCCGGGCGAAGACCATTTTCCTCGCGAATATGAGCCATGAATTGCGCACACCAATCAACGGCATCATGGGCATGACCGAACTGGCCCTGTTCCAGGCCTCGGATCCGGAACAGATCGAACAGCTTGAGCAGGTCAAGAAGTCATCGCGCCACCTGCTCGCCATCATCAACGACATCCTCGACTTCTCGAAGATCGAGGCGGAACGCCTGACCCTCGAGCAGACCGACTTCCTGCTCGCCGACGTACTCGCCGACCTCGACGCCATGCTCGGCCCGGGCGCGCGGGAGAAAGGGCTCGACTTCGTCATCGGGATCGACGAGGCCATCGCGGCCCGCTGGTTCCGCGGCGACCCGCTGCGGCTTGGCCAGATCCTCCTCAACCTCGCCGGCAACGCCGTCAAGTTCACGAGCAAGGGCCACGTGAGGATCGCCGTCGCGCCCGTAACCGGAGACGCCGAGGGCCTGCTGCTGCGCTTCGAAGTCGAGGACACCGGCATCGGCATCGCCGCCGCGGACCAGGCACGCCTGTTTACGCCCTTCGAGCAGGCCGACGCCTCGACCACGCGCAAATACGGTGGCACCGGCCTCGGGCTGGCGATCAGCAAGCGGCTCGTGCAGATGATGGGCGGCGAGATCGGCGTCGCCAGCAGCCCGGGCAACGGCAGCACCTTCTGGTTCACGGTCCGCCTCGACGCCGCCGAAACGGACCGGGCCGGGCCCGACACGCCCTCTCGCGGCCGCCCCGCAGCCACGCTGTAGCTTTCTCCGGAACGTTCCCCGGCCTGAGCGGAATCCCCTTCCTGCCGGCGTTCCGCCATGGCTGAGTTTCCGCAGCGAGGTTATAATCGCGGCATGAATCCCGAGCAAGACAACGCCAACGTCGCCCTCGACGTGCCTGCCACGGCCACCCCTGAACCGCAGCCGGCCCCGGGACCGCAGCCCGCCCCCGTTGTCGAGGCGCGCCCGCCCCAGCCCGTCGATCCGCGGCGGCGCCTGCGCGAACTCCTTTCGATTCCGGAGAGGGACCGGACCGACGAGCAATGGGACGAGATCAACGAGCTCGAAATCCAGCTCGCTCCGGGCAATCGCATCCATCCCGGACAACCGGGCCCCGGCGGCACGCCGGCCGGCGGCGGGCGACATTTCCAGCAGAAGAAGCCGAAGGGCGACAAGGGGGGTGGCAAGCGCCGCCCGCGGCCGGGCGGTCACCCCAACAAGGCCTGACGCCGGGCGGGATGGCCAGGGCCGCCGGCTGGCTACCGGCGCCGGAGCGGAAGATGATCCGCCTCAGTGATGTCCGGACGCCACCGCGAGCATCCGCTCGGTCCGCCTGCGCCGCGCCTCCTCGGGCGTGAGCCCGACCAGCGATTCGGGCGGCAGGGGTACGTCCCAGTGCTGCTGGAAGAGATCGATTTCCTCGCCGGTATCCAGATGGGCGCGGTAGATCTTGTTCTGCCAGGCCGGCGCTCCCGGCAGGGCGACCAGTTCGACGGACTCGATGATCACGGGCACCTCCTTCGAATTCCGGTGTCTATCGTGCGCCTGCCCGGGTCCGTGGCCAAACGCGAAAAAAGGGGCGAATCGGCCTCTGGTTCCGCTTGAAATGCTCCGCGCCCCGGAAGGAAGGGGATGCCGGCCGGGTCAGGCCGCTTCCTGCTCCTCTACGCCACCGCGCGCCTTGCGGTAGTCGCGCGGCGTGACACCGAAATGCCGCCGGAAGGCACGAGTAAAGTCGCCCGCGTTGAGGTAGCCGACGTGGCTCGCGATGGCCTGGATGCGCATGCCGCTCGACTCGAGCAGATGCCGCGCCGTCTCCAGCCGCAGCTCGGAGAAGTAATCGAACACCGTGAGCCCCACCCGCCTGCGGAAGATGTCGGTGAGCTTGCGTTCGTTGGTACCGAGTTCGGAGGCGAGCTCGATCAGCCCCGGCGGATCCGACATGCGCGCTTCGAGGATGGAAAGCGCCTTGGCGAACAGCTGCTCGTCCGGGAAGGCCTTGTCGCCGGCCGAGTGGATCGCCCGCTGGCCGACCATGGTCTGGAGGCGATCCATCTTCCACTTGTGGTGGAGCTGGACGAAGACGCGCGCGAGCACCTCGCGCTCGTGATAAGGCTTGACGATGTAATCGACGGCGCCGAGTTCGAAACCTCTGAGCTTGTCGTCGATGTCGGCACTCGCGGTGAGGAAGATGACCGGGATCGCCGCGGTATGGACGTCCGCCTTCAGGCGGCGGCAGACCTCGAAGCCGTCCATTCCCGGCATGCGCAGGTCGAGCAGGATCAGGTCCAGGCCGTCCTTGCGCGCCTCCCTGAGGCCGGCTTCGCCATCGGTGGCGATGGTGATGTCGAGCGAGCGCTCGGCGAGGAAACGCATCAGGAGATCGACGGATTCCGGTTGATCATCGATGATCAGCAGGCGGGGCGCATGTGCAGTCATGATCTTCGACCAACGACAATCGAAAGGCGATGTGCAATGATATCGGCTGATAACGGCCGATTCCGGCGCCACGCCTTACGCGTCACGAAATGTTACGTTCTCCGCCCCGTCCCGCCACCGACCTCCGCGGCCGCGCGATGCACGACCTGCGCATCTCGGTGACCGACCGCTGCAATTTCCGCTGTGTCTATTGCATGCCGAAGACGGTGTTCGGGCGCGATTACCCCTTCCTGCCGCGCTCCGAGGTCTTGAGCTACGAAGAGATCGTCCGCATCGCCAGGCTGTTCGCCGGACAGGGGGTACGCAAGATCCGCCTCACCGGCGGCGAACCGTTGCTGCGCAAGGACATCGAGCGGCTCATCGAGCGGCTGGCGGCGATCGGCGGCCTCGAGCTGACGCTGACCACCAACGGCTCGCTGCTCGCCGCGCGGGCGCGCGGTCTGCGCGACGCGGGCCTCGACCGCGTCACCGTGAGCCTCGACGCGCTCGACGACGCCGTTTTCAAACGCATGAACGATGCCGACTATCCGGTCGCCAGGGTACTCGATGGCATCGAGGCCGCGGCCGTCGCCGGCCTCGTGCCGGTCAAGATCAACGCCGTGGTCAAGCGGGGCGTCAATGACGGCGAGATCCTGCCGCTCGCCCGGCATTTCCGCGGCACGGGCCACATCCTGCGCTTCATCGAATACATGGACGCGGGCAACGCCAACGCCTGGCGTCTCGACGAGGTCGTGCCCGCGGCCGAGGTCATTGCCCGGATCGAGGCCGAATTTCCGCTCGAGCCGATCGATCCAAACTATCCCGGCGAGGTCGCCGAGCGCTGGCGCTACCGCGATGGTTCCGGCGAGATCGGCGTCATCGCCTCGGTGACGCAGGCGTTCTGCTCCGGCTGCACGCGCGTGAGGCTTTCGACGGACGGCAAGCTCTACACCTGCCTGTTCGCCACCGCCGGCCACGACCTGCGCACGCCGATGCGCGCCGGCGCCGACGACGCCGAGCTCGCGGCACTGATCGCCGGCATCTGGCGGCAACGCGAGGATCGTTACTCCGAACTGCGCCAGGCGGGCGTGCTGCCTGCGGCGAAGAAGATCGAGATGTCCTACATCGGCGGCTGATCAGGCCGCGAGCGCGTTCCCGCCCGGCGGGCGCGTGAGGATGCCGCGCGTCGCGATCGTGCCGAAGGCCGTGACGATGACCACGCCGGCGGCCGTGCCGGCCAGCAGGAGCGTCGCGCCCGGCACATAGCCGAGCTGGAAGACGAAGCGCGCCAGCACCCAGCCGATGGCCGCGGCCCCGAGCGAGGCCAGCCCGCCAGCCACGGCGCCGAGCGCGGCGAACTCCGCCAGAAGCGCCGTGCGCAGCTGCCGGCCGCGGCCGCCCAGCGCGCGCATGATCGCCAGCTCCCGCCGCCGCTCGTCGCCGCCGGCCTGGATCGCCGCTCCGAGGACGACGAGTCCGGCAGCCAGGGCCAGCGCGAACAGAAGCTCGACCGCGCGCGAGATCCGGTCGAGACTGTCCTGCACCTGACGGACCAGGGCAGCGACATCGATCAGCGTCAGGTTCGGCATTTCCCGGACCAATTCCGTCACCAGGGCCTCCTTGCCCGCCGGAAGGTGGAAACTGGTGATGTAGCTCGCCGGGAACGCCTCCAGCACGCCGGGCGGCGCGATGACGAAGAAATTGACGCGCATCGAATCCCAGTCGAGCTTGCGCAGCGAGGTGATCGGCGCGGACAGCGGCGTTCCGGCGATGGTGAAGGTGAGCTCGTCGCCGATCTTGAGCCCGAGCGTTTCGGCAAGCCCCGCCTCCACCGAGAACTGCGGCCCGGAGCCCTCGCCGTGCCAGCGGCCGGCGACGACGGCATTGCCGTCCGGCAGCGCAGCGGCCCACGAGAGATTGAATTCGCGCTCGACGAGCCGCCTTGCGCGTTCGTCCTCGTAGTCGGCGGGTCCCCGCGGCTGAGTATTGACCGCGGTGAGCCGGCCGCGAACCATCGGTTCCAGCCGCGGCGCCGGCAGGCCGTGGCGCGCGAAAAGATCCGTCACCGTCCGCTGCTGCCCGGGCTGGATGTTGATGATGAAACGGTTGGGAGCGTCTGGTGGTACCTTCGCCCGCCAGCTCGCCAGCAGGTCGCCGCGGACGACGAAGAGCATGAGCAGCGTCGTCAGGCCGAGCCCCAGCGTCGTGGCCTGCAGCACCGTCGCCCGCCCATGACGGACGAGATTGGCCACGCCCAGCCGCCAGGGGCCCACCGCTGCACGGCGTTGGCCAAGCGCGCGGACGAAGAGCCAGGCCAGCCCGGCGAAGAGCGCCGCGGCAGCGGCGAAGCCGAAAACGACGACGAGGCCCGGCTTCAGTTCGCCTGCGACCCAGATCATCAGAAGACCGAGCAGGATGCCGCCGAAACCATAGGCCGCGAAGAAGCCCGGCTCGGCGACGTCCCATTCGCGGCGCAGGACCCGCAGGGTCGGCACGCGGCGCAGACGCAAAAGCGGCGGCAGCACGAAGCCGGCGACGAGCACCGTTCCGACCGCCAGACCATGCGCCCACGGTCGCCAAGTGGGCCACGGCAGGGGCTGGGAGAAGGCATCGGCCAAGGCCGCCTGGAGCCCCCACTGCAGGAGCAGGCCGGACAGGCAGCCCAGCCCCGTGGCGAGAAGGCCGAAGAGCACGAACTCGCCGCCGTGGATCGCCAGAATCCGGCCGCTGCCGGCACCGAGGCAGCGCATCACCGCGCAACCATCCAGATGCCGGCGCAGATAGCGATCGGCGGAGAGGCTCACGGCCACGGCCGCGAGCACCACCGTCAATAGCGCCGCCAGCCGCAGGAATCGGCCCGCGCGTTCGAGCAAATTGCGGATCTCCGGCCGTGCGTTGTCGAGGCTCTCCAGCCGCTCGCCGCGGCCAAGACGCCCTTCGGCCCAGCGGCGGTAGCCGTCGATGGCCTTCGTCTCGCCGGCCAGATGCAGCCGCCAGCTCACGCGGCTGCCGGCCTGGATCAGGCCGCTTTCCGGCAAGTCGGCCAGGTTGATGAGCAGCCGCGGCGCGAGGGCGAAGGCGTTGAGGCCGCGGTCGGGATCCAGCGTCAACACCGCCGAAGCATCGAGCTCGAGCGCGCCGACGCGCAGCCGACCCGGCCCGAGCATGCGCGCGAGCCGCTCTTCCGGCCAGGCTTCGCCGCGCGCCGGCACGCGCGCCACCTCCGCATCGGCGGCATCGAGCGCGGGCGCGATCCGCAGGGCGCCACGCAGCGGGTAGTTGTCGCTGACCGCCTTGATCTCGGAAAGCCGGGCGTCCCCCTCGCCCTCGCCCGCCGCCATGACCATGCTCGGAAAGCTCGCGCTCTCGGCGATGGCCAGGCCTCGGCGCCGCGCCTCTTCGCGGAAATCATCGTTCCACGGATGATCGGCGGAGAGCAGCAAATCGCCGCCGAGCAGCTGGTGCGATTGCAGTTTGAGGCCTTGTTCGACGCGGTCGGCGAGGAAGCCGACGCCGGTCAGCGCCGCAACCGCCAGCACCAGCGCGACGCCGAGCACCGTGAGCTCGCCGGCACGCCAGTCGCGCCGGAGCATGCGCCAGACGAGCCGCAGCGTGCCCATCTCAGCGCAGCGCCCGCGCCGCCTCGATCGCCTGCTCGACGCGGTCGAGGGCGATGATCTCGATGCCCTTGATCGGCTGTTTCGGCGCGTTGGCCTTCGGGATCAGCGCATGGGTGAAGCCGAGCTTGGCGGCTTCCTTCAGCCGCTCCTGGCCGCGCGGCGCCGGGCGGATCTCGCCGGCCAGCCCGACCTCGCCGAAGGCGACGAGCTTCGCCGGCAGCGGCCGGTCGGCGAGCGAGGAGACGATGGCGAGCAGCACCGCGAGGTCCGCCGCGGGCTCCTGGATGCGCACGCCGCCGACGGCGTTGACGAACACGTCCTGGTCGAAGCAGACGATGCCGGCATGCCGGTGCAGCACCGCGAGCAACATCGCCAGTCGCTGGGCGTCGAGGCCGACAGTCAGCCGGCGCGGGCTCGGCGTGTGCGCGGTGTCGACGAGCGCCTGGATCTCGACGAGCAGTGGCCGCGTGCCCTCCTGCGTGACCAGCACGCAGGAGCCCGCCACCTCCTGCGCATGCTGCGAGAGGAAGAGCGCCGACGGGTTCGAGACGCCGCGCAGGCCGCGGTCGGTCATGGCGAAGACGCCGAGCTCGTTGACCGCGCCGAAGCGGTTCTTGAACGCGCGGATCAGCCGGAAGCTCGAGTGCGTGTCGCCCTCGAAATAGAGCACGGTATCGACGATGTGCTCGAGCACGCGCGGCCCGGCGAGCGCGCCCTCCTTGGTCACGTGGCCGACGAGGATGACGCAGACGCCGCTCTGCTTGGCGAGCCGCGTGAGCTGCGCCGCGCACTCGCGCACCTGCGCCACCGAGCCGGGCGCCGACTGGAGCGCCTCCGAGTAGAGCGTCTGGATCGAGTCGATCACCGCGACCAGCGGCTTTTCCTTCTTCAGCGCCGCGAGAATCTTCTCCAGGCCGATCTCCGGCAAGAGCTTCAGGCCCTTCGTCTCCAGCTGGAGCCGGCGCGCGCGCAGGGCCACCTGCTCGCCGGATTCCTCGCCCGAGACGTAGAGCACGGGCTGTCCCGCCTCGGCGAGCCGCGAGAGGGCCTGGAGCAGCAGCGTGGACTTGCCGATGCCCGGATCGCCGCCGATCAGCACCACGCCGCCCGGTACCAGCCCGCCGCCGAGCACGCGGTCGAATTCCTCGATGCCCGTGGGCATGCGCGGCTCCTCGCGCGGGCGGATGGCGGCAAGATCCTGCAATTCCCCCCCACCGGCGATGCCGGCGTAGCGGTTGGCGCCGGGCGCCGCGACCTCAGCGACCGTCTCGACCAGCGTGTTCCATTGGCCGCAACCCGGGCACTGGCCCTGCCATTTCGGGCTCGCGGCGCCGCACTCGGTGCAGACGTAGAGGCTCTTCGCCTTCGCCATCACGCGCTCCCGCGTTCCCTGGGCGCGCGCTTCGGCCCCGCTGGCGTGTTACCGCGGCTGAGTTTCGGCCGGCGGCAAAGACGCTCGCACGACGGTCTCATTCAGCCTCCACCCAGGGCACGCGCGCGGCGACGGCGCAGAAGAGCTCGTAGCTGATGGTGCCGGCGGCCGAGGCCACCTCGTCGGCAGGCAATCCCTCGCCCCAGAGCGTCACCGTGTCGCCCACGCCGGCGTCCGTCAGGCCGGTGAGATCGACGCAGAGCTTGTCCATCGACACGCGGCCGAGCGTGCGCGTCCGCCGGCCGGCGACCAGCACCGGCGTGCCGGTCGGCGCATGGCGCGGGTAGCCGTCGGCATAGCCGCAGGCGACGACGCCGATGCGCATCGGCCGCTCGGCCGTGAAGGTGCAGCCGTAGCCGACGTGCTCGCCCGCGGCGATCTCGCGCACGGCGATCAGTTCGCTCTCCAGCGTCATCACGGGCGATAGGCCGATGTCCGCGGCGCTTTGCCGCTGCGGAAACGGCGAGCCGCCATAGAGCATGATGCCGGGCCGGCACCAGTCCGCGGCGCCGCCGCAGGTCTCGGGAAAGCGCAGGATCGCCGCCGAGTTGGCGAGCGACACCGGCAGCGCGCGGCCGCCGCGCATCGCCTCGAAGCGGGCCAGCTGCGCGGCGACGCCATGCTCGCCGTCGGCATCGGCGAAATGCGTCATCAGCGTGACGTCGCCCGCGGCACCGCTGGCCGACAGGAGCCCGAGTGCGCGTTCGAACTCGCCGGGATCGAGCCCGAGCCGGTTCATGCCCGTGTTGAGCTTGAGATACACGGGCAACCGCACGGGCAGCGCCGCGGCACGGAAGGCTTCGACCTGCTGCAGACTGTGCAACACCGGGGTGAGGCGATGTTCCGCGAACAGCGCAAGCTCCGCCGCGTCGTAGAAGCCTTCGAGCAACAGGATCGGCTGGCGGAAGCCCGCCTCCCGCAGCGCGACGGCGCTCTCGATCTCGATCAGGGCGAAGCCGTCGGCGACGTCGGCGAGCGCGCGGACCGTGCGCCCGAGGCCGTGCCCGTAGGCGTTGGCCTTGACCACGCACCAGAGCCTTGCGGCGCCGGCATGACGCCTTGCGAGCGCATGGTTGTGGCGCAGGGCCGCGGCATCGAAGCGGGCGCGGATCGGTCGGAACACGGTGGGCTGCGGGCCAAGCAGGCGGATCATGCCCGCAAGTGTCGCACGGCCGCCTACTTGTTGTTGAGCGACATGCTCTTCAGCTTGGCCGAGGCGAAATCGACGAAGGTCGTCACCAGCTTCGAGCGGAACTTTTCCTTCGGATAAACCATCGACAACGCACGGGTGAGCCGGGGCTTGAGCGGAATCGAGATCAGGTCGCCGAGCCGCTGGGCCTTGCGTACCGAGCCGATCGAGGCGATGGCGAAACCGAGGCCCGTCTCGACCACGCCATTGAGCGCGATCGGGCTGCCCAGCTCCATGACCAGCTTCATCTGCTCGGGCGCGATGCCCGCCTTGCGCAGGTAGGCGTCGGTGAACTCGCGGGTGCCCGAGCCGGGTTCGCGCGAAACGTAGGGGTGATCGACGAGTTGCTGGGGCGTCAGTTCCTTGAACTTCGCCAGCGGGAACTTCGGGCTGCAGATCACCTGCAGTTCGTCGTCGCAGCAGACCGTCGTCTCTAGGTTCGGCTGGTGCGAGGGCGACTCGATGAAGCCGATGTCGAGCGTGTGCTCGGCGACGCGGGTCTCGATGGTCTCGGAATTCGCGACGATCAGCCGCGGCCGGACGTTGGGATAGGCCGACTTGAACTCGCCGAGGATGCGCGGCAGCATGAACTCGGCGATCGTCGTCGAGGCGCCGACCAGCAGCGAGCCGCCGATCTCGCCGGTCATCTCGGCGAGGCGCACGTCCATCTCCGAAGACAGACCGAGGATCTTCTCCGCGTACTGGAGCACCAGTTCGCCGGCCGGTGTCAGCGAGATGCGGCCGTGGCCGCGGTCGAACAGGCGGGTATTGAAGTGCTCTTCGAGCTGCTTGATCTGGAAGGTGACGGCGGGCTGGGTCATGAACAGGATTTCCGCCGCCTTGGTAAACGACAACTGCTTGGCCACGGCGTGGAACACCTGGAGCCTGCGATCTGCCATGGATTTCCCCCTCGCTGACCTCTTTTATTAGTGCTGGTCGATATTCAAGCACAAATTCGACACATAAGATAGCCTGATAGAGGCGGTTTCCGCATCCTGTACCGCCCGCAAGGGAGCGGAAAAACTTTCGTGATATAAACGCCACGCCCATGTCCCTCGGCTTCTACATCATCATGGCGGCGCAGTTCTTCTCTGCGCTGGCCGACAATGCCCTGTTGATCGCCGCGATCGCCATCCTTCGGGACATGCAGGCGCCGGCCGAATACGAGCCGCTGCTGAAAACCTTCTTCACCGTCTCCTACGTCGCGCTCGCCGCCTTCGTCGGCGCCTTCGCCGACTCGATGCCGAAATGGCGGGTCATGTTCATCAGCAACGGCATCAAGATCCTCGGCTGCGCGATGATGTTCTTCGACGTCCACCCGCTCGTCGCCTACGCGGTCGTCGGGCTGGGCGCCGCGGCCTATTCCCCGGCCAAGTACGGCATCCTCACCGAGTACCTGCCGCACCGGCTGCTCGTCGTCGCCAACGGCTGGATCGAGGGGCTGACGGTCACGGCCATCATCCTCGGCGTCGTCCTCGGCGGCATGATGATCAAGCCCGAGATCGCCGGCGCCCTGCTCGCCTTCGACTTCCCCCTCGTCGACACCGGCATCGACACCGTGCCCGAGATGAACCTGCTGATCGTCGGCGCGCTCTATCTCGTCGCCGCGCTGTTCAACCTCTACATCCCGGACACCGGCGTCGACCACAAGCCGCTGAAGAAGAATCCGGTCTATCTCATCCACGAATTCAACCACTGCCTCAAGCTGCTCTGGCGCGACCGCCTGGGCCAGATCTCGCTCGCGGTGACGACGCTCTTCTGGGGCGCCGGCGCGACGCTCCAGTTCATCGTCATCGAGTGGGCCGCGGCGGCGCTGAAGCTCGATCTCTCCAAGGCCAGCATGCTCCAGGGCATCGTCGCCGTCGGCGTCGCCATCGGCGCCGTGCTCGCGGCGAAGATGATCTCGCTGCGAAAGTCCGTGCGCGTCATTCCGCTCGGCATCGCCATGGGGCTCGGCGTGATCGTCATGATCTTCGTCCGCGACATGTGGGTCGCCGTGCCGCTGCTGGTGCTCGTCGGCGCGCTCTCGGGTTTCTTCGTCGTGCCGATGAACGCGCTCCTTCAGCACCGCGGCCACATCCTCATGGGCGCCGGCCATTCGATCGCCGTACAGAACTTCAACGAGAACCTCTCGATCCTCGTCATGACCGGCATCTATTCCCTGCTGGTCAAGGCCGGCCTGTCGATCTACGCGGTCATCGTCCTCTTCGGCCTCTTCGTCGCCGGCACCATGTGGCTCGTGCGCAAGCGCCACATCGAGAACCAGCGCCAGCACGACGACGTCGCCCATCTCGAAGACCGGACGCACTGAAAAGACGCCCCCCGGGGCGAAACTCGGCCGCGGTGACACGCCAGCGGCTTCAGAGCAGTACCGGACCGTCGCGGAGTTCGTTCGGGTTGTCCGGCCGCGCCGGGAAATGGATGGCGAGCAGCCGGCTCGTGCGGTCGATCGCCTCGAGCGCGCCGCGCCGGTAGGCGCCGTGGCCGAAGGCCGTCTCCATCTCGCGGCAGATCTCGTCCCAGACGGACTGGCCGACCCGCCCGGCGATGCCCCGATCGGCGAGGATTTCCACGCGCCGGTCGACGAGCTGGACGTAGATCAGGATGCCGCTCGCCTCGCGGGTGTCGCCGACGCCGAAGCGGACGAAGAGCTGCTCCGCGCGGGCCCGCGGCGAGGTATCGTGCAGCGCGACCAGGAGCGGCATCGGCCCTTCGACGACGAAGAGGAGCTCGCCGCGATGGAGCTTCTCCGACTCGGCGATGGCATGGCGGATCGCCTCGCGGTCCGCGGCCCGGAAGCAGCGCCAGGCGAGCCAGCCCGGCGTGAACAGGTGTTTGAGCAGGCGGCGCAGGTTCATCTCACCAGCTCCCCGAGGCGCCGCCGCCACCGAAGCCGCCGCCCCCGCCGGAGAAGCCGCCGCCTCCGCCGCCGCCCCAGGAGCCGCCACCCCACGAGCCGCCGCGGCCGTGCGTGCCGGAGGAGAAGCCGCCGCTGCCGAGGCCGCCCCTGCCGACGAAGGAAAAGACGAAGGCGACGAGCGCCGCGATCACCGCGGCCGCGAGGCTGCCGAAGAGCGCCCAGGCGAGCCAGCCCGCGAGGCCGGCCGCGAACAGCGAGCCCGCCGCGCCGAACATCGTGCGCAAAAAACCCGAGAAGAAGATGGCGACGAAGAGCCAGACCGGATCGATGCCGGACTCGTCCGTGCCTGCGGCCCGCGGCGGCGGCAGCGGCTCGCCGCCGATGATCTTGCCGAGCGCCGCGACGGCCGCCTGGAGCCCGCCGGCGAAGTCGCCCTCGCGGAAGCGCGGCGCCATGATCTCGGCGACGATGCGCTTGGCCACCGCGTCGGGGATCGCGCCCTCGAGGCCGTAGCCGACCTCGATGCGCATCCGGCGGTCGTTCCTGGCGACGATGACGATGACGCCGTCGTCGATCCGCTGGCGGCCGATCTTCCACGCCTCGGCGAGCCGGATGCCGAACTGCTCGATGGTCTCGGGCTGCGTCGTCGGCACGATGACGACGACGACCTGCGCGCCCTTCTCGCGCTCGATGGCGGCCGAGGCGTCTTCGAGCGCCGCACGCTCGGCCGGCGTCAGCGTGCCGGTGAGGTCGGTGACGCGCGAAGTCAGCGCCGGCAGCGGCACGAGCTCGGCCGCGGCTGCCCACGGCAGCGCGAAGACGAGCCAGAGCGCGGCGAGGACGCGCAGCATGCGCCGATCGCGGGCCGGCGGCCTACTTCGTCGCCGGCGCGGTGTCGAACTTCACCTGTGGCGACCGCGAGATCGCCTTCTCGTCCTCGACCGTGAAGTTCGCCTTGGGCTTCCAGCCCATGACCATGGCCGTCAGGTTGTTCGGGAAGGTGCGCACCGAGACGTTGTAGGTCTTCACGGCGTCGATGTAGCGGTTGCGCGCGACGGCGATGCGGTTCTCCGTGCCTTCGAGCTGGGCCTGGAGGTCGCGGAACTGCGCGTCGGCCTTGAGGTTCGGGTAGTTCTCGACCACGACCATCAGTCGCGCGAGCGCGCTGGAGAGCTCGCCCTGCGCCTTCTGGAACTTCGCGAAGGCCGCCTCGTCGTTGACGAGTTCCGGCGTCGCCTTGATGCCGGCGACACTCGCGCGCGCCTCGGTCACGCGCGTCAGCACTTCCTTCTCGTGCGCGGCGTAGCCCTGGACGACCGAGACGAGGTTGGGGATCAGGTCGGCGCGCCGCTGGTACTGGTTCAACACTTCCGACCAGGCCGCGGCGACGCCCTCGTCGTTGATCTGGATCTGGTTGTAGCCGCAGCCGGACAGCAGCGTGGCCACGAAGGCGAAGATCGCCAGGATGCGTTTGGACATAAAGCTCTCCTCTCGGGGCGGGAATGCCGGATGGCTATTGTAGGCCGCGCATCGTCCGGCGCATGAAGCAGAGATCCTCCCAGGCCTTCGCCTTGTCCGGAAGATTTCTCAGCAGATAGGCCGGATGGTAAGTGACGATCAGCGGAATGCCGCCAGCTTCGAAAACGCGCCCGCGCGCCGAGGCGATCTTCACCTCGGACTGCAGGAGCGTCTGCGCCGCGGGCCGGCCGAGCGCGACGATCAGCTTCGGCCGCACCAGTTCGATCTGCCGCGCGAGGAAAGGCCAGCAGGCGGCCGTTTCGGCCGGGTCCGGCGTGCGGTTGTTGGGCGGCCGGCACTTGACCGTATTGGCGATGTACACGTTGTCGCCGCGCCGGAGGTCGATCGCCGAGAGCATGGCGTCGAGCAGCCGGCCGGCCTGGCCGACGAAGGGCTCGCCGCGTTCGTCTTCCTCGGCGCCGGGACCCTCGCCGACGAACAGCCAGTCGGCGTCGACATCGCCGACGCCGAGCACGGCCTGCTTGCGCGCCTTGCAAAGCTCGCAGGCGCGGCACTCGGCCACCGCGGTCGCGAGCTCGTCCCAGCCCATGCGCGCGATCGCCGCGGCGCGCTCGCCGCCCGGCGCGGGCGTCTCTGCCAAACTCAGCCGTGGTGACACGCCAGCCGCATCGGCTGGCGGCACGTCGGCTTCGGCGGCCGGCTGCCGGAGCTTCCACACCGGCCCGAGGCCGAGTTCGCGCAGCAGCTCGTCGCGCTTCACAGCGGCTTCGCCATGACGATGGCGTCCTCGCGGCCGGCCGGCGCCGGGTAGTAGCCCTTGCGCAGGCCGATCCGCTCGAAGCCGCAATTCCCGTAGAGCGCCAGCGCGGCCGTGTTGCTTGCGCGCACCTCCAGGAGCAGGCGCGCCGCACCGTGGCCGCGCACGAGCGCGCAGACGTGCGCGAGCAGCGCCCGGCCCAGGCCGCGGCGGCGGAATTCCGGCAGCACGGTGATGTCGAGCAGGTGCGCCTCGTCCACGGCCATCATGTAGATGGCATAGCCCGCGAGCGCGCCCTGGAGCCGCGCGAGCCACATGCCGTGGCCGGCCGCGAAGGAATCGAGGAAGTTGCCGCGCGTCCAGGGAAACTCATGGCTCGCCTGCTCGGCCGCCGCGACCGCATCGAGGTCGGCCTCGCGCATCGGCACGAACTCGAACGGCGTGGCCGCCGTCGCCCGGAAGGCCGGCCGCATGCTCATTTCGTGCCCCCGCGGGCGAGCCGCTCGGCAGTGGTCAGCGCGACCTTGTCACGGATGTAGATCGGCGCCGCCGCAGCCGCGTCGCCGGCCTCGCCGCGCTCGAAACGCGGTACGGCCAGGCGTGCCACCGCTTCCGCCGTCGGCCGGACTTCGGGGCGCGTGCGCGCGAAGGCCGGCAGCCGGGCGGCATGGGCGGCGAAACCGTCGCCGCAGCCGACCCAGCCCTCGCCTTCCGGCAGCAGCGCCTCCTCGGGCGGACAGACGCGGGGCGCGATCGCTTCGACGCCCTGCGCGTAGGCGGCGACATAGACCTCGCCCATGCGCGCGTCGAGGCAGGCATAGACCTTCGCCTCGCCGCTCGCGAGCGCCAGCGCCTCCAGCGTGCCCACGCCGACCACCGGCAGCCCGAGCCCCCACGCGAGTCCCTGCGCGCAGCCGGCGGCGAGCCGCAGACCGGTGAAGCTGCCGGGCCCCGCGCCGAAGGCGATGCCCTCGAGCGCCGGCAGCGCCAGGCCCGCCTCGTCGAGGAGTTCCGTCACCGCCGGCAGCAGCCAGCGCGAGCTGCCGTTCATCAGATCCACGGCCTTTTCCGTGACGCGGCCGTCGTTCCAGAGGGCGACGGAGAGCCGGTGGGTGGAGGTTTCGAGGGCGAGGATGCGCATCGGCGCGATTCTACCGTGCGGCCCGACGCAGCCGCCCGAAGTGCGCGTCAGTCGCGCCAGAACGGATAGCCGGGCGGCGGCGGAGGCGGCGGCGGACGCCGCGGGAGCCCATCGCGCGCGCTGCGGATGTCGTGGCGCAGCTGCCGGCGCTCCTCGGGCGACATGTGGCCAAAGCCGGAATGGCGCTCGCGCCGCTCCTCGCGCCAGGCCTCGTCGCGGCGCATCTCGCGCATCATCTCGCGACGTTCGACGGGATCCATGCGCCCGAAGCCCGGATCGGGGGCACCGCGCCCGCCCCGGTCGGCGAACGCCGGCAGCGTCGCGGCGAGCGCGGCGATGACGGCGAGGAGACGGACCGGTGCGGACTTTTTCATGCCCGCCATGTTAGGCGAGTCCGCATCAGCGGCAAGGCCCGTTTTGTAATGGTTTGTAAGGCTTTCTCGCCGAAACCGGCGCGAATCGCTAGCATTCGCGTCATGACCGGAACCAACGAAAAGCCGAAGAAGATCCTCGTCGTCGACGACGACCTGCGCCTGCGCCAACTGCTCGAGCGCTATCTGCGCGACCAGGGCTTCACCGTGCGCGCGGTCGATGGCGCCGCGGCGATGGACAAGGCGCTCGCGCGCGAGCTCTACGACCTCATCGTCCTCGACCTGATGATGCCCGGCGAGGACGGCCTCTCGGTCTGCCGCCGCCTGCGCGCCGAGAAGAACGACATCGCCATCGTCATGCTCACGGCCAAGGGCGACGATGTGGATCGCATCGTCGGCCTGGAGCTCGGTGCCGACGACTATCTGCCCAAGCCGTTCAACCCGCGCGAACTCGTGGCGCGCATCCATGCGGTATTGCGCCGGCGCGTCCCGCCGCCGCCACCCGGCGCACCGGCGGAAACCGATGCGAAGGTCGGCTTCGGCGACGTGCTGCTCGATCTCGGCACGCGCGAACTGACGCGCGGCGGCGTCACGACGACACTCACCACGGGCGAGTTCGCGCTGCTCAAGGTGCTGGTCGAACATCCAAGGAAGCCTTTGTCACGCGACAAGCTGATGGAACTCGCGCGCGGCCGCGAGTACGAGGTCTTCGACCGCTCGATCGACGTGCAGGTCTCGCGGCTGCGCAAGCTGGTCGAGGAGGACCCCTCGAAGCCGCGCTACATCCAGACCGTCTGGGGATTCGGCTACGTCTTCGTGCCCGACGGCAAGAAGCAGGAATGAAGCTCTTCCCGCAGAGCCTGCTCTGGCGCACCTTCCTGCTCATCGCCGCGCTGATCCTGCTCTCGGTCCTCGCCTGGCTCGAGATCTTCGCCACCTTCGAGCGCGAACCGCGCGCGCGCCAGCTGGCGCAGATGATCGTCAGCGTCGTCAATCTCACGCGCACGGCGCTGGTCACGGCGCGGCCGGAGACGCGCATCCCGCTCCTGGTCGAACTTTCCGACCGCGAGGGCATCCACATCTACCCCGCGGAAGCGGAAGACCGCATCGCGCCGCTGCCTGACCGCGCCTTCCTGCACCGTGTCCGCGAACTGCTGCGCGAGCAGCTCGGACCCCGGACCGAGCTGACGCTGGAGCGCGAGGGCGAGCGGGCACTGTTCGTCAGCTTCGCCATCGACGAGGACGAATACTGGGTGGCGCTGCCGATCGAGCGCATCGAACGCCACATGCCGGCGCAGTGGCTCGGCTGGGGCATCGCCGTCTTCCTGCTCGCGCTCGCCGGCGCCTGGCTGATCGTCTTCCGCGTGACACAACCGCTCAAGGCGCTCGAACGTGCCGCCGCCGAGATCGGCCGCGGCGGCCGGCCGCCGCCGGTGCCGGAGAACGGGCCCGAGGAGATCCGCGCGCTCGCGCGCAACTTCAACCGCATGAGCGCCGAACTCGCGCGGCTCGACGATGACCGCGCGCTGATCCTCGCCGGCGTCTCCCACGACCTGCGCACGCCGCTCACGCGCCTGCGCATGGGCGTCGAGATGTCCATCGACGATCCGGCGACGCGCGACGAGATGGTCGCCGACATCGAGGAGATGGACCGCAGCATCGGCCAGTTCCTCGACTTCGCGCGTGCCGGGGCCGGCGAACCCGAGGAAGCGCTCGACCTCGCGGCGCTCGCCGAGGAACTCGCCGCCCAGTACCGGCGGCGCGGCCACGAGGTGACGGCCGCGATCTCCGGCGTGTTACCACGGCTGAGTCTGCGGCCGAAGGCGATCCGGCGGGCGATCGTCAATCTCGTCGACAACGCGCTGCGCCACGCGGGGCCCGCCACGCCGGTCGAGCTGGGCCTCGCGGTGCGCGGCGGCGAACTGATCGTCGAGGTGCGCGACCGCGGCCCCGGCATCCCGCCCGAAGAGGCCGAGCGGCTCAAGCTGCCCTTCACGCGCCGCGAGGCGGCGCGCACCGATACCGGCGGCACCGGGCTCGGGCTCGCCATCGTCGACCGCATCGCCCGCGGCCATGGCGGCCGGCTCGACCTGCTGCCGCGCGAGGGAGGCGGGCTGGTCGCGCGGATCACCCTGCCCTCGCGATCATGAGCCGTCTCTTCGTCGACATCTCCAGCCACGGCTTCGGCCACCTCGCCCAGCTGGCGCCGGTGCTCAACGCGCTCACCACCGTCCGGCCGAACCTTCGATTGACGATCCGCAGCGGCCTGTCGCGCGAGCGGCTCGCGACCCGCATCGCCGCGCCTTTCCACCACATCCACGAGGCGAGCGACTTCGGCTTCGTCATGAAGAACGCGCTCGACATCGACCTTCCCGCCTCCGCCGCGCGCTACCGCGAATTCCATGCCGACTGGGACGGCCGCGTACGCCGCGAGGCCGGATTCCTCGTGTCGCTCGTCCCCGACCTCGTGCTCAGCGACATCGCCTACCTGCCGCTCGCCGGTGCGGCCGCCGCCGGCATTCCGGCGGTGGCACTCTGCTCGCTCCACTGGGCCGATCTGGTCGGCCACTATTTCCGCCGCGAACCCTGGGCGCGCGAGGTCTGCGCCGCGGCGCTGGCCGCCTATTCGGGCGCGCGCGCCTTCCTGCGCACCACGCCCGGCATGCCGATGATCGATCTGGCCAACGTCGTCGTCATCGGCCCCGTCGCCGAGCTTCGCCATCCCGACCGCGCCGCACTCGCGGAACGCTTCGACCTGCCGCAGGAGAAGCGCTGGGTGCTGGTCGCGCTCGGCGGCTTCGACTTCCCCCTGCCCGTCGCCGACTGGCCGCAGCGCGAGGACGTGCTCTGGCTGGTGCCGGGTGCGAACATGCCCTTCGCCGACCTGCTCGCGGCGGCGGACGCGGTGATCACCAAGCCCGGCTACGGCACCTTCGTCGAGGCCGCACTGCACGGCGTTCCGGTACTCTATCTGCGCCGGCCCGACTGGCCCGAGGAGACGCCGCTCGTCGAATGGCTGCACCGCCATGGCCGCGCCGCCGAGATCACGCGGCGGCAGGCGCTCGAGGGCGACCTGCTCCCGGCACTCGACCGGCTCTGGGCCCGGCCGGCGCCCCAAAAGCCAGAACCCGAAGGCGTCGCCCAGGCCCGCGACTTTCTCCTGAAACTTCTGGATTCACCGCAATGAACCGTGAACCGACCCCCACCCCCTACCAGCGCCTCGGCGGCGAGCGCGCCCTGCGCGAACTCGTGCATCGCTTCTACGAGCTCATGGACACGCTGCCCGAGGCCTACGGCATCCGCAAGCTGCATCCGGCCGACTTGCGCAGCTCCGAAGACAAGCTGTTCATGTTCCTCTCGGGCTGGCTCGGCGGGCCGAATCTGTTCGTGGAGAAGTTCGGCCACCCGCGGCTGCGCGCCCGTCACCTGCCTTTCGCCATCGGCGAGTCCGAGCGCGACCAGTGGCTGCTCTGCATGCGCCAGGCGATGGACGAACTGATCGACGACGCGCCGCTGCGCGCCGCGCTCGACAAGGCGCTCACGGATCTCGCCGACCACATGCGCAATCAGCCGGAGGCGCCCAGCGGCCAACGGCCGATGGCCTCGTAGCGCGCGCCCTCGGCCGAGAGTTTCGACTCGACGAGCAGGAATTCGCGCACGGTCCAGGCGACCGGCGCCGCGAGCACGGGCGTTGCCTCGCAGCGCGCGTCGCGCAGGAGCGTCATGTGGGCGACGAAGGGCCGCGCGTCGAGCCGGAAGCCGGCCGCGCGCAGGCCCTCGCCGAGCGCGCCGGCGATGAAACTCAGCCGCGGGGACACGCCGCCGGCCCAGAGGATGCGGTTGTGCCGCCAGTAGCCGAGCGTATCGAGCGTCATCTCGAAGGGTTCGGCGACGATGGCGTCCGCCACGCGCTTCGCCTCGGCGAGCCGTGCTTCGGCGATATCGCCGAGGAAGGCGAGCGTCAGGTGCAGCGTCTCGCGGCGCATCAGCCGCCCGTGGCAGCGCTTTTGCGCCTCGCGCGCGGCCGCGTGCAGCGCCTTCGCCGCCGCCTCGTTCGGCCAGACGGCGAAGAAGACCCGCGGCATCGCTCAGGCCCGGACGAGCAGCACCACCGCCTGTGCGACGATGCCCTCCTGCCGGCCTTCGAAACCGAGCCGCTCGTGCGTCTTGCCCTTGACGCTCACGCGCTCGGGCCCGATGCCGAGGTCGGCCGCGATGTTGGCCGCCATCGCGGCGACGTGCGGCGCGATCTTCGGCGCCTGCGCGACCACCGTGGCGTCGACGTTGCCGACGCGCCAGCCGGCCGCGCGCACGGCGTCCATCGCCGCGCGCAGCAGCACGCGGCTGTCGGCGCCGCGGTACCGCGCATCGGTGTCCGGGAACATGCGGCCGATGTCGCCCAGGCCTGCGGCGCCGAGGAGCGCATCGGTGATCGCATGGAGCAGCACGTCGGCATCGGAATGGCCGAGCAGACCGGCCTCGTGCGCGATCTCGACACCGCCGAGGATCAGCCGGCGCCCGGGCACCAGCGCATGCACGTCGTAGCCCTGCCCGATGCGGAAGTCCATGTTCATGTCCTGTTGGCGAGGATCCATTCGGCGAGCCGCAGATCGAGCGGCCAGGTGACCTTGAGGTTGGTGGCATCCGCCGCCACCAGCTTCGGCGAGAGGCCGAGCGCCTCGACGGCGCCCGCCTCGTCGGTGACCTCACGCGCGGCGGCGAGCGCCTTCGAGAGCAGGCCGTGGCGGAACATCTGCGGCGTCTGCGCCTGCCAGAGGCGCTCGCGCGGCACCGTCGTTTCGATGCGGCCGCCGCGCTCGCGCTTGAGGGTATCGGCGACCGGTACCGCGAGGATGCCGCCGACCGGGTCGTCGCCGACCTCGGCGATCAGCTTCTCGACGTGCGCGACGGTGAGGCAGGCGCGCGCGGCGTCGTGCACGAGCACCCAGTCGTCGGCGGCGACCTCGCCGGCCATCGCCGCGAGGCCGTTGGCGACGCTTTCGGCGCGCGTCGCGCCGCCAACGCGCAGGACGCGCAGCCGCTCGCCGAACTCGGGGAAGCCGGGCCAGTGGCGGTCGTCGGCCGCGAGCACGACCCAGACGCGCATGATCGCCGGCACGGCGCAGAGCGTCGCCAGCGCGTGGCGGATGAGCGGCGCGCCCGCGAGCGGCAGATACTGCTTCGGGCAGTCCGCGCCCATGCGCGAACCGCCGCCGGCAGCCGGAACGAGGGCATGGCAGGGCATGGCGTCATTCTACAAGTCCCGCTTGAATCGGGCCCTGCGCTGCACCATAAAGAAACCAGAGGAGTCGAACGATGAAGATGGCAACGATGCGTCCGGCGGCGGTCGCCGGCATGTTCTATCCGGGCAGCGCGCGGGTTTTGGGCGCGGAAGTCGGGGAGATGCTCTCGGGGGCGGAACCCGTGGCAGCATCGCCGAAGGCCTTGATCGTGCCCCATGCGGGTTACGTCTTCTCGGGGCCGGTGGCGGCGAGCGCCTACGCCTGCCTGCGAAACTCAGCCGCGGTCATACGCCGCGTCGTCATGTTCGGGCCCGCGCACCGGGTCTGGGTGCCGGGGCTGGCAGCGTCCTCGGCCGACTTCTTCGAGACGCCGCTCGGCCGCGTGCCGGTCGACCAGGCCGCGGTCGACTCGGTTGCCGACCTGCCTCAGGTCGAGACCAACGATGCCGCACATGCCGCCGAGCACAGCCTGGAAGTGCAACTGCCTTTCCTCCAGGCCGTGCTCGACGAGTTCGCCATCGCGCCCTTCGTCGTTGGCGGGGCCTCCGCCGCACAGGTCGCGGAAGTGATGGACCGGCTCTGGGGCGGGCCGGAAACGCTGATCCTCGTGAGTTCCGATCTCTCGCACTATCTGCCCTATGAGGATGCACAACGGATCGATCACAGGACCGCCGAGAGCATCCTGCGCCTCCAGGCGCTGGCGCACCACGAGCAGGCCTGCGGAGCGACGCCGATCAACGGTCTCATCGAGGTCGCCCGCCGACGCAATCTCGCGCCGCGACTGCTCGACCTGCGCAACTCGGGCGACACCGCCGGCGACCGCTCGCGGGTGGTCGGCTACGCGGCCTTCGCCTTCACGGAAGCCGGCCATGACTGAGACGCTCGGCCGCGCGCTGCTCGTGCGTGCGCGCAACGCCATCGCCGGCGAATTCGGCATCGCGCCTGCGTCGGAGCCCGACGATCCGGCACTCGGGCTACCCGGCGCGACTTTCGTCACGCTCACCCAGGAGGGCCGGCTGCGCGGCTGCATCGGCTCGCTCGAGGCGCACCGGTCGCTCGATGCCGACGTGCGCGAAAACGCGAAAGCCGCCGCCTTTCGCGACCCGCGCTTTCCGCCGCTCTCGCGTGATGAGCTCGCACGCACGCGCGTCGAGGTGTCGCTGCTCACGCCGGCGACGCCGATCGGATTCACGGACGAAGAAGACGCGATCCGCCGGCTGCGGCCGGGCATCGACGGCGTGATCCTCGAATGGCGCGGCCGGCGCGGCACTTTCCTGCCGCAGGTCTGGGAGAGCCTGCCCGATCCCGGGCGGTTCCTCGCCCACCTGAAGCAGAAGGCCGGCCTGCCGGCGGACTTCTGGGCGCCGGACGTGAAGCTCTACCGCTACGAGGTACAGAAATGGAAAGAGCCGATGAAATCCTGAGCGGACGGCCCGCGAAGTGGTGGCATCCGATCGACGGCGGCCGCATCCAATGCGATCTCTGCCCGCGCGACTGCAAGCTGCACGACGGCCAGCGCGCCGCCTGCTTCGTGCGCGCCAACAAGGGCGGGCAGATGATCCTGACCACCTACGGCAGGAGCAGCGGCTTCTGCATCGACCCGATCGAGAAGAAACCGCTCAACCACTTCTATCCGGGCTCCTCGGTGCTCTCCTTTGGCACCGCGGGCTGCAACCTCGCCTGCAAGTTCTGCCAGAACTGGGACATCTCCAAGTCGCGCGAGATGGACACGCTGATGGACGACGCGATGCCCGAGACGATCGCCAGGGCCGCGCAGCGCTACGGCTCGCGCAGCGTCGCCTTCACCTACAACGATCCGGTGATCTTCGCCGAGTACGCGATGGACACCGCCGACGCCTGCCACGCGCTGGGCATCGCCACCGTCGCGGTCACCGCGGGCTACATGCACCTCGGCCCGGCGAAGGAGTTCTACGCGAAGATGGACGCGGCCAACATCGACCTCAAGGCCTTCACCGACGACTTCTACTTCAGGCTCTGCGGCGGGCATCTGCAACCGGTGCTCGACATCCTCGCCTACGTCCGTCACGAGACCGACTGCTGGCTCGAGATCACGACGCTGCTCATCCCCGGCCAGAACGATTCGGACGCCGAGATCAAGGCGCTCGCCGGATGGTGCGCGAAGGAACTCGGCGCCGACGTGCCGCTGCACTTCTCGGCCTTCCACCCGGACTACAAGCTGCTCGATGCGCCGCCGACGCCGCCGGCGACGCTCACCCGCGCACGGAAGATCGCCCTGGACGCCGGTTTGCACTACGTCTATACGGGCAACGTGCACGACCGTGCCGGCGATGCCACCTACTGTCCCGGCTGCGGCAGGCCGGTGATCGAGCGCGACTGGTACGAGATCCTCAACTACCGGCTCGACGACACCGGCCACTGCACGCATTGCGGCACGGCCATCGCCGGCCGCTTCGGCCATTTCGAAAAGGCCTTCGGCGCGCGGCGGATTCCGGTGCGCCTGCACGCGGCCTGAAGCCGGCAACCACCCGTATCGGGTGCGCCCGGCTCACCGCCGCCGAAACTCAGCTGTCATAATACGCCGGCAGGACGGTATTGACGTCCCCGTACCGCCGGACGGCCGGCATCCCGCTCAAGTTGTGGGGTGTTGACGACGTTCATGATCGGCGGATCGCACATTCATAATCCGGCGGCAACCTTCGTTCGGGAAACTCTTTCCATGCAAGACGACCTCATCACCGGCGAGCGGCCGGCGGCCGGTGCCGCGCCGGCCACGGCGACCGCCATGGCCGTCCTCGCGGCCGCCCTCGCTGCCGCCGCCTGCGGCGGCAGCGGGCCGGGCGGCGGCAACAGCGGGCTCATCGGCGGCAGCTCCGAGAACCAGGCCAGCGCGGCCGAGGCCTCGCGCTTCCACGCCCAGGCCACCTTCGCCGCGACCGACGAGGAGATCGCGCTGACGCGCTCCCAAGGCATCGCCGCGCGACTCGAGCAGATGATGGCGGCCGAGCCCTCCCAGTCGTGTTGGGACTGGCTCTTCGCCCAGGGCTACGATGCAGAGACCTACCGCTACTCGTCGGCGCCCACCGACTACATGATCTGGTGGCGGTTGATCGGCGCCCCGGACCAGCTCCGGCAGCGCATCGCCCTCGCGCTCTCCGAGTTCTTCGTCGTCTCCGTCAATGGCGTGCCCAGCGCCTGGAAGCACTTCGCCATGGCCGCCTACTGGGATCTGCTTTGCGAGCACGCCTTCGGCAACTTCCGCCAGTTGCTCGAGGCCGTGACGCTCAACCCGGCCATGGGCTACTACCTCAACACCAAGGGCAACCAGAAGGAGGACACGAAGACCGGCCGCGCACCCGACGAAAACTACGCGCGCGAGGTGATGCAGCTTTTCACCATCGGCCTCTACGAACTGAACCGGGACGGCACGCCGAAAATCAACGCCGCCGGCAACCCGGTCGAGACCTATACGCAGGATGACATCACCAACCTCGCCCGCGTGTTCACCGGCTGGGACCTCGACACCTCGGTGATGCCGGCGACGACGCCCTACCCCTACCGGCTGCCGATGAAGCTCAATCCGTCCCGGCACTCGACGCTCGAGGCGCGCTTCCTCGGCACCGTGATCCCCGCGAACACCGATGGCACGACGGCGCTCCGAATCGCACTCGACACCCTCTTTCGCCACCCCAACGTCGGGCCGTTCTTCGGCCGGCAGTTGATCCAGCGCCTGGTCACGAGCAACCCGAGCCCGGCCTACGTCGCCCGGGTCGCCGCGGCGTTCGACGACAACGGTCAGGGCGTCCGCGGCGACATGAAGGCGGTGATCCGCGCCGTGCTGCTCGACCCCGAAGCGCGCGGCGACGCCTCGCTGAAGAGTCCGAGCGGTGGCAAGCTGCGCGAGCCGATGCTGCGCTTCGTCCAGTGGGCCCGCACCTTCAAGGCCAAGTCGGCCGCCGGCACCTGGAAGATCGGCGACCTGAGCGACCCGGCCACGCGGCTCGGCCAGAGCCCCTTGCGCTCGCCCTCGGTGTTCAACTTCTTCCGCCCCGGCTACACGCCGCCCAACACCGCGATGGCGGCCGCCGGCCTCGTCGCGCCGGAATTCCAGATCACCAACGAGCCTTCGGTCGCCGCCTACCTCAACTTCATGCAGAACACGATCGCCAACGGCATCGCCGACGTCCAGGCCGACTACTCGGCCGAACTGGCGCTCGCCCACGACCCGCCGGCGCTCGTGGCCCGGCTCGACCTGCTGCTCGCCGCCGGCCAGCTCTCGGTGGCGACGAAATCGAGGATCGCGGCCGCGGTGGCGAGCATCACCGACACCAGCGCCACGGGCATGGCAAACCGCGTACGCGCGGCGATCATGCTGGTCATGGCCTGCCCCGAGTACCTCGTCCAGAAATAGGGCGCCGCGATGAACATCGACCGCACCGCCGACCTCGCCCGCCGCGCCTTCCTCAAGCGCGGCAGCCTGCTCTCCGCCGCCGGCCTCGCGGCGCCCTGGGCCATGAACCTCGCCGCGATCGGCGAAGCCGCCGCGCAGAGCGCCACGGACTACAAGGCGCTGGTCTGCGTCTTCCTCTACGGCGGCAACGACCACGGCAACACGGTGATTCCCTGCGATGCCGTGAGCCACGCCGCCTATCAGGCGATCCGCGGCAGCCTGGCGACGCCGCTTTCGAACCTCGCAGCGACGACGCTCACGCCGGCCGAGCCGCTTGCCGGCGGCCTGCAGTACGCGCTCGCGCCCCAGCTTGCGCCGCTGAAGGCGCTCTTCGACCAGGGAAGACTGGCCGTGCAGCTCAATGTCGGCCCGCTGATCGTGCCGACCACGGTTGCGCAATATCAGGCCAAGTCGGTGCCGTTGCCGCCGAAGCTCTTCTCGCACAACGACCAGACCTCGATCTGGCAGTCCTCGCTGCCCGAGGGCGCCGTCACCGGCTGGGGCGGCCGCATCGGCGACCTGTTCCTCTCAGGCAACGGCGGCTCGGCGCTCACCTGCATCTCGGTGACCGGCAACGCCGTCTATCTGTCCGGCCACCAGGCGGTCCAGTACCGCGTCAGCACCTCGGGCGCCGTGCCCGTCCGCGGCGCGAAGACGACGCTCTACGGCTCGGCCGCCTGCGCGGCGGCGCTGCGCGAGCTCATCACCCGGCCGAGCGCCCAGATGCTCGAAAACGAGCACGCCATCGTCGTCAAGCGCTCGATCGACACCGAGGCGATGGTCACCGCGGCGGTGAGCGGTGCCGCCCCCTTCACCACCGTCTTCAACAGCGCCAACCCGCTCGCGACCCAGTTGCAGATGGTCGCCCGGCTGATCGCGGCGCGCGCAACCTTTGGCGTCCGCCGCCAGGTGTTCATGGTCTCGCTCGGCGGCTTCGATCTCCACGACAACCTGCTCTCGCAGCACCCGGGCCTGCTCGCCAACGTCGCGGAGGCGCTCGCCAGCTTCCACGCCGCCACGGTCGAACTCGGCATCGCCAACGAGGTCGTCACCTTCACCGCCTCGGACTTCGGGCGGACCCTGAGCTCGAACGGCGACGGCTCCGACCACGGCTGGGGCGCGCACCACTTCGTCCTTGGCGGCGCCGTGCGCGGCGGCCGCTTCTACGGCATCCCGCCGGCGGTCGCGGTCAACGGTCCCGACGACGTCGGCCAGGGGCGGCTCTTGCCGACGACCTCGGTCGACCAGTTCGCTGCGACGCTCGCGGCCTGGTTCGGCGTGCCGGCCGGCGACATGGCCACCGTCGTGCCGAACATCGGCAACTTCACGACCCGGAACCTCGGCTTCGTCTGAAACTCAGCCGCCGTAACACGCCGGCGGGTGCCGGTACTGGGCGCGGAAGACCTCGCGGCCGGCCACCCAGGTGGAGGTGACCGCCGCATGGCCGCGTACCCAACCGATACGGACGAGATCGGCGCGCTTGCCTGGCGCGATTTCGCCCCGATCGGCGAAGCCCACGGCCCGGGCGGGGCCGAGGCTGACCAGCCGGACGGCTTCGTGCAGGGCGATGTCCTCGCGCTCGTTGAGCACGACCACGGCCGCGAGCATCGCCGTCGGGGCATAGTCGGCGCACAGGCAGTCGGCAACCCCGGCGCGGATCGCATCGATCGCGCGAAGATTGCCGGACTGGCTGCCGCCGCGCATCACGTTCGGCGCGCCAAGGATGGTGGCAAGGCCAGCCGCATGGGCGGCACGGGCGGTTCCCAGGTCGATCGGAAACTCGCTCATGCACGCGCCGAGCGTCTTCATGGCCGCGACACGGGCCGCGTCGTCATCGTCGTGGCTCGCCGTGGGCACGCCCAGAGCGCGTGCCCTGGCCATCACCTCGACCACGCGCTCGTCCGCGGAACGACGGGCCTGCATCTTCTCTTCGACGAGCCTGTCGGCCTCTTCGCGTGTCGATCCGTGGTTGCCCATCATGTAGGCCACGTACGATTCCAGGTGGCGGAATTGTCCCTGCCCGGGCGTGTGGTCCATGATCGAGAGCATGTCGACGGCACCCTCGTCGAGCAGGGCCGTGACGAAGGGCATGGCCGTGACGTCGGTGATTTCGTAGCGCAGATGGACGCGGTTGTCGACGAGCGCATGGGCGCCGAAGCGCTTCAGCGTCCGCACCAGTCCGGCCGCGGTTTCGTTGTTGCGCACGCCCCATTCCGCATGGGCGAACGACAGCGCGTGAAACGGTGTCGTGATGCCCGCCGCGGCATTGCGCCGATCGATGTTCACGCAGGCCATGTCGAGCGGGAACATCACCCGCGCACGCGGCTCGGCTTCCTTCTCGATCGCGTCGCAATGGAGGTCGATCATGCCCGGCATCAGCCAGTCGCCTTCGAGCCGGATCTCCATGGCGCCTGCGGCGCCGTCCGGGCAGACGGCGCGGATCACGCCATCCTCGACCAGTACGGCACCGTCGTCGACGACCCGGTCGGACAGGATCACGCGACCGCCGGTCAGATACGTCTTCATGGAATGCGGACCGCAGCGGGCCGCAACGGCAGTCGTCTCGTGGCCACCGCGTCGCGCACTTCGGCATCGTGGAAGATGCCGACGACGGCGGCACCGCGCGCGCAGGCCTCGCGGACCATATCGACCACGATCGCCCGGTTGGCAGCATCGAGCGATGCGGTCGGCTCGTCGAGGAGCATGATCGGATGCCCGGCGATGAAGCCCCGGGCGACGTTCACGCGCTGCTGCTCGCCACCCGAAAAGGTGGCCGGCGGCAGTTGCCAGAGGCGCTCGGGGATATTGAGGCGCGAAAGCAGGGCCGCGGCCTTCTCCCGCGCCTCCGCCGCGTCCGTGCCGAGCGCGAGCAGCGGCTCGGCGACGATGTCGATCGCCGGCACACGCGGAATCACGCGCAGGAACTGGCTGACGTAGGCGATGGTCGTGCGCCGCAAGGCGATGATCTGTCTTGGCGTCGCGCGCGTCACCTCGATGCGCGCCCGGCTACCGGCCTCGCGCACACGGATTTCGCCGCCGCTGGCGAGATAGTTGCCGTAGAGGCAGCGCAGCAGGGTGCTCTTCCCGGCACCGGAAGGCCCCTCGAGCACGAGACATTCGCCGCGCGCCACTTCGAAGCTGATGCCCTCCAGCACCGGCAGGATCATGCCCTCGCGCTGATGGAGGACGAAGCGCTTGCCGAGGTTGCGGACCGAGAGCAGGACCGGTTCGAACATGTTCGGCTTTCCTCAGGCCGCGAGCACTGAAGACACCAGCAGCTGGGTGTAGGGATGCTGCGGATCGTCGAGCAGTTGGTCGGTGAGCCCGCTCTCGACGACGCGCCCGTGGCGCATGACGATCAGCCGGTGCGCGAGCAGGCGCGCCACCGCCAGGTCATGGGTGACGATGATCACGGCGACGGAAAGCTCGGCGACGAGCCGCCGCAACAGATCGAGGAAGCGGGCCTGGACCGAAACATCCAGCCCCGCCGTCGGCTCGTCCATGAATACGAGGCGCGGGCCGGTGACCAGGTTGCGGGCGATCTGCAGCCGCTGGCGCATCCCGCCGGAGAACGCGAGCGGCAGGTCGTCGATCCTCGTCTCGTCGATTTCGACCCGCCGCAGCCAATCCTTCGCCGTGCCGCGGATGGCCCCGTAGTGGCGGTTGCCCACGGCCATCAGCCGCTCGCCGATATTGGCACCGGCGGAAACGCGCATGCACAGGCCGTCGGCGGGATTCTGGCGGACGAAGCCCCAGTCGGTGCGCCACAGCTCGCGCAGGCGCGACTGCGGCAGCGCCGCCAGATCGACGACGCCTTCGCCGCGCAGCGCATAGCCGACGCTGCCGGCATCGGGGCGCAGATGAAAGGACACGGTATCGAGCAGCGTGGTCTTCCCCGAGCCCGATTCGCCGACCACGCAGAGCACTTCGCCGGGATGGAGGTCGAAGCTCACGTCCTCACAGCCGATGCGCCGGCCGTGATACCTCGTGAGGTTCCTCACCTGCAGGAGCGGCGTTTCGGCCATCATGCCGCCATCGCCCCTCTGTGGCCGGCCGCGCGACGCGAAGCGCAGTATTCGGTGTCCGAACAGACGAACATCCGCCAGCCCGAGTCATCGAGGACGATCTCGTCGAGATAGCTGTCGGCGGCATCGCAAAGGGCGCAGCGCTCATTCCAGCGCTCGACGGCGAACGGATGATCGTCGAAATCGAGCGAGCGCACGTCCGTCCAGGGCGGCACCGCATAGACGCGCTTTTCCCGCCCGGCACCGAAGAGCAGCAGCGCCGGGTTGCGGTGGAGCTTCGGGTTGTCGAACTTCGGGATCGGCGAAGGCCGCATCAGATAATGGCCGTTCACGATCACCGGATAGTCGTAGGTGGTCGCGATGCGCCCGTGCCGGGCGATGTCCTCATAGAGCTTGACGTGCATCACGCCGTACTCGCGCAGTGCGTGCATGGTCCGGGTTTCCGTTTCGCGCGGCTCGAGCCAGCGCAGGGGCTCCGGAATCGGCACCTGGAAGACGAGGATCTGCCCCTCGCGCAAGGGCGTCTCGGGAATCCGGTGGCGTGTCTGGATGATCGTCGCCTCGCGGGTCTTTTCGGTGGTCGCCACCCCCGCCACCTTCCGGAAGAAACTGCGGATGTTCACCGCGTTGGTCGTGTCGTCCGCGCCCTGGTCGATCACCTTGAGCACGTCGTCGGGGCCGATCAGCGATGCGGTGACCTGAATGCCGCCCGTACCCCAGCCATAGGGCAGCGGCATCTCGCGGCTGCCGAAAGGCACCTGATAACCGGGGATCGCCACCGCCTTGAGCAGCGCGCGGCGGATCATGCGCTTGGTCTGCTCGTCGAGATAGGCGAAGTTGTAGCCGCCGGGCAGGCTCATGCAGCGTCCTCGGTGTCGGCCGCATCCGTCCCTTGCCATGCGGTGCGCAGCCTGCGCAGAAGGTCGAGATTGCTCTGGAAATCCACGTAGTGCGGCAGTTTCAAGTGCTGGACGAAGCCGGAGGCCTCGACGTTGTCGCTGTGACTCAGCACGAATTCCTCGTCGTTGGCCGGCTGGGTGGTCTCCTCGCCGAATTCGCGGGCACGCAGGGCACGGTCGACGAGGGCCATGGCCATGGCTTTGCGCTCGGCGTGGCCGAACGCCAGACCGTAACCGCGCGTGAATTGGGGCGCCCGGTTCGCATCGCCGGCGAAATCGGTGATGAGTTGGCACTCCGTGAGTTCGATTTCGCCGACTTCGACGGCGAAGCCCAGTTCTTCCACGAAGACCTCTACCGCGACAGCACCTTGTCGGATCTCGCCGGCAAAAGGATGTGTGGTCGAGTAGCCGCGCTGGGTCGAATAGCCCAGCGCAAGGAGGAAGCCCTCGTCGCCGCGGGCGAGATTCTGGAGGCGCGTGGCACGCGCCGCCGGAAAGAGCAGCGGCTCGCGCGTGATGTCGACGGGCGGCGCATCGTCCCGGTCCGTGGGGGATGCCTCCAGCAGGCCCTCCCGGGCGAGCAGCCGGCCGAGCCCCGGAGCGACGAGCGGTTCCGCCGTGGCGCCGACAGCGGACGGAGGGCCGGCGCCCTCCTCCATGAGCGAGAAATCGAGCAGCCGCTGGGTGTAATCGTACGTCGGCCCGAGCACCTGCCCGCCCGGCAGATCCTTGAAGGCCGCCGAGATGCGGCGCCCGAGGCGCATGCGGCCGGTGTCGAGCGGCAGACTCTCGGCCAGCCTCGGCAGTGTCGTGCGATAGGCGCGCAGCAGAAAGATCGCCTCGATCAGGTCGCCCGCCGCCTGCTTGATCGCCAGGGCTGCGAGGTCTTCGTCGTACAGCGACCCTTCGCACATCACGCGCGCGACGGCGAGGCGAAGCTGTTCCCTGATCTGCGCGACGGAAAGCTCCAGCACGCCGGGATCGCCGCGTCGGGCGCGGGCCAGAAGCTCATGCGACTTGGCGATCGCCCGCTCGCCCCCCTTGACCGCGACGTACATCTCAACCCTCCCCCGCGAGGCGAACGGTGCGGGGCAGGCCGGCCACCCGTGCGCCGTTGGTCAGCAACAGATCGACGCCAAGAGGAAGCCGGCGCTCGTTCTCGCGCAGGCATTCGCTGGCCGCGGATGTCCAGCCGGCCACCTCCAGCATTGCTTCGTGCTCGATGCCGGGCCCTCGCAGCCGCAGCCGCTCGCCCCGCCCAAGGTCGTCCACCTCGACGATCAAGGTCGCCGAGCGGTCCGGATATTCCGGATCGCCGAGCCGCAGCGCATCGAACGACGGCAATCCGGCGAATGAGGACAGGACCACGAACGTGGCCTCGCCCGCATTGGCCGACAGCCGGCAACGACAATGGAAACGCAGATAGTGGCCGGCCTCGGCATTGCGCAGCCCGGGGGCGATCCAGACCGGCGTGTCCTGGTCGGCGAGCGCCAGCAGGATCGCGACCTGCGCCGCGCCGAGGCCGGGCGGCGGTTCCGGCAGGCCGCAAAGTTCGATGATGCGCCCAGGCCTCGCCATGGCCTCGATCAGGCCACGAAAACAGCGCTGGGCGTCGAGTACCGGATCCGAAAAGCCGGGACGCAGGCGACGCAGGTCGAGCGCTGGTGCCGACATCAGCGATCCTCGCCGCGCACCAGTGTGAAGAAGTCGACGCGGCTCGCCGCCGTTTCCGCGGCCTCCCGCCCAAGACGCTGCCGCTCGGCTTCGGCCAGGGGTTCGAGCACTTCCCGGCGGACTCGGGCCGCCGTGACCGCACCTTGCAGCAAGGCATCGCACAGCGCGACGCGCTCGGCCTTGGCGGTATCGCGGCCGAGCACGGTACCGACGCCCACGGCGCCGTCGCCGGTCCGCAGCACGCACCGCGTCAGGGTCGCCTCGCCGAGGTTGAAGATTTCTCCGTCACCACCGATGCGCCCGCGCAGCATCAATGTGCCGGTCTCCGGCCGGCGCAGCCAGATGAAGGCGGGCAGCTCGCCGAGCGCCGCCACGCGCTCGGCGAGCAGAACGGCGGGACTGCGTGCGAGCAGACCGAGCGCGGCGCGGCGATCGGCGGGGTCGATCATCGTGGAAACCTTGCCGGATTCTGGGCGAGGGGCATGGCTGCGGATTGTTGCGTCGGCCCGTGACGTTTTCGTGAATGCGCAGACACGCGCCTGTAAAGGCAGGCTGCTAGCCTGAGCAGCATCGGATGGACGCACGAGCATGTTCGAACCGGCAAAGAACGCACCGCTGACTTCGGTTCACCGGGGCAAAGTCCTCCGCGAGGAAGTCTGGGACGACGGCCCCCTGCATCTGGCCGAGGGCGAACTGGTCGATGCACCGGAATGGGGCCGCTGGCTCGATGCCCGAGGCTGCGTCGTCCTGCCCGGCATCATCGACATTCATGGCGACGCATTCGAACGCCAGGTCATGCCTCGGCCCGAAGTGCGCTTCCCGCCACGGCTCGCGCTCATCGACACCGACCGGCAGCTTGCCGCCAACGGCATCACCACGGCGTTCCACGGCATCACGCTGTCCTGGGAAGGCGGCCTGCGCGGTACCGAGACCTTTCGTGGCCTGATGGCCGCACTGGACGCACTTCGACCGCATTGCCTCGTCGACCACCGGATCCATCTGCGCTTCGAATGCCACCACATCGATGGCGAAGCGGAGGCCGTCGCCTGGATGGAGGCCGGACGCATCGGCGTCCTTGCCTTCAACGACCACCTTTCCAGCATGAGGCGCAAGCCCCACAAGTGGCAGGAGTGGGCCGCCCGCGCCCAGACCGGAATCGCAGACTTCGAGGCCAGGCTCGGTGCTGCCGCGGCCCGCGCCGACGAGGTTCCGGCCTTGATCGGCCGCCTGGCAAGCGCGGCGCGCAGGCTCGGCGTGCCGATGGCCTCACACGACGATGACACGATCGAGGTGCGCGACTTCTACTGGGGACATGGCTGCAAGATCGCGGAGTTTCCGCTTGACCGGGAGGTTGCCGAACATGCCGCGTACCAGGGCGCCACGGTGGTCTGCGGCGCGCCCAACGTGCTGCGCGGCGGCAGCCACGTCGGCGCGCCGCGCGCTGCCGATCTCGCCGCCGAGGGCGTCTGCCGCATCCTCGCTTCCGATTATTACTACCCGGCGCCCATGCATGCGGCCTGCCGCCTCGCCGCCACGGGAAGACTGCCGCTGGAACGCGCCTGGCAGCTCGTCTCCCGCAACCCCGCCGCTGCGCTCGGCCTCGGCGACCGCGGCATCCTGGCGCCGGGCAAGCGCGCGGACTTCATCGTGGTGAATCTCGACGACCCGGAGTTTCCACGGCTGATCGCCACCGTCAGCAACGGCCGCATCGTCCATCTCGCCGATGCCAGACGGCTCCATTCCTGAACGGCGGCACATGGCCGCCGAGCCGGCCATCGTGCCCGCGAGGCGCCAGCCGCCTGTTCAGCCGGCTGTTGGCGGGGATGCGTAGCGGGCGAGGAAGCGCCGCAGATCGCTCAGATCGTCGAGCCGCGCGAGGAGTGTCTCGTGGTCCCAGTTCCACCAGGCCACCCGCTCGATGGCCCGGGCAATGGCCGCCGGGAAGCGGGCCCGGATCGTCTGCGCCGGCGCGCCGGCAACGATGGCGACCGACGGCACATCACGGGTGACGACACTACCGCTGCCGATCACCGCACCGTTGCCGATGCTCACGCCGGGCATGATCACCGCGCCATGTCCGATCCAGACATCGTGGCCGATGGCCACGCGCTGAAGACGCCGCCAGTGGAAGAAATCGGCATCGTCCTCACCTAGCCCGTACCTGCTGCGGCGATAGAGGATGTGATGCTGGCAGGGTCGCTCCATCGGATGGAAGCCTGGATTGATGCGTACCATCGAGGCGATGTTGGCGAACCTGCCGATGTCCGCGCCCATCACCTCGCAGTGGTGGCCGAGATAGCTGTAGGCATCGAGCGTGCTGTCCTCGACGCGCGTGGAGTTTCCGACCTCCGTGTATGCGCCGAAGTGGCTGTCCACGATCACGGCATCCGCGGCGAGGGCCGGCTCGGAACTCAGGCGCACGGCCGCCGGGACGTTCATCGCCTCGACATGACGAAACTCAGCCATGGTAATGCGCCGTGTCGATGCTGAAGCTGTAGCCGTGACGGGTGAAGCCGAGGCTCTCGTAGAAACGATGCGCATCCTCGCGGCGCAGGCTGCTCGACAGCGCCAGTTTGTAGGCGCCCTTGTCCGCGGCAAGTGCGATCGCCTCGCGGATCATGGCGCGGCCGTAGCCGCGGCCGCGGAACGGCGGGCGGATGACCACCGACTCGACCACCGCCTCGACGCCGACGGCGCCCGAGAGCACCGGGAAGACGATCATCGACAGCGTGCCGACCACCGTGCCACCGGCTTCGGCGAAGTAGCAGAGGTAATCCGGGTGGCGCTGCATCGCCCGCCAGCGGGCGCGCAGCACGTCGAGCGGGATTGGCTTACCGGCATCCATCTCACCGAGGATGGCGGCGAGCAGCGGCAACTCGAACTCGGTGGCCGGACGGAGCCGAAGAGCCGGTTCGTCGCTCATATCAGTGCCTTGCGGATCCGCGCCGAAACCAGGTCGATGACGGTGACAAAGGCGATGATGATCAGCATCACTGCAGTCGTCTGCGCGTACTGGAAGCTGCGGATCACCTCGTAGAGGATGACGCCGATGCCGCCCGCACCGACCATGCCGACCACCGAAGCCGAGCGCACGTTGGACTCGAACCGGTAGAGCGAATACGAGACCCAGAGCGGCATGACCTGCGGGATGACGCCATAGACGATTTCCTCGAGGGCGTTGGCGCCGGTGGCGCGGATGCCTTCCACCGGCTGCGGATCGATCGCCTCGACCGCCTCCGAAAAAAGCTTGGCCAGGGTGCCCGTGGTATGGACCCAGAGCGCCAGGACACCGGCGAAGGGCCCGAGGCCGACCGCGACGATGAAAAGCATGGCGAAGACCATCTCGTTGATCGCGCGCGCGGCGTCCATGAGCCGCCGCACCGGCTGATGCACCCAGGCCGGCGCGATGTTCGAGGCCGACAGCAGGCCGAACGGCACGGCGCAGATCACCGCCAGCAGCGTGCCCCAGACGGCGATGTGCACCGTGACGATCATCTCCGCCACATAGGCGCGCCAGTCGGTGAAGTCGGGAGGAAAGAAGCCGGCCGCGAACTCGGCCATGTTGGCCGAATCGCCGAGCAGGGCCATGGGCCGGATTTCGGCGCCCTGCCAGGACCAGGAGAGAAAGCCGAGCGCGAGACCCCAGATCAACAGGGTCGGCAAACCGGGCCGCCTGATGCCGCCGGCAGGATCGAGGGTCTTTGCGTGGGTCGCGGTTTGCATGATGTAAAAAGGCCGGCCTCACGGCCGGCCGAAAGGAGGTGTGAAGGAGTTACTTGGCGGCGAGCTGGTCGTTCAAGGCAGCCAGCTTCTTGGCGATTTCGGCGAGCCTGGCTTGCTTCGTCGCGTCGTCGAGCTTGTCGTCGGCTTCGACCTTGGCTTTTTCCTTGAACAGTTCGAGTTGACGGAAGGGCAGCAGCTGCTTGTTGCTGGACTCGTTGAACACGCCGAAGGTCAGCTTGTTCAGGTTGGCCAGTTCGCGCTTGGCTTCCGGGGAGTCGCCACGGCCGTAGGACAAGAAGAAATCCTTGATCTTCGCCTTGACGTCGGCCGGCAGATCGGCGCGCCAGACGATGGGATCGGTGGCAATCAGCGGCGACTTCCAGATGATATGGATGTTCTTCGCCTTCTCCGGTTCCCGGCGCGAAAACTTCTCGAACGTTTCGGTATTGGTGATCGCGACGTCGACCTGCCTGGCGGCCGCCGCCATCAGATTCGACTCGTGATTGCCGACCCGCATCGACTTGTAGTGGGTCTTCGGGTCGATGCCGTTCATGGCATACAGGTAGTAACCGGGCACCAGGGTACCCGAGGTCGAATTCGGGTCGCCGGCGCCGTAGCTGATTTCCTTGCCGCGTTTCAGCACGTCGTCTAGCGTCTTGTACGGGCTGTCCTTGTGGGTGACCAGCAGCGAGTGGTAACCGGGCGAGCCGTCGGCATAGGTGATCTTGGCGAATACTTCACCACCAGCGCGGTCGACTGCCTCCATGCCCGACTTGTTACCGTGCCAGGCCACCTGGACCTTGCCGAAGCGCATGCCCTCGATGATGCCGGCATAGTCGTTGGCGAAGTAGCCCTTGACCTTGTAGCCGGTCTTCTTTTCCATGTCGTCGAGGATGGGCTGCCAATCGGCCTTGAGATGGGCAGCCGATTCCGTCGAGATGATGCCGAAGTTGATTTCGACCGGCTCGGCAGCCACGGTGGCACTGCAGGCGCCGGCGACGAGCAGGGAAGCAAAGAGTTTGCGAATCATGGTAGTGAGCCTCCTTGATGGAATCAGGGGGTTACGCGGCCAACGGCATGGCGGCGGGTTCCGGGGTGGCGGCAGCAGAAACGCCCGCGTATGCGCCTTCGGGATCGCTGCGGTACAGCTCTTCGAGGAACGCGGCGGTCAGCGCACCGGCCGGGCCGTCATAGACGACCTGACCGTCGCGCATGGCGATCACGCGCGGGCAATAGCGCAGCGCCACTTCGACCTGGTGCAAGGACACCAGTACGGCGCAGCCGTGGTCGCGGTTGATGCGCGTCAGTATCTCCATGACCTTGCGCGACGACTCGGGATCGAGCGAGGCGATCGGTTCGTCGGCGAGAACCACTTTCGCGCCCTGCACCAGCGCCCGGGCGATGGCCACCCGTTGCTGCTGGCCCCCCGAGAGCGTCGAGGCGCGCTGCCAGGCCCGCTCGGCCATGCCGACCTCGGCAAGCGCACGCAGGCCCGCCTCCCGCTCGCTGCGGGTGAAGATGCGGACGAGCGAGCGGTAGCTGGGAATCCGGTGGAGCTGTCCGGTCAGGACATTGGTGAGCACGTTCAGGCGGCCCACCAGGTTGAACTGCTGGAAGATGAAACCGATCTGTGAGCGAAGGCTGCGAACCTGCCGGACGATCCTGCCGTCACGCTGGATGCATTGTCCATGGATCGAGACCACACCCTGGTCGCCGGCGACGAAGCCGGAAAGGTGACGCAGCAGCGTCGATTTGCCGGAACCGGAAGCGCCAATCAGCGCCACCATTTCGCCAGGCGCGATCGAGAACGAAACATCGTCGAGCGCGCGGCGGCCGCCGAAGGTCTTGGTCAGTCGGTTAACCAGGATCGCGTTCATGGCTCCTCCCAGCGGAATGCGATGACGGCGGATGCTAGGCGCGCACGGTTAAGGATACGTTGCGTTTCTGCGAAGCCTTGCTGGTCGCTCGTCGGCCGATCGCGCACTCGCACGATCGGATCGCCCGGAAGGCACCGGCGAACCTGGCGCCACCGGTTCGTGAAACTCAGCCGCCGTAACACGCCGGCGGGTGCCGGCCGGGCATCGTCGCGGGTATCATCGACGGCATGGGCACGAAGCCGCGCCATGAAAGTGTGCAGATCCGCGCCGGCGACCGCTGGCTCGACGGGCTGCTCGCCCTGCCGCCGGCGCCGGCCGGCTGTGTCGTCCTCGTCGAACGCGGCAGCGGCACGCTCGCCACCTCGCGCAGCGCGTTCATCGCCGAGGCGCTCGTCGCCGCTGGCTTCGGGACCCTGGAGGTCGCGCTGCTCACCCACGAGGAAGAACGCCACGCGCCCGGCACCTGGCGGCACCCCCACAGCCTCGTGCCGCGCATCGAAGCCGTGCTCGAGTGGATCTCGGCGCATGGCGAGCTCCAGACGCTGCCGCTTGGCATGCTCGCGCGCGAGGACGCGGCGGCGGCGATGATCCGCGTCGCAGCGGAAGGCACAACGGCGCTGCGGGCGCTGGCTTGCCGCAGCGGCCGGCCGGATCTCGCCGGTCTCGAACCGCTGAGGACGCTCGCCATGCCCCTGCTCCTCGTGGTCGGCGAACTGGACCGGGACACGGTGGAGCGCAACCGTCAGGCGCACGAGGTGCTCGCCTGCCCGAAGGAACTGGCCATCGTCGCCGGTGCCTCGCACGCCTTCGAGGAACTCGGCACGCTCGACGAGGCGACGCGGAAGATCGTCGTCTGGTTTTCCCGCTGGCTGCGTCCGCCGGAAGTCGCATGACAAGCTGTCAGGGCGGGATGCGGCATCAAAACAAGGACTTGGGCCAGAAGCAAAAAACCGAGCCTGTCAAAATGACAGGCGGGCCGCGGCGGCGCCCGTTGCCGCTCTTTGGCATTCCTGCAGTTTTTCAACGAGTTGTACGCCCCATGTCTTCGGGCACGCTACTTGCCAAGGGAAGGATGAGTGGGCGTCATCGAACGTGGCCCGCTTCGGACCGGCACGTGGCCGGAGCAATACTCCATCCTTCGAAGGGGATTGAATGAAGATCAAGTCCATCGTCATCGCCACCGCCCTGTCATTCGCCGGCGCCGCGCTCGCAGCCGACCAGGCCGGCATGTCGGGCATGTCCGGCATGCAAGGCCAGAAAGGCATGTCCGGGATGTCGGGCATGAGCGGCATGTCGGGCATGGAAGGCCAGAAAGGCATGTCCGGGATGTCCGGCATGAGCGGCATGTCCGGTCAGCAGGGCATGTCCGGGATGTCGGGCATGGAAGGCAAGGGCAAGGCCAAGAAGCAGAAGCAGGAAGGCATGAGCGGCATGTCGGGCATGAGCGGCATGAGCGGCATGTCGGGCCAGCAAGGCATGTCCGGGATGTCGGGCATGAGCGGCATGTCCGGCATGGAAGGCCAGAAGGGTATGTCCGGCATGAGCGGCATGTCCGGAATGTCCGGCCAGAAGGGCATGTCGGGCATGTCCGGCATGGAAGGCAAGAAATAACCGGGCTCCCGGCCTGGTGTTCGGGATGGGGCTTGCCCCATCCCGTTTTTTGGAGAGCGGCAAAGGCCATGATCCCGGAAACGAGACACGCTTCAACCAGCCGGTTCGCGGGCATCCTCGTCCTGCTCGCGCTCGCCGGCCCGGCCCTCGCGGACGCGCCCCGCATCGCCGGCATCGAGCCCTGGCAGCGGCCCGCCGGCGCGCCGACGGTCGCCGCGGCGGCGCCCGATCCGAACGCCCTCCATGGCGTGAGCAAACCGGTCCCCGAGAGCATCGAAAGATTCGTGAAGGATCAGGGCCACTGGTACACGCCCTTCACGCGTCCCGGAATGCCTCCGCCCTACGACCTCCGTGGCTGGCATTCGCAGCCATCGACCACCGAAAAACGATAGAAGGCCACGCAGCATGTCGAAACAGGATTGGATCATCGCCGCGATCATCGGGGCGGGCATCGCCCTCGTGCTCGCGGTTTTCGGAGTGCCGAAGCCCCGCGCGGATGCCGCTTCGGCGTCATCGAACGCCGCCCCGGACTACTTGCGGGCGACCTACAGTCCGCTGCACTTCAAGCCGGCCGCAGAGACGGCCACGAACGCGGAATGTCTCGCCTGCCACCGCGAAGTGCTGGAAGACCGGGTCCGTGAGAAGTCGCCCGCCGGGCTGCCCGCCGCGTCGTCGCTCGCCTGGTACCAGCAGATGAAGACCTACACCGGCGAACAGGACACCTTCCACCGTCGCCATCTCGAAACGCCGCTGGCGAAACAGCTGATGAACCTCCAGTGCAACACCTGCCACCAGGGCCACGATCCGCGCGAGGAAGCGCCGGGTTCCTCCGCCGACCTCGGTCAGGACACGACCGACATCACGCTGCGCAAGCAGGTGAATCCCGAGACGGTCTGCCTCAAGTGCCACGGCCAGATGCCGGCCAACGAGATCATGGGCCTGCCGGGCCCATGGCCGGAGGTCAAGGACACGTTCCAGGACAGCTGCCTCGTCTGTCATGAGAGCTTTCGCACCAACCGCCACAACGTCAACTACCTGAACACCGAAGCCATCGAGGCGATGGCCAAGGAAAAAGGCAGCGACGTCTGCTACGGCTGCCACGGCGGCCGCGCCTGGTACCGCATCGCCTACCCGTATCCGCGCAATCCGTGGCCGGGCATGGCTCCGGAGGTGCCCGACTGGGCCAAGGACAGGCCGACGCACTCCGAGCCGCGCTTCGCCAGATCCGAGCAACTCAACCGCTTCCTCCAGCCCAAGACGCCATGAACAACCCGACCATTGCGCAGTCCATCCGGGACCTGATCAATCCAGGCCGCCGCAGCTTCCTCAAGACGGCCGCCGCGGGCGCGGCGACCGCTGGGCTCTTCCGCTACGGCCTGGAGGCGCGCGACGCGCAAGCCTTCGCCTACGAGCCCTACCCGACCGACGACCAGCTGACGACGGTGGTGACCTCCTGCGACCACAACTGCGGCTCGCGCCACATGCTCGTCGCGCACAAGAAGGGCGACGTCATCGTGCGGCTCTCCACCGACGACGGCCGCTACCAGGCCGGCGGCGCCTTCGGCTACGAGACCGAGCAGGTCCCGCAGTTGCGCGCCTGCCTGCGCGGCCGCTCCTACCGCGCGCGCCTCTACTCGCAGGAACGGCTGCTCTACCCGATGATGCGGGTCGGCGCACGCGGCGAAGGCCGCTTCAAGCGCGTCTCCTGGGACGAGGCGCTCGACTTCGTCGCGAAGAAGATGGTCGAACTCAAGCAGAAATATGGCCCGACCGCGATCCTCGACCAGGCCTACGCGGGAACCTCCTACGGCGTGCTGCACAAGTCGGACCAGATCGAGGGCCTGCTCGCGCGCTTTCTCGGCATGTTCGGCTGCCGCACCAATTCGTGGTCCGTGCCGAGCTATCAGGGCACGACGTTCTCCTCGCGCATCACCTTCGGCACCATCGAAGACGGCAACGAGGACGACGCCTTCGCCCACTCGAAGCTGATCATCATGTGGGGCTGGAACCCGGCCTACACGTTCCACGGCGGCAACACCTTCTATTACATGCGGCTCGCCAAGCAGCGCGGCTGCAAGTTCGTCGTCGTCGACCCGCAATACACGGACTCCTGCGCCGCCTACGACGCCTGGTGGATCCCCATCCGGCCGAACACCGACGCGGCGATGCTCGCCGGCATGGCCCACTACATCTTCGCCAACAACCTGCAGGACCAGAACTTCATCAATCGCTTCTGCCAGGGCATGGACGAAGGGACGATGCCGGACTGGGCCAAGGGCCAGGAGAACTTCAAGGACTACATCCTCGGCAAGTACGACGGCACGCCGAAGACGCCGGAGTGGGCCGAGAAGATCTGCGGCGTGCCCGCCGCCGACATCAGGAAACTGGCCGACATGTACGCGCGCACCAAGCCCGCCGCGCTCAAGGCGTCCTGGGCGCCCGGCCGCAACGCCTATGGCGAGCAGTACAACCGCATGGCCGCGGCGCTGCAGGCGATGACCGGCAACATCGGCATCCTCGGCGGCAGCGCCGAGGGCGTCGGCAAAGGCTGGCACGCCGAGTCGGTCGCCTATCCCTACGACGAATATGCCAACGTCTGGTTCTCGTCGATCAAGTCGGACCGCTGGGCCCACTGCGTGCTCAACTACCCGAACGTCAAGCGCGAGGAAGTCGGCATCTGGCCGCGCAACGACGAGCTCGACGGCACCATCCCGAATATCAAGGCGATCTTCTGGCACGGCTCGGACTGGTTCAACCAGCTCACCAACATCAACAAGGAGATCGCGGCGATCAAGAAGCTCGAGCTCGTCGTCTGCGCCGATTCGACGATCACGCCCTCGGGCCTGTGGGCCGACGTTCTCTTCCCCGTCGCCACGCACTTCGAGCGGCACGACGTCGCCCTGCCTTGGTACAAGGGCCATTACTACATCCACCGGCCGAAGACCATCGAGCCGATGGGCGAATCGAAGACCGACTTCCAGATCTACACCGAGCTCGCCTACCGGATCGAGCAGATCGACCCCTCGGTGCCGAACTTCGGCAAGCGCTACAACCCCAAGGCCGACCGCTCCTACTTCCAGAACCCGGACGCGGTCGACGAGGCCTATCTCGCCGACTGGTGGAAGCGCGTTCAGGACCACCAGGGCGTGAAGATGAGCTGGGAGGAATTCAAGCGCCGCGGCGTCTACAAATTCACCTTCGACAAGCCGCACGTCGCCTTCCGTGACCAGGTCGAGAAGGGCACCCCCTTCGAGACGCCCTCGGGCAAGATCGAGATCTTCTCGACGACGCTGGCGCAGGTGAAGGACTGGACGAAGACGCAGTGGGGCTACCCGATCCCGGCCATCCCGAAATGGATCGAACCGTTCGAATGGCTGGGCCACGCCAAGGTCAAGGACTACCCCTTCCACATGGTCACGCCGCACCCGCGCTGGCGCACGCACTCGATCTTCCACAACATCCCGTGGCTGCGCGAGACCTACCAGCAGGAACTGACCATGAACGCCGCCGATGCCCGCCGGCTCGGCCTCAAGACCGGCGACATCGTCGAAGCCTGGAACGACCGCGGCCGTGTCATCGCGCCGCTCTACGTCACCGAGCGCTGCATGCCCGGCGTCGTCGCGCTGCACGAAGGCTCGTGGATGGACCTCGACAAGAACGGCGTCGACCGCTCCGGCAACCCCGACTTCCTGACGCTCGACGAGCCGAGCCCCGCCGGCGCCTTCGCCTACAACACCATCCTGGTCAACGTGAAGAAGACCGACCTCGACCATCGTCCGGGATGGGACATCAAGGCCACCTCCCGGGCCATGATCTTCCGGCGTGACTATTGAGGAGCGCGCGATGGCCACCAAACTCGACAAAGAACAGGTCAAGGCGGCGCTCGAGCGCAAGGTCGCGCAGACCTATGAACCGGTGAAGCCGGCGAAGCAGCTCGGCTTCGTGCATCACAACGTCGATTGCATCGGCTGCCGCGCCTGCGAGATCGCCTGCAAGGACAAGAACGGCCTGCCGCCGGGGCCGCGCTTCCGCCGCGTCATGTACATCGAGGGCGGCACCTACCCGGACGTCTTCGCCTACAAGGTCAACATGTCCTGCAACCATTGCGCCGAGCCGGCCTGCCTGCCGACCTGCCCGACCGGCGCGATCTGGAAGCGCGCCGACAACGGCGTGGTCGACATCGATTCGACGCTGTGCATCGGCTGCCGCCGTTGCGAGGCGGCCTGCCCCTACGGCGCGCCGCAGTGGGACCCGGTCGAGAAGATCATCAAGAAGTGCAACCTCTGCATCGACGAGCTCGAGGCCGGCCGCAAGCCCTACTGCGTCATGGCCTGCATGATGCGCGTGCTCGACATCGGCCCGATCGACCAGCTGCGCGCCGGCACCTGGAAGACCACCGCCGTCGGCCCGAACGACAAGGTCGTACGCCGGGTGAAGAACATGGCGAATCCGGAGCTGACCAACCCGTCGATCGTCTTCGTCCCCCACAGCAAGGGCAAGGTGTGAGCCCGGTCATCGCCGAAGCGATCGCCGACGACGCCGAGATGCTCGCGGCCCTGCACGACCGCGAGCTGACCGCGGAAACGATTGCGGCGCTCCGCGATGCGGGCTTTCCCGGCTGCCTCGGGCTGATGCCCGCGACGCCCGAGGCCGTGGCGGCCTGGCGGGCGATGGAAGCGGGCCTGGCCTCGCTGCCCGTCCGCCCCAATGCCGAGGATCTGGACCTGCTCGCCAGCGAGTACGCGGCGATCTACCTGACCGGCGCCTACGGCGCCTCGCCCTGCGAATCGGTCTGGACCGACGACGATCATCTCATGTGCCAGCGGGCGATGTTCGAGTGGCGCGACCTCCATGCCGCCGCCGGCCTCGCCGCCGCGGACTGGCGGCAGCGGCCCGACGACCACCTCGTGCTGCAACTGCTCCACATCGCCCACGTCGCCCGGCGTGTTACCACGGCTGAGTTTGACGACGACTGGCGCAGCCTCGCGCGCACGCTCGACGAGCACACGCTGCGCTGGCTGCCCGAGTTTGCCGCGCGCGTCGCGGCAAGGAGTGAAAGTCCGTTCTACGCCGCGCTCGCCGTGCTGACCGCAGCCTGGACGGAGACCTTGCGCGATCTCCTCGCCACGCTGCTTCGCGAGCCGCGCCCGAGCCGTGAGGAGATCGAGGCGCGCCTCGCCGCCGCCCGTCCGTCGGTCGAGGAAGTCCAGTCCGTCGCCTTCCTTCCGGGAGCACAGGGGCCGAGCTGGTAGAAGCGAACGAACCGGGCCGCGGAAGCCCGCGTTAGACTGCCGGCCATGATCGTCACCGTCTCACCGCTCAAACGTCGCCTCCTCGTCCGGCTGCTGGTGGCCGCCGGGCTGCTCTCCGCGCTGCTGCTCGCGGTCTTCCTGACCGTGTACCGCAGCCAACTCATCGACGAGCGCAGCCGCGCCTCGCTCGGCTTCAACCTGCTGCTGCAGGCCGCGCTGGAAAACGCCATGCTCAAGCGCGACGTACCGGGCCTTGCTGACATCGTCGGCCACCTCGGCCACCAACCCGGCATCGAGGGCGTGATGATCCTCAATCCCGCGGGCTACGTCCGCTTCGCCTCCGACCCGGGCCGCGTGGACCGGCATCTGCCCGAGCTCATCCCGGTGCCGGACGCGCCGCCGACCGCCGCATTTACCATCGCCGAATCGGGGCGCGAAGTCCTGCGTTCGGTGAACCCCGTGAGCAACAAACCGCCGTGCGCGCCCTGCCATGGCCAGGCCAGTGCTTCCCCGGTCAATGGCATCCTGGTCGTCGATTACGACGCCAGCGAGATCCGCGCCCGGGCGATGGAAAGCGCGTTCGCCTTCGCCGCGGCCGGCATCGCCGTGCTCGGCCTCATCCTCGCGGTGCTCTGGCGCTTCCTCAACCGCCAGGTACTGGCGCCAGTGGCCCGACTCGGCGAGGCCACGGCCGCCATCGAGGCCGGCCAGCTCGACGGCCGCGTGAATCTTCCGGGCGACGACGAGCTCGCCGAACTCGGCCGCCGCTTCGACCGCATGGCCGAAAAACTCGAGTCGCAGATGGCGCGCATCCGCGCGCACGAGGCCTATCTCCAGGATCTCCTCGACGGCCTGCCGGACGGCATCCGCGTGATCCGCGTGGCCGACATGAAGGTGGTGCTGGCCAACCGGGCCTTCTGCGACCAGCTCGGTCGCCCCTCGGCCGAAGTCGTCGGCGCGCCCTGTCACCTCGCGCACGGCCTCGACCTGCCCTGCGTGCCGACCCTGGTCGTCTGCCCGGTCCATGAACTGAAACGGGTCGGCGACACGCTGAAGGCCGGCCATCGCCATCTGCGCGCCGACGGCAGCCAGTTCCCCGCTGAAATCCACGCCGTTCTGGTCGAGATCGACGACGGCAGCGGCAAGACGCGATACGTCGTCGAATCGGTGCGGGATATCGGCCAAGCGGCGCGAATTTCCCACGAACAGAGGCTTTCCGAACTCGGCCTGCTCGCCGCCGGCATCGCCCATGAAATCCACAATCCGCTCGGCTCGGTCCGCCTCGGCGTCCAGGGCCTGTCGCGAGAGATCCGCGAGGGTCGCATCGCGCCGGAACAGATCATCGACTACATGAACCTCATCGACCAGGAAATCGACAACTGCATCGCCGTGACGCGCCGGCTGCTGCTGCTTGCCCGCCCGCCGGCGAACCGCCTGCAACTCGTCGATCTCGGCGAGGCGCTCGGCGACACGCTTCGGCTCCTGGCCTTCGATGCGGAAACCCGTGGCATCACCCAGCGGCTCGAAGCCGGCGAAACCCCGGCACGCGTGCTCGCCGACGAGGCCGAAGTACGCATGATCTTCCTCAACCTGCTTCAGAACGCGCACCATGCCATGCCCACGGGCGGCACCTTGACGGCGCGGCTGACGATCGCGGATGGTCGGGCGCTGATCGAAATCGCCGACACCGGTGTCGGCATGAGCGCCGACCAGATCGAACGCATCTTCGATCCCTTCTACAGCCGCCGGGCCGACGGCGTCGCCGGCACCGGTCTCGGCCTGACCATCGTCCGTAATTTCGTCGACCGCATGGGCGGCGACATCTCGGTCGACAGCACCCCGGGCCGGGGCGCCCGCTTCCGCATCCGCCTGCCGCTCGCCGAGTCGTCGCTGGAGACGCAACCGTGAGAAAGAAGACGCTGCTCGTCATCGACGACGACGCCGTGTTCAACGGCCTCCTGCGCCGGCAGATCGAGGGCATGGGCTTCGCCGCCGTCGGCGCCACCTCGTGGGCCGACGCCCAGACGCGCCTCGCCGAGATCGAACCCGACGCGATCATCCTCGACTTCCGCCTTCCCGACGGCGACCCGGCGCGCATCCTCGGCGAGCTCCGCCCCCAGTACCCGGTGATCGTGCTCACCGGCTTCGGCTCGATCCCCAACGCCGTACGCGCCATCCGCGAGGGCGCAGCCGACTTCCTCACCAAGCCCGTCGATGTCGACGAACTCGAAATCACGGTGCGCCGGGTGCTGGAGACGGCCGAGTTGCGCGAATCGAACCGCTTCTACCGCACCCAGCTCGCCTCGCGGCGGCCCGGCCCGCTCGTCTTCGAAAGCCGCGCCATGCGCGAGGTGCAGGCACTGATCGAGGCCGTCGGTCCAACCGACACCACGGTACTGATCCTCGGCGAATCCGGCACCGGCAAGGAAATGGTGGCCCAGGCGATCCACGAGGCCAGCCCGCGCGCGGCGCGGGAACTGGTCGCCATCGACTGCGGCGGCCTGCAGGAGAACCTCTTCGAATCAGAACTCTTCGGCCACGAGCGTGGCGCCTTCACCGGCGCTGACCGCATGAAGCGTGGCCTGATCGAGGAAGCGGCCGGCAGCACGCTCTTCCTCGACGAAATCGGCGATATCGGCCCCGCCATCCAGGCCAAGCTGCTGCGGGTCATGGAAACCGGCAGCTTCCGCCGCCTCGGCGGCAACAAGACGCTCACCGCCGACGCCCGCTTCGTCGCCGCGACCAACCGCGACATCGCCGCCATGAGCCGGGAAGGCAGCTTTCGCAGCGACCTCTACTTCCGGCTCTCACGCTTCGTCATCACGGTGCCGCCGCTGCGCGAACGGCGCGAGGACATCGAGCCGCTGGCCCGCCACTTCCTTGCCCTGCAAAACCGCACGGCGCCGATGACGCTGGCGCCGGAAGCGCTGAAGCTCCTCACCGCCTACGACTGGCCCGGCAACGTCCGCGAACTGCGCAACGCCATCGAGCGCGCCGTCATCCTCGCCCGCCCGGGCAGCCAGCTGCGCGCCGAGCACCTCGCTTTCATCCCCCGCGATCCCGGCGGCGAAATCGTCCTGCGCTTCGGCCAGGAGCCCAGCCTCGAAGACATCGAGCGCGAATATCTGCGCCAGGTGATGGCCAAATACGGCGGCAACCGGCAGAAGACCGCAGCCGTGCTCGGCATCAGCGAGCGCCACATCTACCGGCTGATCGAAAAGTACCGCGAAGCCTGACCCGGCACGGACCCGGAACCCGCCGAGCGGCGGCTGCCGGCGTGTGACGACGGCTGAGTTTCGCGGGAACCCTGAATTGGCACAAATTTTTGCCGTTACTCCTGACCAATCCGGGCGGCAGTCCGCGGCTGCGGGCGTGTCCTGCCGGGTTAAGCTTCGCCAAACAAAAACACTCTCAGACCACACCCACCCATCGAACAGGAGGAAGGCATGGGCATCATGGACTGGTTCAAGCAGATCGCCGGCAGCGGCTCGGCCGCGCCGGAACCCGCGGTGGCACCGCCCGTGGCGGAAGACCGCGGCGCCGAAGTCGGCGGCCTCAACTTCAAGTCCGCAATCGACGCGCACATGAAATGGAAGATCCGCCTCGAGTCCTACATCAACGGCACCAGCACGGAAGACCTCAAGGTCGACATCGTCTGCCGCGACGACCAGTGCCCGCTCGGCAAATGGATCTACGGCCGCGGCGGCAGCCAGTTCGGCTTCTCCGACACCTTCTTCGACATGAAGGCCCACCACGCCCACTTCCACCGCTGCGCCGGCGAGATCCTCTCCGCGGCGCAGAGCGGCGAAACCGCCCGGGCGCTGCAACTGCTGCACCACGGCGACTACGTCCGCGCCTCGGAGCGGGTGAAGAAACTGCTCGCCAAGCTCTTCGTCCTCGTCGCCGACGGCAACACCGCCATCGACGCCCACGTCCGCTGGAAGGAGCGGCTGAAGGACCACATCGCCGGCATCAGCAAGGAGAACCTGACCGTCGGCAGCGTCGCCCGCGACGATCTCTGCGCCCTCGGTGCCTGGATCAACGGCGAGGGCAAGGCCCACTATGGCCACCTGCCCGGCTTCGGGCCCCTGTGCGAGGCCCACACCCGCTTCCACCGCTGCGCCGGCGAAGTCCTGGCCCTGGCCGAACAGGGAAAAAAGGACGAAGCCCTGCACATGCTCGAGGAAGGCGCCTACGCCCAGGCGTCCGACGACGTCACCGCCGCGTTGGTGGAACTCTTCGCGCAGCACAAGGGGTAATTCGGACAACGCACTGCGCGCCACTTAGCTCGATACCGCCGGTCGATCCTCGCCCGGCAATCTGTCCTGCGCGCTCAACGACGAGGGTTTCAATCCTCGCCCGGCCCACGTGGAGCCGGGCGTCTCGATTTGGCTTGAGCCCAAGGCCTTTGGCTCAAGTTTCAACCCAGATTGTCCATTAGCGATTCTGCAGCGCATGAATGACAGGCGGAGCCGAAGCGTTGGCCCAGAGTCCGGCGAACCAGGCGCGTTTTCGGCGGGGTACGGACAGCATCAGGCGGTTCTGTCTGGCGTCCTGGTGCCACGCACCGCCGATGGCCAGCACCAGACCGTGAAGGGTGGAAAGGGTATGCTGGATTCTGGAACGCAGGACGGCTTGCCGGAACAAGCTCATCAGGTTGTATGCAAGCATGGCAAAGCCCAATGCCGCTTCCGTGGCCCAGAAGTCTCTCATGTTGAACGCGTCAAGACCGAAGTCCGCCTTCAGTTCCTTGATCCGATTCTCGCAGTCGGCCCGTCCCCGGTAGGTGCGCCAGACATGTCTCTTATACAAATCGCCGAGCCCACGAGACAGTACTAGATCTCGTATGCCGTCTTCTGCTTGAATAAAAAAAAAAAACACTTA
>CAZGYD010000104.1:0-70930 GCA_964530115.1 uncultured Rhodocyclaceae bacterium | reverse complement strand
CCGACGCGTGGGGGGAGGGGGGGGGGCGAGAGCGCGCGACCAGCCACACGGAGGACGCGTGAGGGGTAGTCAGGTCCGCGGCGCGGCGACCGTAGGGCCGGCCGTACGGGTCGCTCGGAAGGCAAGGGTCGCGGCGCCATTGGGCGACCGGCACCGGCGGCCCGACATCGGTATGGCGGGCGAGGCAGACGAGCGGCGGCGCCGTGCCGCGCCTCGCCCACAGGTTCGAGACGCCGTTGCCGTCGAGGCGCTCTATCGTGAAACCGAGTGGCGCGAGGCGCGCGGCGAGGAGTTCCAGGCAGCCGGCATCGTCCGGCGTGACCGAGCGGCGGGCGATCAACTGGCGCGCGAGGTCGAGCGTCGGCGTCGCCACGGCGTCAGTCGTCCAGCTTCAGCGTGAATTCCGCGAACGATGCACCGTTTCCGCCGGCCTCGGGGGCGGTCGTCGCGGCCGTCGCGAAGGGCACGCGGATGCCCGTGTCTTGCGCCGGGGGCGCCTGCAACTGCGAATTGTTGATCAGCCACGACAGGTTGGTCGGCGAATCGGCGTTGGCCAGGGCTTCGTCGAGGGTAATGATCCGCTCCTTGTACAGGCGGTAGAGATCCTGTTCGAAGGTCTGCGAGCCGGGGGCGAGGCTCTGCTCCATGGCCTCCTTGATGCCGTTGATCTCGCCGGCCTCGATCAACTCGGCGATGTGGCGGGTGTTGAGCAGGATCTCGACGGCCGGCAGGCGCGCGCCGTCCGGCTTGCGGACCAGCCGCTGCGAAATGATCGCGCGCAGCGTCGCCGACAGGTCGAGATACAGGGAGGTCCGGTTCTCGAGCGGAAAGAAATTGATGATCCGGTTCAGCGCGTGGTAGGCGTTGTTGGCGTGCAGCGTCGCCAGGCACAGGTGACCGGTCTGCGCATAGGCGATCGCGGCGCTCATCGTTTCCTTGTCGCGGATTTCGCCGATCAGGATGCAGTCGGGCGCCTGGCGCATGGCGTTGCGGAGCGCTTCGCCCCAGGAGAGCGTGTCGAGGCCGACCTCGCGCTGATTGACGATCGATTTTTTGTGCTTGAAGAGGAATTCGATCGGGTCCTCGACGGTCAGGATGTGGCCGGAGCGATTGGCGTTGCGATGGTCGAGCATCGCGGCGATGGTCGTCGACTTGCCCGAGCCGGTCGCACCGACGACGAGCACGAGGCCGCGCTTCTCCATGATGATGTCGGAGAGCACCGAAGGCAGCGAGAGCTCCTCGATGCGCGGAATCTGGCTGGTGATGAAGCGGACGACGATACCGATGGTGCCGCGCTGCCAGAACATGTTGATCCGGAAGTTGCCGACGTCGGCGATGCCGATCGACAGGTTGAGTTCCCGGTTCTCCTCGAGTTTGCGGATCTGTTCGGGTGTGAGGATCTCGTAGGCCATCTTCTGGATGGTCGCCGGATCCATGACCTGCTGGTTGACCGGGATGCAGGTGCCGTGGATCTTGATGCTGATCGGGGCGCCGGCGGAGACGAAGATGTCCGACGCCTTTTTCTCCGCCATCAGGTGGAAGAGCTTTTCGAGTATCGTCGCCATCGTCGGTCTCCCGGACGCCGGCCGCGTCAGTCGCGCAGCAGTTCGTTGATCGAGGTCTTCGAGCGCGTCTGCGCATCGACCTTCTTGACGATCACCGCGCAGTAGAGGCTGTATTTGCCGTCGGCCGAGGGCAGGCTGCCGCTGACGACCACGGATCCGGCGGGCACCCGGCCGTAGTGGATCTCGCCGGTCGCGCGGTCGTAGATCTTGGTGCTCTGGCCGATGAACACGCCCATCGAGATCACGCAGTTGTCCTCGACGATCACGCCTTCGACGATCTCGGAACGGGCGCCGATGAAGCAGTTGTCGCCGATGATGGTCGGGTTGGCCTGGATCGGTTCGAGCACGCCGCCGATGCCGACGCCGCCCGAAAGATGCACGTTCTTGCCGATCTGCGCGCAGGAGCCGACCGTCGCCCAGGTGTCGACCATCGTGCCTTCATCGACGTAGGCACCGATGTTCACGAAGCCCGGCATGACCACGACGCTCCTGCCGATGAAGGCGCCACGCCGGACCACGGCACCGGGCACGATGCGGAAGCCGCCCTGGCGGAAGGCGTGGTCGTCATAGGTCGCGAACTTCGTCGGCACCTTGTCGTAATAGCGCAGCGTGCCGCCGTCCATGACGCGGTTGTCCTCGAGGCGGAAGGAGATCAGCACCGCCTTCTTGATCCACTGGTGGGTGACCCACTGGCCGTCGATCTTTTCGGCGACGCGCAGCCTGCCCTTGTCCAGATCGTTGAGGACGTGGTCCACGGCCTCGCACAACTGCGCCGGGGCGGAACCCGGGCTGAGGTTCGCGCGGTTCTCCCACGCCTGATCGATGATCTTCTGCAGGTCTTGCATGGTCCGTGTTCCTCTGTGTCGTGTTCGGGGTCAAAGGGTCTGGCAGAAGTCGGCGATGCGCCGTGCCGCTTCCACACACTCGTCCAGGCTTGCCACCAGGGCGATCCGGATGAAGCCGTCACCGGGATTCAGGCCTCCCGCCTCGCGCGCCAGATAGCTTCCGGGCAGAACCGTGACATTGTACCGGTCGTGCAGGGCGCGGGCGAACGCCGTGTCGGAAAGCCCGTAGCGGGCGACGGAGGCCCAGAGGTAGAAGCCCGCCTCGGGCATCTGCGTGTCGAGACAGCCGGCCAGGATCGGGGTGACCCGATCGAACTTCTCCTTGTAGAGCCGCCGGTTGTCGACGACATGGGCTTCGTCCTGCCAGGCGATCGTCGAGGCCACCTGCACCGGCGGACTCATGGCGCAGCCGTGATAGGTCCGGTAGAGCCAGAACTTCTTGAGAATGTCGGCATTGCCGGCGACGAAGCCGGAACGCAGCCCGGGGACGTTCGAGCGTTTCGAGAGGCTCGAAAAGACGACCAGGTTGCGGTAGTCGTCGCGGCCGAGTTTCCGTGCCGCGGCGAGGGCGCCCAGGGGCGGACGCGATTCGTCGAAGTAGATCTCCGAGTAGCATTCGTCCGCGGCAATGACGAAGCCATGTCGGTCCGACAGTTCGAACAGCCTTGCCCACTGCTCGAGGTGGAGCACGTTGCCGGTCGGATTGCCGGGCGAGCAGACGTAAATGAGTTGGGTGCGTCGCCAGTCGTCTTCGGCAACGGCATCGAAATCCATCTGGAATCGGTCGTCGGCCACCTGGTTGATGAAACCGGGAGTCAGTCCGGCGAGGTAGGCCGCGCCTTCATAAATCTGATAGAAGGGGTTCGGGCAGAGCACCAGTCCATCACTGCGCGCGGCATCGGCTACGCACTGGGCAAAGGCGAACAGCGCCTCCCGCGAACCATTGACGGGCAGCACCTGCCGTGCCGGATCCGGCACGGGGATCCCGTAGCGGCGCGCGAGCCAGGATGCGATGGCCCAGCGCAGTTCGTCCGAACCGTTGGTGGTGGGATAATTCGCGAGTCCGGACAGGTTGGCGGCAAGTGTCTCCTTGATGAATTCGGGTGTGCCATGTTGCGGCTCCCCGATCGAGAGCCGGATTTCCTTCAGGTACTCCGGCGGCGTCGTGCCCGCGAACAGTTGCCTGAGCTTCTCGAACGGATAGGGCTGGAGTTTGGTGAGGTTCGGATTCACGGATGGCACCGAGCAACGACGAAATGGCCGGAAATTATAGGCCAGCGCGCACGCCGGGTTCGGCCGCGCTGGCACTCCTTTCCGGAGCGACGGTCTGGGGCTTGATCTGGTACCCCTACCGCCTGATCGAGTCCGCGGGGATCCCGCCCGTTGCCGCGACGACGATGACTTATGCAGTCGCGCTCGTTTTCGGCGCCGTGTTCTTTCGCCACAGGCTGCGGCACCCTGGCGTCGATCGCTGGCTGGTGGCCATCGCGCTCTCAGTGGCGGCCTGCAATGTCGGGTATGTCGTCGCCACGGTGCAAGGCGAGGTCATGCGCGTACTGTTGCTTTTCTATCTCGCCCCGCTGTGGACGGTGTTGCTCGCGCGCCTGCTGCTCGATGAACGACTCGACCGGATGGGCATTGCAGTCGTCGCGCTTTCGCTGACGGGCGCCATGGTGATGTTGTGGCGGCCGGATCTCGGACTGCCGCTGCCGCGCACCGGGGCAGAATGGATGGGGCTTGCCTCGGGCTTCCTCTTCGCGCTCTCCAATGTCCTGATCCGCAAGGCCGATCATTACTCCGTGGAACTAAAGTCCATGGCCGTGTTCCTCGGCGTGGTGGTGCTCGGCCTGCCGCTCGCTCCGCTCGCGGGCGGCCTGCCCGTGGCATCGATCGACTCCGAGATCGCGTTCCTCGTCGTCGCCGTGGGATTGGTGCTGCTGATCATCAATCCGGTCGTGCAGTACGGGCTGACGAGAATGCCGGCGAGCCGGGCGGTGGTGATCCTGCTCTTCGAACTCGTGGTGGCGGCGCTGGCCTCGTGGTGGCTGGCTGGCGAGGCGATGGGGCCGCAGGAATGGATCGGCGGCGCGCTGATCGTCGCCGCCAGCCTGTTCTCGTCACGGATCGGGGGGTAGCGCCTCGCGGTAGAGGGCGTGACTCGCGTAGGCCATCACCGGCAGGACGAAGGGCAGCAGCGGCAGCAGAAGGATGCTGCCCAAGACGGCGATCGACAACAGTGCGGCCCACGCCATCGTGACCGGAAAATTCCGGAAGACGACCCTGACGCTCGTGACCACAGCGGTGACGAGGGTTGCGCGGTGTTCGCACACGAGCGGCACGGAGAAGGCGGAGACGCTGAACAGCAGGAATGCGATCGCAGTGCCCGAAACTGCGACCCAGAAGATGAATGACACGGCGCCCTCCGGCGGCGGCAGCATGTCGGCGGGAAAGAGCGGCGTGCCGCCGACCATGTAGCTGTAGAGGATGCCGGCATCGGTGACGAAGATCATGAACAGCAGCATGCAGACCAGGGCGATGACCCAGATCGCTGCCGGCGGCCGGTGGAAGCCCTCGAATACCGCGTCGGCGGTTGCGGCGCCACTGGTTTCGACGGCATGGACGATGCCGAAGAAGCCGGTGAGGATGATCGGTCCGACCAGCATGAAGGCGCCGGCGGCGGCGATGACGAAGGGGGTCAAGCCGCTCCTGACGAGCAGCCAGAGAATGACGGCGCCGAGGATCGTGAAGATCGCCGCGTAGCCCGTCCCGACCCTGCCTGCGCGCGCTGCAACGGTGCGCCCCGCCGCGAGTGCGCGGCCGATGGAGGCGAAGCGGAGGCGGGCCTCGCGCACGCCGGTCATCCCCGGACGTTCGACTGGGGGGAGAACTCGGCCAGTTCGATGCGGGCCGCGGGCTGCCAGCCGGGTTTGCGGTGCTCGGCGACGACGTTGGTGAAGATGCCACCACGCACGTAGAAACGCGCCGTCAGCCGCATGAAGCGCGGCTTCACCGCCGCGGCGAGGTCGTCGAGGATGCGGTTGGTGACGTCCTCGTGGAAATGCCCCTCGTCGCGGAAACTCCAGATGTAGAGCTTCAGGCTCTTGAGTTCGATGCAGAGTTCGTCCGGCACGTAGTCGAGCGTCAGCACCGCGAAGTCCGGCTGTCCGGTCTTCGGGCAGAGGCAGGTGAATTCCGGGATTTCCATATGGATCTGGTAATCCCGGTGCGGCGCGGGGTTGGGGAAGGTTTCCAGCGTCTTCGAGGGGCGGGTGGCCATGGCGGGCGACGTCCGGCGTGATGCAAAGTGCTTGCGATTATAATGCGCGCACCGTCCGGTCCCGGGACGGTTTTTTCATGTAAGCGGCTGATTTCCCGAACGTGCGTCTCATCAAGCTCAAACTCGCCGGCTTCAAGTCCTTCGTCGAGCCAACGACGGTGCTCTTCCCGGCCCAGCTCGCGGGCGTGGTTGGACCGAACGGCTGCGGCAAGTCCAACATCATCGACGCGGTGCGCTGGGTTCTGGGGGAGTCCAAGGCCTCCGAGTTGCGCGGCGAATCGATCCAGGACGTGATCTTCAAGGGCTCCGGCTCGCGCAAGGAGGTGAGCCGGGCGAGCGTCGAGCTCTTCTTCGACAACTCCCAGGGGCGCGCGGCCGGCCAGTGGTCGCAGTATTCCGAGATCACGGTCAAGCGTGTGCTCGACCGGGAGGGCAATTCGAGCTATTACATCAACAACCTGCACGTGCGCCGGCGCGATGTGGTCGATCTGTTCCTCGGCACCGGACTCGGCCCGCGCGCCTACGCCATCATCGGTCAGGGCACGATCTCGCGCATCGTCGAATCGAAGCCGGAAGATCTGCGCTTCTTCCTCGAGGAGGCGGCCGGGGTCACCAAATACAAGGAGCGGCGCAAGGAGACGGAACATCGCCTCGAGGATGCCCGCGAAAATCTGGCGCGCGTCGATGACATCCGCAACGAACTCGAGGGCCAGATCGCCCGGCTCGAAAGCCAGGCCGAGGTGGCGCGCCGCTACCACGAGCTGCATGGAGAACTCGGGCGCCGGCAGAATCTCCTTTGGCTGAAGAAGCGCAACGATGCGCGGGCCGAGGCGGAGCGCCTCTCCCGCGAGGTCGAGAAGGCGATCAACCGTGTCGAGGCCGAGACCGCCCAGTTGCGGGAAGTCGAGGCACGCGTGGAAGAAGCGCGTGAAGCGCATTTCCTCGCCTCGGATGCGCTGCATGCCGCCCAGGCGGAAATGTACGCGGCCAACGCCGAGGTCAAGCGGCTCGAAACCGAGATCCATCATCTGCGCGATGCGCGCCAGCGCCTGGAAACCCGACTCGCCCAGCTCGAGACGGAACGGCAACACTGGACGTCGGAGCAAAAGAGGGTCGAGGAGGAAGAGTTCCGCTGGAAGGCGCTCCTCGAGAATTCGGCCGAAAGGCTGACCGCGGCCCAGGCCCGACACGAAGAGGCCGCCCAGCGCGTGCCCGAGGCCGAGGCCGCGGTGGAAGAGGCTGCCCGCGCGGTCGCGGAGGCGCGCAAGGCGCTCAATGAAGCGGAGCAGGGCTTGCGTCTCGCCGAAGCCGACCGTGGCCATGCGCTGCGCGCTATCGAAAATTTCGCCGCCCGTCGCGTCCGCCTCGAGCAGGAACGCGCCAGCCTGCCGGCGCCGGATCCGGTGCATCTCGAGTCGGCCCGCGAGACCGAGGCGCGCGCGAGCGAGGAACTCGCCGTGCAGCAGACGACGGCCGCGGAGCTCCAGGCGCGCCTGCCGGAACTGGAGGCGGCCCTGAAGGAGGCCCGCGAACGGCTCGCGGCGGCCCATCGGGCGACCACGGAAGCGCGCGCGAGACGCGACGCGCTCGTGCAACTGCAAAGCCGCGTGCAGCAGAGCGGAGCGCTGGAAGACTGGCTTAAGGCCAACGGTCTTGCCGACGCCCTGCCGCTCTGGCGTCGGATCCGGGTCGAGCCCGGCTGGGAAACGGCGGTCGAATCGGTGTTGCGCGAGCGTCTCTCGGCATTTTCCGCGGACGACGGGCTGGCCCGGCGCGTGCTCGCCTCTCCGCCGCCGGCGACGGTGTCTTTCGGCCGGCCGGCCGGGGAGGGCGTCGCGGAAGCGACGGACGGTTCGCTCCGTGCCAAGGTTCGCTGCGACGACGTCCGCTGGTCGGCGGTGCTCGACGAATGGCTGGGCGGCATCCAGTGTGCCGACGACCTGGGCGCGCGGCTTGCCGCCGGGGGCACCTGGGTGAACCGACGCGGCGACCTGCTGTCGCCGCACGGCCTCACGCTCTACGTGCCGGACGTGAAGACGCACGGCGTCATCGAACGGCAAAGGGAGATCGAGGAACTCGCCGGCCGGATTAGTGCCCTGGAGGCCGAAGAGGCGGCCGCGCGCGAGGCGCAGTCCGCGGCCGAGCACGCGCTTTCGGAAACTCAGTCGTCGCAACACGCCGTCCGCAAGCTCATCGAGGAACTCCGTCAGCGCGCGCACACGGCGCACGTCGAGGCACTGAAGCTGGCCCAGGCCCAGGCACGCTACGAAGAAAGGGCCGGGCAGATCGCCCGTGATCTCGACGACATCCGGGCCGGCGAAGAGGGCGAGCGTGACAGCCTGGCACGTGCCGAAGCCGAGGCGGGCGTCCTGCGGGAGCGCCTCGCAGAAGCCCGGCGGCAGCTCGAGGAGGCGCTCGAGCGCCAGCGGCAGAAGGACACCACGCTCCGGGAGGCGCGCGCCCTGGAGCACCAGCTTGCCCGCGAAGCCCAGGAAGCCGGCTTTTCCGAGCGCGAGTGCCGGTCGAAGCTCGAGGACAATGCGCGCGCGGCGGAAACGGCGCGCCTCCAGCTCGAGCGCATTGCAGGCGAGACGGATACCGCGACGGCGGAGCTGGCAGCGATCAGCGATGCCGTGCTCCAGGAGCAGCTGCAGTCGGCACTCGATTCGCGCTCGGGTCGCGAAGGGCTGCTCGCCGAGCGGCGCAATGCGCTCGAGACCGCGGCCGCCGGGCTGCGGGCGCTGGAGGAGCAGCGGCTCAAGCTCGAGCAGGGACTCCAGCCGGCGCGCGAGAAGATCGGCGACTGGAAGCTCAAGCAGCAGGCGGCCGAACTGAACGCCGAGCAATTCAGCCAGCGACTCGTCGAAGCGGGGGTCACGACGCCGGAGCAGGAGGCGGAGCTTGCCGCGGGCCTGACGCCAGCCCTCAAGGAGAGCGTTCTCGCCACCGACATCGCGCGGCTGACCGCGGAGATCGAGGCGCTCGGTCCGGTCAATCTCGCGGCACTCGAAGAGCTGACCGTCGCCCGCGAGCGCAAGGGCTTCCTCGACGCCCAGTCGTCCGACCTGTCGACGGCGATCCATACCCTGGAAGACGCGATCCGCCGCATCGACCGCGAGACGCGCGAGCAACTGCAGGAAACCTACGACACCGTCAATCGGCATTTCGGCGAGCTCTTCCCGCAGCTCTTCGGCGGTGGTGAAGCCAAGCTCATCCTCACCGGCGACGAGATCCTCGATTCCGGCATCCAGATCATGGCGCAGCCGCCCGGTAAGAAAAATTCGACGATCCATCTGCTCTCGGGCGGGGAAAAGGCATTGACCGCCATCGCGCTGGTGTTCGCGATGTTCCAGCTCAATCCGGCGCCCTTTTGTCTGCTCGACGAGGTGGATGCGCCGCTCGACGACACCAACACCGAACGCTTCTGCGGCATGGTGAAGAGGATGTCGGCCCAGACACAGTTCGTGTTCATCACCCACAACAAGATCGCGATGGAGATGGCCCAGCACCTGATCGGTGTGACCATGCAGGAACAGGGCGTTTCACGGGTCGTCGAGGTCGATATCGAAGAGGCGCTGCGCATGACCGAAAGGGAAGCCGCATGAACGAATTGCAGCTGGCGCTGATTGCTGCGGGCGTGCTCGCGGTCGTCGGTGTCTGGGGCTACAACAAGTGGCAGGAACGCCAGCACCGCAGGCTCGCGGAAAAGATCTTCAAGGGCGGGCAGCCGGACGTGTTGCTCGGCGATGACGCCCCGGCGGCCGGAACCGTTCTGCCCGGCGAGGCGGCGAAGGAGGTACAGGCGCCGAAGGAGGTACTGGCGTCGAAGGAGGACAGCCGTGAGCGCATCGAACCGGCGATCGGCGATCTCGAGGCCGTTCTCGAAACGCCGTCGGCCGTTGCGGCGGAAGAAAAGGCGCAGCCGGAAGCCCCGCCTCCGCTGCCGCCGGAATACGCCGATGAGATCGCCGACTGCGTCGTGCGCATCGAATTCCCGGAACGCCTGCCGGGCGCCGGACTGTGGGCCATCCAGGCGCGCTGGGCCGGAAACGTGCAGAAGCCGCTGACGTGGCTGGGCCTCGACGAGGCGGCTTCTGTGTGGCACAAGTTGTCGGCCGACGACGTCGGCCGCTACCGGACGGTCTGCGCCGCGCTCCAACTGGCCGACCGGCGCGGCGCCGTCAGCGATGCCGATCTGACCGCCTTCCTCGACGGCGTGCGGGACATGGTCGTGCAGTGCGCCGGCGTCGCCCGGCTGCCGGACTTCGACGAAGTGCTGATGGGCGCGCGGAGACTCGACGATTTCTGCGCCTCGGTCGATCTGCAACTCGGCGTGAATATCGCCGCCGCCGGCGAACCTTTTCCCGGCACCAAGCTGCGCGGCCTGCTCGAGGCAGCGGGGCTGACACTCTTCGACGATGGCTGCTTCCACGCGCTCGACGAAGGCGGCAAGACGCGTTTCGTGGTCTGCAACGTCGGCTCCGAGCGCTTCCAGCCGGAGTCGATGAAATCGCTCGCCACGCATGGCGTGACGTTTTCGCTCGACGTGCCGCGGGTGGCCGGCGGGCCGGCGGTATTCGATGCGATGATCTCGGTCGGTGAGCATCTGGCCCGGACACTGGGTGGCGCGATGGTCGATGCGCACGGTAGCCGGCTGACGCCGGAGCTGCTCGATGGCATCCGGACCAAGGTGGCCGAGATCCAGGAGAGGATGGCCCGGCAGGACATCGAGGCCGGCAGCGTGCGGGCGCTTCGCCTGTTCTCATGATGAGCGCGCCGCGCGAAGCCCGAGAGCGCGCGGCTTTCCTCCGCGCCGAGATCGAGCGGCACGACTATGCCTATTACGTGCTCGACAATCCGATCATTCCGGACGCCGAGTACGATCGCCTCTTTCGCGAACTGCGGGAACTCGAAGAGAAATATCCCGAGCTTCAGACGCCCGATTCGCCGACTCGGCGAGTCGGAGGCCGGCCGCTCGAGGGTTTCGAGCCCGTGCGGCATACGGTGCCCATGCTTTCGATCCGCACGGAAACGGATACCGGGCCGGGTGGGGCGCTGGCCTTCGACGCGCGCGTGCGCAAGGCGCTCGGGTTGCCGGCGGATGCGCCGCCAGTCGAGTACGCGGCCGAGCTCAAGTTCGATGGCCTGGCGATCAGCCTGCGCTATGAGCACGGCGTGCTCACGAGGGCGGCCACCCGCGGCGACGGCGAGACCGGCGAGGACGTGACGCAGAACATCCGCACCATCCATCGTATCCCCCTGCGTCTGGGCGGCGATCCGCCGCCGTTGCTGGAAGTGCGCGGCGAGGTGTTCATGAGCCGGCCCGATTTCGAGCGCTACAACGAGAAACAGCGGCGCGCCGGCCGGCCGACCCTGGTCAATCCCCGCAACGGCGCCGCCGGCAGCGTGCGCCAGCTGGATCCGAAGGTCACGGCCGAGCGGCCGCTGTCCTTTTACGCCTACGGCATCGGTGAGACGGCCGGCTGGCGGCTGCCGCCGACGCACAGTGCCGTGCTCGATGCCCTCATGGGCTTCGGCGTGCCGGTCTGTGAGCACCGGACCATCGCCCGCGGCGTCGGGGAACTGGTCGCCTTCCACGACCGCATCCTGGCCATGCGCGACGCGCTGCCCTTCGACATCGACGGTGTCGTCTACAAGGTCAATTCGCTCGCCCAGCAGGCGGAACTCGGTTTCGTCAGCCGCGAGCCGCGCTGGGCCGTGGCCCACAAGTATCCGCCGCAGGAGGTCCTGACCACCGTGGAGGCCATCGACGTCCAGGTCGGCCGCACCGGCGCGATCACGCCGGTGGCCCGCCTCGCGCCGGTGTTCGTCGGCGGCGTGACCGTGACCAATGCGACGCTGCACAACGAGGACGAGATCCGCCGCAAGGACATCCGCATCGGCGACACGGTGATCGTTCGCCGAGCCGGTGACGTGATTCCCGAAGTGGTTGGCGTGCTGCGCGAGCGGCGTCCGGCCACGGCGAAGGAATTCGTCATGCCGAAGTCCTGCCCCGTCTGCGGCTCGGCGATCGAACGGCCGCAGGACGAGGCGGTCGCCCGGTGCACGGGCGGGCTCTACTGCCCGGCGCAGCGCAAGCAGGCGCTGATCCATTTCGGCTCGCGGCGGGCGATGGACATCGAGGGACTCGGCGAGAAGCTGGTCGACCAGCTCGTCGATGCCGGCCTGGTGAAGACCCCGGCCGACCTCTATGCGCTCGATGCCGGCCGGCTGGCGGCACTCGAGCGCATGGGCGAAAAGTCCGCCGCCAACCTGCTCGACGAAATCGAACGCAGCAAGCGGCCGTCGCTGGCGCGCTTCATTTTTGCACTCGGCATCCGTAATGTCGGGGAGAGCACGGCCCGCGACCTGGCCCGCCATTTCGGCAGCCTGGAGGCGTTGATGCGCGCAGACGAGTCCGGACTGATGGCGGTGCCCGATGTCGGCCCGGTCGTCGCGGCCTCGATCCGGAACTTCTTCGCCGAGCGGCACAACCGGGACGTCATCGCCGGGCTGCTGGAAGCCGGCGTCCGGCCGACCGGCGAGGAACGGGTGGCGGCGGCAGCCGGCATCGCGGGCAAGATCTTCGTGCTGACGGGCACGTTGCCGGGCATGACCCGCGACGAGGCGAGGTCGCTGATCGAGGCCCGGGGCGGCAAGGTGACCGGCTCGGTCTCATCGAAGACCGACTTCGTCGTCGCGGGCGCCGAACCGGGCTCGAAGCTCGACAAGGCCCGGCAATTGGGGATCCGGGTGCTGGACGAAACGCAATTGAGGGAGCTGTTGGAGTCATGAAAAAAGTCAAGAAAGCGGTCTTTCCGGTCGCGGGCATGGGCACGCGCTTCCTGCCGGCGACCAAGGCCAGTCCGAAAGAAATGATGCCCATCGTCGACAAGCCGCTGATCCAGTACGCGGTCGAGGAGGCGGTCGCGGCCGGCGTGACCGACATGGTTTTCGTCACGGGCCGCTCCAAGCGGGCGATCGAGGATCATTTCGACAAGGCCTACGAACTCGAGAACGAACTGGCGATGCGGGGCAAGACCGAGATGCTCGAGTTCGTTCGCAACATGCTGCCGAAGAACATCAACTGCATCTACATCCGCCAGCCGGAGGCGCTCGGGCTCGGGCACGCCGTGCTCTGCGCGAAGCCCGTGGTCGGCGACGAGCCCTTTGCGGTCCTGCTCGCGGACGACCTGCTCGACGGCGATCCGCCGGTCCTGCGCCAGATGGTCGATGCCTACGACTACTATCATTGCTCGGTGCTCGGCGTACAGGACGTGCCGCGCTCGGAGACGCGCAGTTACGGCATCGTCGCCTCGCGGCCGCTGGCGGATCGGGTCGAGCAGGTCTCGGCGATCGTCGAGAAGCCCCGGCCCGAAGAGGCTCCGTCGACGCTCGCCGTGGTCGGCCGCTACGTCCTGACGCCGCGCATCTTCCACCATCTGGAAAACGTGCAGCCGGGCTCCGGCGGCGAGATCCAGCTGACCGACGGCATCGCCGCGCTGATGCGCGAGCAGCAGGTGCTGGCCTACCGGTTCGCCGGCACGCGCTACGACTGCGGTTCCAAGCTCGGCTACCTGCAGGCGACCGTCGAGCTGGGCACCCGCCATCACGAGGTCGGCGAAGCCTTCGGGGAATTCCTGCGCAGGCGGCTGGCCGGATGACGCCCGCGGAAGCGCGCCGCGTGCTCGCGGAAGCCGACCTGCTGTGTTCCGCGGGCGAGGTCGAGGACGCCATCGACCGGATGGCTGCGGCAATCACCGACCGGCTCCGAGACGAGTACCCGCTGGTGCTCACCGTGATGGGCGGCGCGGTGGTCTTCGCCGGTCGTCTGCTGCCCAGGCTAGCGTTTCCGCTCGAATGCGATTACCTGCACGCGACCCGCTACCGCAACACGACGCGCGGTCATGAGCTCGAGTGGCGCGTCGAGCCGGCCACGCCCGTGCGCGACCGGGTCGTGCTCGTCCTCGATGACATCCTCGACGAGGGCGTCACGCTCGCAGCGGTCCGCGCGCGGCTCCTGGAGCGCGGCGCGCGCGCATGCCTGCTCGCGGTTCTCGTGGAGAAGGAACTGGGCCGCGAGAAGCCCGTCTGCGCCGATTTCGTCGGACTGCGCCTGCCGGACCGCTATCTCTTCGGTTGCGGCATGGACGTGAAGGGCGCCTGGCGCAACCTGCCGGCCATCTATGCGGTGAGGGAAAGCGGCGGCGACTGAGCCGCGCCGGCGCGGTTCAGGCCTTTGGCTCGATGCGCCGGCTCGTCGTCTTGACGAGGCCGGTGCCGGCGTCGAAATGAACGTGGAAGTGAGCCTCTTCGGTCGGGATCGTTCCGGCCACGCGCCAGTCCCAGATTTCTTCGTTCAGGTTCTTGTAGAGCGTCTTCCAGCCGGGGGCGCCGAGGAGACGGCGGACTTCGTCGCGGTCCATGCCGGCCGTTACCTTGGCGAAATTGGCTTCCGTAAGCACCTGTTCGATCTTCCGCAGGATCTGGTCCGGGCCGAGGGTGACCATCCAGCACTCGGTGCCGTTCGGCTGGCGGTTGAATTCCCAGGTCACGGTGCCGTCGGCGTTGCGGTACTCCTGGGCCGGATTGCCCAAACGCGCGCGAACCTCCGTGGCGGTCGAGATGCCGGGCTGGAGTTCTTTCATGGCGAGGAAGTCGCAGGCGGAAAGATGTGCGGCGAAAATGGCGAAAACGACGTAACGGAACCAGCGGGGCAGGGTCATGGCGTGTCCTCCTATGCCGCCATTGTTCCGGCCGCCGGCGCTCCGTGCATGCGTTGCGAATAAATTTTACACATCAGCGGGCTGACCGTCGGGCTGCTGAAATAGCCGATCAGCGAGAGCGCCGCAGCGGCGATGGCGATGCGGATCAGCCAGCGTCGCAGCATACGCACCTCGTCCCGGCGTGTTACCACGGCTGAGTCTGGCGCACGTCAGGCAGCCTCCTCGCGCTCGGCACGCTTGCGTTCGTGTGCCTTGAGGAAGCGCTTGCGCAGCCGGATCGACTTCGGCGTGATTTCCACCAATTCGTCGTCGGCGATGAATTCGACGGCCGATTCGAGCGTCAGGCGGATCGGCGGCGTGAGCAGGATCGCCTCGTCCTTGCCGGCGGCGCGGATGTTGGTGAGCTGCTTGGTCCGCACCGGATTGACGACGAGATCGTTGTCGCGACTGTGGATGCCGATGATCATGCCCTCGTAGAGCGCGTCGCCGGGACTGACGAACATCCGGCCGCGCTCCTGGAGTTTCCAGAGCGCGTAGGCGACGGCGTTGCCGTCCTCGGCCGAGATCAGCACGCCGTTCCTGCGCTCGGCCATCGGCCCGGCCCAGGGGCCGTAGTCGTCGAAAACGTGGCTCATGAGGCCGGTGCCGCGCGTGAGCGTGAGGAATTCGCCCTGGAAGCCGATGAGACCGCGCGCGGGAATCCGGTACTCGAGGCGTACCCGGCCCTTGCCGTCGGGCTGCATGTCCTGCAGCTCGCCGCGGCGCCGGCCGAGCTCCTCCATGACGCCACCCTGGTGCGCCTCTTCGACATCGACGGTGAGCAGTTCGTAAGGCTCCTGCCTTTCACCGTCGACCATGCGCGTGACCACGCGCGGGCGCGAGACGGCGAGCTCATAGCCTTCGCGGCGCATGTTCTCGAGCAGGATCGTCAGATGCAGCTCGCCGCGACCCGAGACCTCGAAGACATCGGCATCGGCGGTGTCCTGCACGCGCAGCGCGACGTTGGCGAGCAGTTCCTTGTGCAGGCGCTCGCGGATCTGTCGGCTGGTGACGAATTTGCCCTCCTTGCCGGCGAGCGGGGAGGTGTTGACCTGGAAGTTCATGGTCAGTGTCGGCTCGTCGACGGCGATCGGCGGCAGGCCGGCGGGCTGGTCGACGGCACAGAGCGTGATGCCGATGCCGACCTGCTCGATCCCCGTCACGAGCACGATGTCGCCGGCTTCGGCGTCGGCCACCGGCTCGCGTTCGAGGCCGCGGAAGGTCAGTACCTGGCCGACCTTGGCGAGGCCGCGCGGCTCGTCGCCGTACATCACGGCGACCTGTTGGCCGGGCCTGATGTGCCCCTTCTTGATGCGGCCGATGCCGATCCGGCCGACGTAGGAACTGTAGTCGAGCGAGCAGATCTGCAGCTGGAGCGGCGCGTCGGCATCGACGTCCGGCGGCGGCACGTGCGCGAGGATCGCCTCGAAGAGCGGCCGCATGTCCGTGCCGGGCCGGTCGGCCTCGAGCATCGCGTAGCCGTTGAGTGCCGAGGCGAAAACCACCGGGAAATCGAGTTGTTCCTCGGTGGCACCCAGCTTGTCGAAGAGGTCGAACGTGTGGTTGATGACCCAGTCGGGGCGCGCACCGGGCCGGTCGATCTTGTTGACGACGACGATCGGTTTGAGTCCGAGCGCGAGCGCCTTGCGGGTGACGAAGCGCGTTTGCGGCATCGGACCCTCGACGTCATCGACCAGCAGCAGCACGCCGTCGACCATCTACAGCACTCGCTCGACCTCGCCGCCGAAGTCGGCGTGGCCGGGCGTCTCGACGATGTTGATGTGCGTGCCCTCGTAGTCGATCGCGCAGTTCTTCGCCAGGATGGTGATACCGCGCTCCCGCTCGAGGTCGTTGGAATCCATGACGCGCTCGGCGACCTGCTGGTTGTCGCGGAAGGTGCCCGACTGGCGCAGCAGTTGATCGACCAGGGTGGTCTTGCCGTGGTCGACGTGGGCGATAATGGCAATGTTTCTCAGGGGACGGGACATGGCGGGGCGGGCCGGCCGGCCCGGGGGTGAAAAGGGGCGCGCATCTTAACACGCGGACGGCGTGTCACGACGGCTGAGTTTCAAAGAAAAACGAGGAATTTCACATGCTTGCAGTAATCGGTGGCAGCGGCTTGACACAACTTTCGGACCTCGAGGGCATACGCCGGGAAATCGTCCGAACGCCTTGGGGCGAACCTTCCGGGCCGCTGACCTTTGGCCGCATCGGCTGCAAGGATGTCGTCTTCCTGCCGCGGCACGGCCACGGCCACACCATTCCGCCGCATCGGGTGAACTATCGGGCCAACCTCTGGGCGTTGACACGGGCCGCGGGTGCCGAGGGCGTCGTCTCGGTCGCCTCGGTCGGCGGCATCACGCCGCGCTATCCGCCTGGGACGCTGGTCGTCCCCGACCAGATCATCGATTACACCTGGGGACGGCAGACGACCTTCCACGAAAACGGCGACGGCCAGGTCGTGCATATCGATTTCACCGAGCCATATGACCGGGAACTGCGGGGACAACTGCTGGCGGCCGCCGGACGGTCAGGCGAAGCGGTCGTCGATGGCGCGGTCTATGGGGCCACCCAGGGACCCCGCCTGGAAACGGCCGCCGAGATCACGCGCATGGAGCGCGACGGCTGCGATCTCGTCGGCATGACCGGCATGCCCGAGGCGGCCCTGGCGCGGGAGCTCGGCGTGCCCTACGCGGCGCTTTGCGTCGTCGCCAACTGGGCCGCGGGCCGCGGCGACAGCAGCCGGTCGATCAGCATGGCTGCGATCGAGGAAGTCCTTCAGACCTCGATGAGCCGGGCGCGGCGGATCATCGGCCACTTCTGCGCCTGAGGGTCCGCTCGGGGCTTGCGAAAAAATTCGTTGCGAGCGCCGTCAAGACGCGGCGCCAGCGAGCGAAAAGGCATATCACGCAGATAGGCGCAGCCTTGAGCGAACGAGCAACAACGTATTGGCAGGCGCAGCAGAATCTTTCACCCGCTCAGACCTTGAGCGCCTCGAGGAGCTCCTGTTCGAGACGCACGAGCGTCGCCACGTTGTCCAGTTCCGTGCCGCTGATCAGGAACGTGTCTTCGGCGCGCTCCCCGAGCGTCGCGATCTTCGCCGAGCGGATGAAGATGCCGTGGCAGCCGAGGATGCGGGCGACGGCATAGAGCAGCCCGGGACGGTCCGCGGCGACGATGGACATCACGTGCTGGTTGCCGCGCTCGTCCCGGCGGATGCTCACCTCCGGCACGATGGGGAAGTGCCGCACCTGCCGGGACAGCCGCGCCGGCGCTGGCGCCTCGAGCGGCCGATGCTCCCGTAGCCGCGCCGCCAGTTCGTGTTCGATGAGTGCGACCACGTCCCGATAGGCGACGTGCTCGCCCGGATCGAGGAGGGTGAAGCTGTCGAGCGCGTAGCCATGGGCGGTGGTATGCACCTTCGCTTCGGCGATCGAGTAGCCCATGCCGGCAAAGAAGCCGCAGATGCGCGCGAACAGTTCAGGCTGGTCGGGCACGTAGACCATGACCTGCACGCCCTGGCCGGACGCATTGACGCGCGCACGGACGACCGGATCGGCGGCATCGACACGCGAGAAGACGTGGCGGGTGTGCCAGGCGATCTCGTCGGCGTCGTGGCGGAGGAAGTAGCCCGTATCCAGGTGTCGCCAGAGCGCCTGTTCCACGCCGGGCCGCAGGCCGCGCAACTGGAGCAGCGCGAGTGCCTCGGCCTGCCGCTCGGCCACCCCGGCCATCTGCGGCGGCGCGCCGCCGCGAAGCAGCTTCAGGGTTGCATGGAACAGATCCTCGAGCAGCTTGCCCTTCCAGCTGTTCCAGACCTTGGGGCTGGTGCCGCGGATGTCGGCGACGGTGAGCAGATAGAGCGCGACGAGCTTCCGCTCGCTGCCGACGATGCCCGCGAACCTGCGGATGACTTCGGGGTCGCTGAGATCCTGCTTCTGCGCCACCTGCGACATGGTCAGATGATGGCGGACGAGGAAGACGACCAGGCGGGCATCCTCGCCGCCGATGCCGTGACGGCGGCAGAAGCGCCGCGCGTCGGCCGTGCCGAGCAGGGAATGGTCGCCGCCGCGGCCCTTGGCGATGTCGTGGAACAGGGCCGCGACATAGAGCAGCCAGGGCGCGTCGAAGCCGGCCATCAGGCGCGAGCAGAACGGAAACTCGTGCGCGAATTCGGGCAAGGCGAAACGACGAAGGTTGCGCACGACCTGGAGGATGTGCTGGTCGACGGTATAGACGTGGAACAGGTCGTGCTGCATCTGGCCGACGATGCGGCCGAAGGCCGGCAGGTAGTTGCCGAGCACGTCGTACTGGTTCATGCGCCGCAGCTCGTGGGTGAGACCGCGGGGCTCCCGGAACAGCTGGAGGAACAGGGCCGCCGCCTCGGGATCGCGGCGCAGCGCGGCGCCGGCCTTGCGGCGCGCGCCCCAGAGCGCGCGCAGCGTGCGCGCGGTCATGCCGTGCAGCTCGGGGCGGCGCGCGAGCAGAAGAAAGCTTTCCAAGAGCGCCAGCGGCCGCCGTTCAAAGAGGCGCTCGTCGCGGATGTCGAGCAGGTCGCGAACCGTCTGGAAATGCGCATCGATCGCCACCGGCGCGCCGATCGGTCCGGGTGCGAGGCAGGCGTTCAGGTTCTGGATCACGAGGGCATTGAGCTGCGTGACCAGTTTTGCGTTGCGGTAATAGCGCTGCATGAACACTTCGGAGGCCCGTTTGCCCCGCGTCGCGGTGATCCCGAAGCTCGCAGCGAGGCGTTCCTGGAACTCGAAGGTGAGGCGGTCTTCACGCCGTCCGGCCAGATGGTGAAGCCGGATGCGCACGTGTCGCAGGAAGTTTTCTGCATGGGCGAGCTGGCGGGCCTCGTGGGGGGTGATCAGCACCGTCCTCGCCAGTTCGTGCCAGCGCCGGCCGAGATGCGCGGCTGCAGCGACCCACTGGATGATCTGCAGGTCGCGCAGGCCGCCCGGACTCTCCTTGCAATTCGGTTCGAGGCTGAAGGGCGTGTCATTGAAGCGCGCGTAGCGCTCCGCCTGCTCGAGCTGCTTCGCCCGGAAAAAAGTCAGCGGATCGAGGTGGCCATGGAAGCGCCGGTCGAATTCCGCGAACAGCGTCCTGCTGCCGCAAATCAGGCGGGCCTCGAGCAGCGCGGTCTGCACGGTGATGTCGCGCTCCGCTTCGTCGAGACATTCATCGATGTTGCGCACGCTGTGGCCGATCTCGAGACCGATGTCCCAGAGCAGGCCGACGAGGGGCTCGAGACGCGGATGGTGCGCGGCACCGCAATCCGCGGGTACGAGCAGCAGCAGGTCGACGTCGGAGGCCGGATACAGCTCGCCGCGGCCGTATCCACCGACGGCCACGAGTGCGATCTCCGGCGGCATGCCGAGCCGTGCCCAGAGGTCGCGCAACACACGGTCGACGAGGCGGCTGCGTCCGCGCAGCAGGGCGGTCGCCGAGTGTTTTTCGCGGTAGCCGGCGTCCAGCGACGACTGGGTTTCGCGCAGCGCGGCGCGCGCATCCGCAATCAGCGCACGCACATCGACGGCCGGCGCGGCGTTCGGCGACACGTCAGGAGAGCGAGGCGGGCCTCGGCGGCGCACCGGCCGAGAGGGTCAGGACCTCGTGGCCGGTTTCCGTCACCAGGATGGTGTGCTCCCACTGTGCGGAAAGGCTTCTATCCTTGGTGACGATGGTCCAGCCGTCCGGCAGCTCCGAAATGGCCGCCTTGCCGGCGTTGATCATCGGCTCGATGGTGAAGATCATGCCGGGCTTCAATTCCGGGCCGGTGCCGGCCTTGCCGTAATGCAGCACCTGGGGTTCTTCGTGGAAGCTGCGGCCGATGCCGTGGCCGCAGAATTCACGGACGACGGAGAAACCGTGCTTTTCCGCGTGCCGCTGGATTGCCGCGCCGATGTCGCCCAGGTGTGCACCGGGGCGTACCTGGTCGATGCCGAGCCAGAGGCATTCGAGGGTGACGTGGCACAGGCGCTTCGCCAGGATCGAGGCGTCGCCGACGATGAACATCCGGCTGGTATCGCCGTGCCAGCCGTCCTTGATCGTCGTGATGTCGAGATTGACGATGTCACCCTTCTTCAGCGGCCGGTCGTTGGGGACGCCGTGGCAGACCTGATGGTTGACCGAGGCGCAGATCGACTTCGGGTAGGGCGGATAGCCGGGCGGCGCGTAGTTGAGGGGCGCGGGAATGCAGCCCTGCACATTGACCATGTAGTCGTGGCAGAGCCGGTCGAGTTCTTCGGTGGTTACGCCGGGTCGGACGAAGGGCGTGATGTAGTCGAGCACTTCGCCGGCGAGTCGGCCGGCGACGCGCATCGCGGCGATTTCTTCCGCGGTCTTGATGATGATGCCCATGGCGTTGCGGTCGAGGATGGGGTTGGCGCTACGATTCTACCGTCAAAGCCCCCGGGCGCTTGCTGGCATCTCCTTGATACGTCTATAATCCGCGCCTTGCGCAGGGGTACCCCGGCGCAAAATCCGCACGCCCGGCGCCGATAGGGTGGCTTCCTCGGAAGCAGCACGGCCGGGCGGAGGCCAACCCATATCGGAGATCCACTCATGACCACGACCATGCGCCAGATGCTGGAGGCCGGCGTCCATTTCGGCCACCAGACCCGCTTCTGGAATCCCAAGATGGCCAACTTCATCTTCGGCCATCGCAACAAGATCCACATCATCAACCTGGAGAAGACGCTCCAGAAATACAACGAGGCGATGGCCTTCGCGAAGAAGATGGCGGCGCAGAAGGGCACCATCCTCTTCGTCGGCACGAAGCGTCAGGCCCGCGAGATCATCGTCGAGGAAGCGACCCGCTGCGGCATGCCCTACGTCGACGAGCGCTGGCTGGGCGGCATGTTGACCAACTTCAAGACCGTCAAGCAGTCGCTCAAGCGCCTCAAGGAAATGGAGCAGATGGCCGAGGGCGGCGCCTTCGACAAGATGTCGAAGAAGGAAGCCCTGATGATGCAGCGCGAGCTCGCCAAACTGCAGAAGAGCATCGGCGGCATCAAGGAGATGGCCGGCATTCCCGATGCCCTGTTCGTCATCGACGTCGGCTATCACAAGATCGCGGTCACCGAGGCGAACAAGCTCGGCATTCCCGTGATCGGCGTCGTCGATACCAACCACAGCCCGGACGGCGTCGATTACGTCATCCCAGGCAATGACGATTCCTCGCGTGCCATCCGCCTCTATGCGCGCGGCGTCGCCGACGCCGTGCTCGAGGGCAAGAGCCAGATGATCAACGAGGTCGTCCAGGCGGTCGCCGGCGAGGACGAGTTCGTCGAAGTCGAAGAAGAAACCGAAGAGTAAGGACAATTCCGCCGCGGGGCGCAACTCGGAGTCGCCTGGCCTCCGTCCTCCCGCGGTAACCGGACTTAGAACCTGGAGCAGAAGAATGGCGGAAATCACCGCAAGCATGGTCAAGGAACTGCGCGAGAAGACCGACGCGCCGATGATGGAATGCAAGAAGGCACTGACCGAGGCCAATGGCGACATGGCCAAGGCCGAGGAAATCCTGCGCGTCAAGCTCGGCAACAAGGCGACCAAGGCGGCCACCCGGATCGCGGCCGAAGGCGTCGTCGGCATCTACCTCTCGGGCGACGGCAAACTGGGTGCGCTGGTCGAGGTCAATTCCGAAACCGACTTCGTCGCCAAGAACGAGGAATTCATCGCCCTGGCCCGAGGCTGCGCCGAACTGGTGGCCTCGAAGAATCCGGCCGACGTGGCGGCCCTTTCGGCGCTGCCGATGGGCGATGGCACCGTCGAATCGACACGCGCCGCGCTGGTGGGCAAGATCGGCGAGAACATGACCATCCGCCGCTTCCAGCGTCTCGAGGCGAAAGGCCGCCTGGCGTCCTACGTCCATGGCGGCAGCAAGATCGGTGTGCTCGTCGATGTCACGGGCGGCGACGACGTGCTGGCCAAGGACATCGCCATGCACATCGCCGCCTCGAAGCCGAAGGCGCTCGACGCCTCCGGTGTGCCCGCGGAACTCCTCGACACCGAGCGCCGCATCGCCATCGAGAAGGCGCGCGAGGCGGGCAAACCGGAAGCGATGCTGGAAAAGATCGCCGAAGGCACGGTGCAGAAGTTCCTCAAGGACGTGACGCTCCTCGGCCAGGTCTTCGTCAAGGCCGAGGACGGCAAGCAGACCGTGGAGCAGCTCTTGAAGAGCAAGGGCGCCACGGTCAACGGTTTCGTCCTCTACGTCGTCGGCGAGGGCATCGAGAAGAAGCAGACCGACTTCGCCGCCGAGGTCGCCGCCCAGGCCGCCGCGGCGCGGAAGTAGGCTGCGGAAACTCAGCCGTCGTAACACGCCAGCCCGGGAGCCTCCATGCCCGCCTACAAGCGCATCCTGCTCAAGCTTTCCGGCGAAGCCCTGATGGGCGACGACGCCTATGGCATCAACCGCGAGGTGCTCTGGCGCATCGTCAATGAGATCAAGGCGGTTGCCGATCTCGGCGTGGAGATCGGCGTCGTCATCGGCGGCGGCAACATCTTCCGCGGCATGGCGGGGGCGTCGACGGGCATGGATCGCGCAACTGCCGATTACATGGGCATGCTGGCCACGGTCATGAACGCCATGGCGCTCGCCGATGCGATGCGCCAGGCGAACATGCAGGCACGTGTGCAGTCGGCGCTCAACATCGAACAGGTGGTCGAGCCGTACATCCGTGGCAAGGCCATCCGTTACCTCGAGGAAGGCAAGATCGTCGTCTTCGCCGCCGGCACGGGCAATCCCTTTTTCACGACCGATACGGCGGCGGCGTTGCGCGGCTCCGAGATCGGCGCCGAAATCGTGCTCAAGGCGACCAAGGTCGACGGCATCTACAGCGCCGACCCGAAGAAGGATCCGACGGCGACCCGCTTCGCGAAGATCAGCTTCGACGAGGCGATCGGCCGCAATCTCGCGGTCATGGACGCCACGGCCTTTGCGCTCTGCCGCGACCAGAAACTGCCGATCAACGTCTTTTCCATCTTCAAGGCCGGCGCCCTCAAGCGCGTGGTGATGGGCGAGGACGAGGGAACGCTGGTGTATTGCTAGCCGGGAGGTGTGATGATTGCCGAGCTGAAGAAGACCACCGAACAGAAGATGCAGAAGAGCCTCGAGGCGCTGCGGCAGGATCTCGCCAAGGTCCGCACCGGCCGGGCCCACACCGGGCTTCTCGACCACGTCCAGGTCGAGTACTACGGTTCGATGATGCCGATCAACCAGGTTGCCAACGTCACGCTCATCGACGCGCGCACCATCGGCGTGCAGCCCTGGGAGAAGCCGATGATCCCCAAGGTCGAGAAGGCGATCCGCGAAAGCGATCTCGGTCTCAATCCATCGACCCAGGGCGACATCATCCGCGTGCCGATGCCGATGCTCACCGAAGAGCGGCGCAAGGAGCTCATCAAGGTCGTTCGCCACGAAGGCGAGAACGCCAAGATCGCCGTGCGCAATCTGCGCCGGGACGCCATCGCCCATCTCAAGGATGCGCTCAAGAAACACGAACTCTCCGAGGATGAGGAGCGGCGCGCCCAGGATGACATCCAGAAGCTGACCGACAAGTACGTGGCCGAAGTCGACAAGATGCTGGCCGAAAAGGAAAAGGACCTGATGGCCATCTGAGCCATCCGGGCATGGCGATGGCGGGCTTCGGCAGTTCCACCCAGACGATCCCGGAGGTCGGGGATGTCCCCCGTCACGTGGCCATCATCATGGACGGCAACGGCCGCTGGGCGCGCAAGCGTTTCCTGCCGCGCGTGGCCGGGCACAAGCGCGGCGTCGAGACGCTCCGTCGCGTCATCCGCGCGTGCATCGAGCGCAACATCCAGTATCTGACCGTCTTCGCCTTCAGCTCCGAGAACTGGCGGCGGCCGCCGGAAGAGGTCGCCTTCCTGATGAACCTCTTCGTCGCCGCCTTGAACGAGGAAGTCGAGCGCCTGCACGAAAACGGCATTCGGCTCCGGGTGGTCGGTGATCTCTCGCGGTTCGAGCCGCGCCTTCAGGAATTGATCCGCGCCGCCGAGGCCCGGACTGCCGGGAACTCACGCCTCGTCCTCACCATCGCGGCGAACTACGGCGGACGCTGGGACATCCTCCAGGCCGCCAACCGCCTCGCCCGCGAGCATCCCGAAAAGTGCGGACACTGGACGGAAGCGGATCTGACGCCTTACCTGGCGATGGCACACGCGCCCGAGCCGGATCTCTTCATCCGCACCGGCGGCGAACAGCGGATCAGCAACTTCATGATCTGGCAGCTGGCCTACACGGAGCTCTATTTCACGGACCGCCTGTGGCCGGAATTCGACGCCCGTACCCTCGATGCGGCGATCGCCTCCTACCGGCGCAGGGAACGCCGTTTCGGCCGCACCAGCGAGCAACTGCTGAACGACGGCAGCAGGCAGCCGTCCAAGGCCGCCTCGCCGCTCGCCCAAGATGCTTAAGACGCGGGTCGTCACCGCGCTCGCGCTGCTGGCCGGTTTCCTTTTCGTCGTCCTCGTGCTGCCCGGGCCCGGCGTGGCGCTGGCCTTCGCCCTCCTCGCGGCGCTGATGGCGTGGGAATGGGCGAAACTCATGGGCTTCGGCGGCCTCGGCAGCGTTTTCTTCGTCATCCTCGTGCTCGCTTCCTGCCTCGCGGCCTATCTCGGTCCGGCGACGGTGTTCCAGTTCCTTTGGGGGGCCTCGGTCGTCTTCTGGGCGGTGTTCGGCCCGGTGTTGCTCTGGCGCCGTCTGCCCGTCGCCCGCTTCGTGGCCGCGGGGATCGTGGTCGGCTGGCTGTTGATCGTGCCCATGTGGGCGGCCATGGTGTCGCTCCAGGCGATCGATCCCTGGCTATTGTTCGCAGCCATGGGCCTGGTCTGGATCGCCGATATCGCGGCGTATTTCGCCGGCCGCGCCTGGGGCCGGCACAAACTCGCGCCGGCCATCAGTCCCGGCAAGACTTGGGAGGGCGTCGCCGGCGCCGTCGGCGGCGTGCTCCTCTATGGCATCGTTGCCACGAAGATCGCCGGCTATTCGCCGCCGGTCTGGCCGGGCTGGCTGCTGTTGCTCACGGCATTGACCGCCGTGAGCATCGCCGGCGATCTCTTCGAGTCGCTCGTCAAGCGCCAGGCAGGCGTGAAGGACAGCGGTACGCTCCTGCCTGGACATGGCGGCTTCTTCGACCGCCTCGACAGCCAGACATCGACATTGCCGCTCGCTGCCCTGATCCTGCACTCGATCCGCCAGCCATGACCCGACAGCGCATCACCATCCTCGGCGCCACCGGCTCGATCGGCGCCAGTACGCTCGACGTCATCGCCCGACATCCCGATCGCTACGAGGTGGTCGCTCTGACCGGCCTGCGGCGGCTCGATGTCCTCGAGGCCCAATGCCTTCGCCATCGACCGCGCTATGCGGTGGTCGGCGATGAGGCCGATGCCGCGAAGCTTTCTGAAGCGCTTGCCGGTTCGGGCACCGAAGTGCTCGGCGGCACCGAGGCGCTCGAGTACGTCGCCGCGCTCGACGACGTCGATACCGTGATGGCGGCCATCGTCGGGGCGGCCGGCCTGATGCCGACGCTCGCCGCCGTGCGCAAAGGCAAGAAGGTGTTGTTGGCGAACAAGGAAGCCCTGGTGATGGCCGGCGAGCTTTTCATGACCGAAGTCGCGCGCAGCGGTGCGACACTGCTGCCGATCGACAGCGAGCACAACGCCGTCTTCCAGTCGCTGCCGGAACGTTTCGACGGCGATCTGGCCGAGGTCGGTGTCCGCAAGATCCTGCTCACCGCCTCGGGTGGCCCGTTCCGTACCGTACCGTTGGAGACGCTCGCCCACGTCACGCCGGAGCAGGCCTGCGCCCACCCGAACTGGTCGATGGGCAGGAAAATCTCGGTCGATTCGGCGACGATGATGAACAAGGGGCTGGAAGTGATCGAGGCCCGCTGGCTTTTCAATGCCAGCGCCGATCAGATCGAGGTGGTCGTGCACCCGCAGAGCGTCATCCATTCGATGGTCCAGTACATCGACGGCTCCGTCGTCGCCGAACTGGGCAATCCGGACATGCGCACGCCGATCGCCCACGCCCTGGCCTATCCGGAGCGCATCGAGGCGGGCGTGCCCTCGCTCGACCTCTTCGAAGTCGCCCGGCTGACCTTCGAGCGCCCCGAACTGGAACGCTTCCCCTGCCTTGCGCTCGCCTACCGCGCACTGCGCAGCGGGGGCACGGCGCCGGCGGTGCTCAATGCCGCCAACGAGGTCGCCGTGGAGGCCTTTCTCGGCGGCCGGCTGTCCTTCCTGCAAATTCCCGAGGTCATCGCCGCGACGCTCGATGCGGTCGATGCCGGACCGGCCGCCGACCTCGATGCCGTCCTTGCCGCCGATGCGGCCGGCCGGCGCGCTGCCGACCGGATCATGTCCCGTCTTCGCCCGTCATGACACCCTCGCTCGGCTGGTATATCGGCGCCTTCGCGCTGGCGCTCGGCATCCTGATCGTCGTCCATGAGTTCGGGCACTACCTCGTCGCCCGCCTGGTCGGCGTCAAGGTGCTGCGCTTCTCGGTCGGTTTCGGCAAGCCGCTCCTCGTCCGTCGTTGGGGCAGGGACGGCACGGAATGGGTGCTCGCGGCCTTCCCGCTGGGAGGCTATGTCAAGATGCTCGACGAGCGGGAGGGCCCCGTGGCCGCGGCCGAACTTCCCCGCGCCTTCAATCGGCAACCCGTGGGCAAGCGGGCGCTGGTGGTCGTCGCCGGTCCGCTGGCGAATCTCCTGTTGGCGGTCTTTCTGTACTGGGGGCTCTTCGTCCATGGCGTCCATGAACTGCGGCCGCTGCTCGGCAAGCCGGTGCCCGCGAGCATCGCCGAGCGGGCCGGCATCGTCGATGGGGAGATGGTCCGCAGCGTCTCCGGCAAGCCCGTCCTGACCATGCAGGACCTGCGCTGGGAATTGATGCGCCACATCGTCGACCGAGAAGAAGCCGCACTCGAAGTCATCGGCGCCGATGGCAACATCGCCTTCCGCCGTCTGGACCTGCGCGACGTCGATGCCGACCGGATCGATGGCGACTTCATGCGCTTCATCGGTCTGATGCCATACCGGCCGGCGCTGAAGCCAGTCATCGGCACCATTGCGCCGGGTTCTCCGGCAGCCGCGGCTGGACTCGAGGCAGGCGACGAAATCGTGGAGATCGATGGCAAGCCGGTCGCCGCCTGGGCTGACCTCGCTGCCACGATCCGGGAGGCGCCCGGACGGCGGCTGCCTTTGGTCGTCGTGCGCAGCGGACGCGAGATCACGATGGAGGTGGTGCCTGCGACGGTCTCTGAAGGCGGGCGGACGGTGGCACGGATCGGCGTCGGTCCGCGCGACGATCCGACAATGCGCGAGCGCATGGTCGTCGAGGTTCGCCTGGGTTTCTCCGAAGGATTGACACGGGCCGTCGCCCAAACCTGGGAAACCTCGATTCTCAGCATCCGCATGATCGGGCGCATGCTCACCGGTGACGTGTCGTGGAAGAACGTCTCCGGGCCGGTAACGATCGCGGATTACGCGGGCCAGTCGGCCAGGTTGGGCATCGATCACTATGTGAAGTTCCTCGCCCTCATCAGCATCAGCCTCGGTGTCCTGAACCTGTTGCCGATCCCGATCCTCGATGGCGGGCACTTGCTGTATTATCTGGTCGAAGTCGTCAAGGGCGGCCCGTTGTCGGAACGGGCCATGGAAATCGGCCAGCAGATCGGAATGTGGCTGCTCGCGATCCTGATGGCGCTTGCCTTCTACAACGACATCAACCGCCTCATCTCCGGCTAGGCCATGAAGAAAAGACTGCTGGCGGGCCTGATCGCCGCCCTGGGTACGGCTGCCGCACACGGCTTCGATCCCTTCACCGTCAGAGACATCCGTGTCGAGGGCATTCAGCGTACCGAGGCCGGCACGGTGTTCAGCTACCTGCCCGTGAAGGTCGGCGAGACGATGACCGACGACAAGGCGGCCGAGGCGATCAAGGCACTGTTCGGCACGGGCTTTTTCAAGGACGTGCGCATCGAGATCGACGGCGATGTCCTGGTCGTCGTCGTCGAGGAAAGGCCGGCGATCGCGGCCGTCGATTTCGTCGGGCTCAAGGCCTTCGACAAAGAACAACTGAGGAAAGGACTCAAGGAGGTCGGCCTCGCGGAGTCGAGGATCTTCGATCGTGCCTTGGTCGAGCGTGCCGAACAGGAACTGAAGCGCCAGTATCTGAGCCAGGGCTACTATGCCGTACAGATCACGACGACCGTGACCCCCCTCGAGCGGAACCGCGTCGGCATCAACTTCAACATCGACGAGGGCGAGATTGCCCGGATCCGGCAGATCAACATCATCGGCGCCCGGGCGTTCAAGGAGGAAGAACTGCTCGACCTCCTGGTCTTGCAGACGCCGGGATGGTTCACGTGGTACACCAAGAACGACCAGTATTCGAAGCAGAAGCTCTCCGGCGATCTCGAGACCCTGCGCTCGTATTACCTCGACCGGGGCTTCCTCGAGTTCAGCATCGACTCGACCCAGGTTTCGATTTCGCCGGACAGGAAGGACATCTACATCACGATCGCGATCAACGAAGGCACACGCTACCGCGTCGGCTCGGTCAAGCTGGCCGGCGAGCTGCTGCTGCCCGAGGAAGAGCTGAAGAAGCTCGTCACCCTCCGGCCCGGCGAAGACTACTCGCGAGAAAAACTCACGGAATCGACCAAGGCGATCGGCGAGCGCCTTGGCAATGAAGGTTATGCCTTTGCCAACGTCAATGCGGCGCCGGAGATCGACAAGGATACGGGTGAAGTCGCCTTCACGATCTACGTCGATCCAGGCCGGCGTGTCTACGTGCGCAGGATCAACGTCACCGGCAACACGCGGACGCGGGACGAAGTCGTGCGCCGCGAACTCCGACAGATGGAGGGCAGCTGGTACGACGGGGAAAAGATCAACCGCTCGCGCACCCGCGTCGACCGGCTCGGCTATTTCGACGAGGTCACGGTGGAGACTCCGCCGGTGGCCGGTACCACCGATCAGGTGGATCTCAACCTCAACGTCAAGGAACGGCCCACGGGCAGCCTCATGATCGGCGCCGGTTTTTCGAGCACCGAGAAGCTCGTCCTTTCGGGCTCGATCCAGCAGCAGAACATGTTCGGTAGCGGCAACTTCGTCGGCATTTCGGTCAATAGCAGCAAGATCAACACGGTGTACTCGCTGTCCTTCACCAATCCCTATTACACGATCGATGGCGTTTCCCGCGGCTTCGATGTCTATCACCGCAATTACGACACCTCTTCGCTGTCGAGCGTGGCCCGCTACGGGGCGCGCTCGACGGGCGGGGGGGTCCGCTACGGCGTGCCCGTGAGCGAGGACGATACCGTGAATTTCGGCCTCGCCTATGACCGGACGACGCTCAAAGTGGATTCCACGAGTCTTCCGCGCTATCAGAACTACGTGCGTGACTTCGGGGACACCAACACCAGCCTGCTGGGCACCGTCGGTTGGGCCCGCGACACCGTGGACAGCCGTTTCTATCCGACGAGGGGCTACATCCAGCGGCTCGGTGCGGAGGTGGCCTTGCCGGGCGGGTCGCTGAGATACTACAAGGCGAGCTACCAGCAGCAGCGCTATTTCCCGCTGACACGGAAGCTCACCCTCTCTCTCAACGGCGAGCTCGGCTACGCACATGGCTATGGCAATCGCGAATTGCCGTTTTTCAAGAACTTCTATGTCGGCGGCATCGGCTCGGTGCGCGGTTTCGAGCCCAGCTCGCTTGGCCCGGTAGATGCGGCGACGGGGGATCGCCTGGGCGGCAACCGGAAGCTGATCGGCAACGCCGAACTGCTCTTCCCCATGCCGGGGCTTGGACAGGACCGCTCCCTGCGGCTGGGTGCGTTCCTCGATGCCGGCCAGGTCTGGGGGGCCGATCAGCCGGTGCGGCTCGGCGATTTGCGCTACAGTGCGGGGTTGTCCCTCTCCTGGGGGTCGCCCGTCGGGCCGCTGAAGTTCAGCTTCGGCTATCCGCTGAACAAGAAGCCGGACGACAAGCTCCAGCGCTTGCAGTTCCAGTTGGGTACGGTATTCTGACGCCGGTTCACGCATGAAGAGGTTCGCCTTGAAGACACTGTTGCCATCGCTCATCGCCGGACTTTTCGCGGTCAGCGCGATCGCCTCCGATGCCGAGATCAAGATCGGCTTCGTGAACGGACAGCGCGTGATCAACGAGTCGCCGCAGGCGGCCCGGGCCAAGAAAAAGCTCGAAAAGGAATTCGAGAAACGGGACCAGGATCTGCAACGCATGGCCAAGCAGTTGCAGAGCATGCAGGAGAACCTCGACCGGAACGCCGTCACCATGGCCGAGGCGGAGCGGCGGGCGAAAGAGCGGGAATTCAACGACCTGAACCGCGACTTCCAGCGCAAGCAGCGGGAATTCCGTGAAGACCTCAACCTGCGCCAGAACGAGGAAATGGCCGCGATCTACGAACGCGTGAACAAGGTCATCCGCCAGGTCGCCGAGGCGGAGAAATATGACCTCATCCTCCAGGAAGCGGTCTTCGTCAGCAACCGCATCGACCTGACCGACAAGGTGATCAAGGCCTTGCAGGAGGCGAAGGAGCCCTCGGGCAAGTAGGCTCGGGAACGGTCGTGCCGCTCAGCCTCGCCGAAATCGTCGCCCGCCTCGGCGGGGAACTCGTCGGTGACGGCAGGCTCGTCATCAACCGCATTGCGCCGCTTGGCGAGGCTGGGGAGGGCGACCTGGCCTTTCTGGCCAATCCGAAATATCGGGCGAAGCTGCGCGACACCCGCGCGACGGCGGTGATCGTTTCGCCCGAGGCTGCCGCCGAATCGCCCGTTCCGACGATCGTTACGAAGGGTCCGTATCTCTACTTCGCCCGGGTGGCCCAGCTCTTGAATCCGCGACTGCGCCCGCCACCCGGCATCCACGCCACCGCGGTGGTCGAGACGGTGCTTCCGCCCAATGTCAGCATCGGCGCCAACGTCCATGTCGGCGCCGGCGCGGTCATCGGCGAAGGAGTGGTCATCGAGGCGAACTGCAGCATAGGCGCGGGCTGCCGCATCGGCGGGGACTCATGGCTGCATGCCGGGGTGACGGTCTATGAGCGTTGTGAAATCGGGCGGCGGGCGATCATCCATTCCGGCGCGGTGATCGGTTCCGACGGCTTCGGCTTCGCTCGTGAAGCGGATGGCTCCTGGGTCAAGATTCCCCAGAGCGGGCGCGTCGTCATCGGCGACGACGTCGAGATCGGTGCCAACACGACCATCGACCGCGGTGCGCTCGGCGACACGGTGATCGAGGACGGCGTCAAGCTCGACAACCTGATCCAGATCGGCCACAACGTCCGCGTCGGCCGCCATACCGCCATGGCCGGATGTGTCGGTGTCGCCGGCAGCGCGACCATCGGCGCGCGCTGCACCATCGGCGGCGCTGCGATGATCCTCGGACATCTGACGATCCCGGACGATACCAGCATCTCGGCCGGCACCATGGTGACCAAGTCGCTGCTGCGCGCGGGCACCTATACGGGGAACATTCCCTGCCTAGAACACGGCGAATGGCTGCGCAATTTTTCCCGCCTGCGACACCTCGACGCCATGGCCGATAGAATACGCGCCCTCGAAGCGAAGCTCGCCGAACTGGAGAAAAAAGCATGAGCACGACGATGGACATCCATCAGATCCTCGATCACCTGCCGCACCGCTATCCCTTCTTGCTGGTGGATCGCGTGCTCGATCTCGTTCCCGGCGAGCGCATCACGGCGCTCAAGAACGTCACTTTCAACGAGCCGCACTTTCCCGGCCACTATCCCCATCATCCGGTCATGCCCGGGGTCCTGATCATCGAGGCGATGGCCCAGACGGCGGCGATCCTCTCGTTCAAGACCATGGGCTCGAAGCCCGACGGCAAATCCGTCTATTACTTCGTCGGCATCGACGGCGCTCGTTTCAAGCGCCCCGTGTCGCCCGGTGACCAGCTCGTCATCGAGGTGTCGATCGTCACCAGCAAGCGCGGCATCTGGAAATACGCCGCCCAGGCAAGGGTCGATGGCCAGATCGCCGCCGAGGCCGAGCTGATGTGCACGCTGCGGAATCAGGAATGAGCATCCATCCCACGGCCATCGTCCATCCGGGCGCGCGGATCGGCAGCGGCGTCGAGATCGGCGCCTACTCGATCGTCGGCGAGCACGTCGAGATCGGCAACGGCACCTGGATCGGCCCGCACGTCGTCATCACCGGCCACACCCGCATCGGCCGCGAAAACCGGATCTTCCAGTTCTGTTCGATCGGCGATGCGCCCCAGGACAAGAAGTACCGCGGCGAGCCGACCCGCCTCGAGATCGGCGACCGCAACACGATCCGGGAATGCTGCACCTTCAACTGCGGCACGGTGCAGGACGCCGGTGTCACGCGCGTCGGCAACGACAACTGGATCATGGCCTATGTCCATGTCGCGCACGATTGCCAGGTTGGCAACAACGTGATCTTCGCCAACACCACCCAGCTCGCCGGGCACGTCCATGTCGGTGACTGGGTGATCCTCGGTGGCTTCACCGGCGTGCATCAGTTCGTCCGCATCGGCGCGCACAGCATGACCGGCGTAGGCACCAAGCTCACCCAGGATCTGCCGCCTTATGTCCTCGCTTCCGGCACTCCGGGCGAGCCCCACGGCATCAACAGCGAGGGGCTCAAACGCCGCGGCTTTTCCCCAGACTCAGTCATGGCGATACGCCGGGCCTACAAAACGCTCTACAAGTCCGGGCTGAAGCTGGAGGAAGCACGGGCCGCGATTGCCAAGGAGGCGGCGGCCGTGCCGGAACTCGCCATCCTCGCCGACTTCCTTGCCGAGCCGGGGCGCGGCATCATCCGCTGATGTCGGCGCCGAAGGTGGCCATGGTGGCCGGCGAGGCATCGGGAGACCTGCTGGCCGCGCATCTGATCGCAGCCCTGAAGCGCGAACTCCCCGGCGCACGTTTCGTCGGCATCGGCGGGCCGAAGATGCAGAAAGAAGGGTTCGACGTCTGGTGGCCGGCCGAGAAGCTCGCCGTCCATGGCTACGCCGAAGCCCTGCGTCACTATCGCGAGATCGCCGGCATCCGCCGCCGCCTGCTTCGGCGCCTGCTCGACGAACGCCCGGATGTCTTCATCGGTGTGGACGCGCCGGACTTCAACCTCTGGCTCGAGCACAAGCTGAAGGGGCGCGGCATCCCCGCCGTGCATTACGTGAGTCCCTCGGTGTGGGCCTGGCGGGCCGGCAGGCTGACGAAGATCGCGCGGTCGGTCAGCCACATGCTTGCGCTCTTTCCCTTCGAGCCGGCCATCTACCGGGAGCACAAGATTCCCGTCACCTACGTTGGCCATCCGCTGGCGGACCTCATTCCCTTGCACGTCGATCGCGAGGCCATCCGCGAACAACTCGGCATCAGCCGTGCCGGAAAGGTCTTTGCCCTGCTGCCGGGCAGCCGGCAGTCCGAACTCCGCTACATGGCGGACGTCTGGATCGAAACCGCAAGGCTCCTCCTGCAGAGGTTCCCGGACAGCGTGTTCCTCGTGCCACTGGTCTCGCGGGAGACGCGCCAACTGTTCGAGGAGGCGCTCTGGCGCCGCGATGCCCGGGAAATGCCCTTCAAGCTGTTGTTCGGGCACGCCCGCGAGGCACTCGCCGCCAGCGATGCCGCGCTGGTCGCCAGCGGCACGGCGACCCTGGAAGCGGCGCTGCTCAAGGTGCCGATGGTCATCGCCTATCGCCTTTCGCCATGGTCCTGGCGCCTGATGCGGCGGATGCACCTCCAGCCCTGGATTGGGCTGCCGAACATCCTGGCCGGGCGTTTCGTCGTTCCTGAATTCCTCCAGGACGAGGCAACGGCCGAAAATCTTGCTCAGGCACTCGGCAATCTCGCCGGCGACGCATCCGTCAGGGCGTCCGTCCAACGCGTCTTCCAGGCGCTGCACCGGCAATTGCGCCAGGACACCGCCCGCAGGGCGGCCGAGGCCATCATTCCCTATTTGCGGGTGACATGATCTGCGGTGTCGACGAAGCGGGCCGCGGTCCGCTGGCCGGTCCCGTCTGCGCGGCGGCCGTGATCCTCGATGCCGGTCGGCCGATCGAAGGCCTCGCCGATTCGAAGAAGCTCTCGGCGCGGCAGCGGGAACGTCTCGCGGCAAGGATCCGGCAGGAATCGCTGGCCTGGTCGGTAGCCTTCGCCACGGTCGAGGAGATCGACCGGCTCAACATCCTCCGGGCGACCATGCTGGCCATGTCCCGTGCGGTCGCCGGCCTCGCGCTCCGTCCCGCAGAGGTGCTGATCGATGGCAACCGCTGCCCCGACCTGCCGATGCCGGCACGCGCGATCGTCGGCGGGGATGCCACGGTCGCCGAGATCTCGGCGGCGTCGATCCTCGCCAAAACGGCGCGTGATGCGGAAATGCTCACCCTGCATGCGCGTTATCCCGAATACCGGTTCGACCGCCACATGGGCTACGGCACGGCCTTGCACCTCGAGGCCTTGCGCAGATTCGGGCCGACTCCTGCACATCGGCGCAGTTTTTCTCCTGTCAGGGAACTGCTGGACGAACGTTGATCCCAGGTCATTGGCGGAGCGATGAAAGCGGCATGATGCTAAGCTCCGAGCCGGAATCCCCAGTAGAGATAGCATGCGCGACATCAAGGCGGTTACTTCCCGCGATAACCCGACGCTCAAGGCGCTCGTCGCCCTGGCGGAAGACTCGCGGGAAGTGCGCAGGCAGGGCCGAACCCTGCTGATCGGCCCGCATCTCGTGGAGGCCTATCTGCAGCGGGTCGGCATGCCCGAACGTCTGGTGGTCAGCGCGAGCGGCCTGGAGCATGCGGAGGTCCGCCGGCTGTTGGACGGCTGTTCCCACGTTGAAGCGTTGCGGATTCCCGATGCCTCGTTCCGGAAACTCAGCGGTGGTGGCACGCCGGTGGGCATTCTCGCCGTGATTCGACTGCCGGATGCGCCCGTTGGCGCGGTCGAGGGTGGCTGTGTTCTCCTCGATGCCGTCCAGGATGCCGGCAACGTTGGCTCCATTCTGAGAACCGCGGCGGCAGCGGGCATCCGCGATGTCGTGCTCGGCCACGGCTGTGCCGGCGCCTGGACGCCGCGTGTGCTGCGGGCGGGGCAGGGCGCCCACTTTTCGCTGCAGATTCGGGAACATGCCGACTTGGCGGAGTTCCTGGCCGGCTACCCCGGGGTGAGCGCCGCCGCCGTCGTCCGCGGCGGCCATTCGCCGTTCGAGACGGACTTGAGCGGTGACGTCGCCTGGATCTTCGGCAACGAGGGCGCCGGCATCGGCGCGCGGCTGCTTCAGGCAACCCGCCTGAAAATCACCATACCCCTTTCGCGCGGGACCGAGTCCCTCAACGTGGCGGCCGCTGCCGCCATCTGCCTGTTCGAGGGGGTACGACAGAAACGCCTTTCCAAGGGAGGTGCTCCATGCGTGTGATAGCGGTCGTCGCCACGGGCTCGGTGCTCGCCGGTGGCCCGGCGATAGCCCAGGATCAGGCCGGCGCGGCTGGCGAGTATTTCGGTGAGCTGCCGGTCGTGCTTTCGGCTTCTCGCCTCGCCCAGACGCTCGACGAAGCGCCGGCCTCGGTCACGGTGATCGACCGCGGCATGATCGCCGCCTCGGGAGCGCGAGACATCGTCGATCTCTTCCGGCTGGTGCCGGGCATGACCGTCGGCATGTACAAGGGTCATCGGCCCATCCTCGGCTTCCACGGCTTCAGCGACGCTTTCTTCCGGCAGTTCCAGATCCTGCTCGATGGCGTTTCCATTTACAGCCCGTTCTGGGGCGGCGGCGAATGGAACGAATTGCCGCTCGCGCTCGAGGACATCGAACGGATCGAGGTGGTGCGCGGCCCCAATGCTTCGACCTACGGCGCCAATTCGTTCCTCGGCGTGGTGAACATCATCACCCGCGATCCGGCGACCGAACGCGGTGGCGCCGTCGAGGCTCGCGTTGGCGAGAACGGCATCCGCGACCTCTTCGCCCGCCAGGCCGGCGGCGACGGTAATTGGCGCTGGCGCCTCAGTGCCGGCCAGCGCGCCGACCATGGCCTCGATTCGTTCCCGGACACGCGACGGACCCGTTTCGCCAACCTGAGGTCACATTGGCGTCTCTCGATGACGGATGAACTGCGCATTCAGGCGGGTTACGCGGGCGGCTCGCAGGACGAGGGCATCTATGCCATCCCGAACCACACCGACGGTCCACGGACGGGCCATTTCGATGCCGGCCAGCTGCATGCGCGATGGACGCGCACCTTCAATGCCGGCGAAGAGCTTTGGTTCCAGTTCGCCTACCATCAGCGCAGCCACAGGGAAATGCTGCCGTATGTCCTCGATGCCTTCAGGCCGTACTACGTCGCCCCTTACCCGCTGGATTTCGGCTATGCACATCGGCGCACCGATCTGGAGCTCCAGCACACCCTGCCATTGAAGGAAGGGCTCCGCGGGGTCTGGGGCATGCAGCTTCGCCAAGACGGTGCCCGTTCGCGTACGTATTTCGCCACCGACGATTGGCTGGAAAGCCGCCTGTATCGTCTCTTCGGCAATCTCGAATGGCGCGTGTCGCCGGAGTGGATCGCCTTCGGCGGCCTCATGGTGGAATCCAATTCATTTACCGCTACGTCGCTGTCGCCGAGTCTTGCACTCATCCACCATCTCACGCCTCGCCAGAGCCTGCGCCTGCGCTTCGCCCGGGCCAACCGGACGCCGACGCTGTTCGAGCAGGAGGTCGACTGGCGTTACGAGGCGCCGGCCGATCTCAAAGCGCTGCTGGCGGGGCCACCGCTCAACCGGCGCGACGTCGCCGGACTGGCGCTCGAGCAGTCCCGGCTCACGCGGCAGGATCTCGAGGATGAACGGATCCGATCGAGCGAGTTGTCCTGGTTTGGACAGTTCCCGGAGCTCCGTCTGACCGCCGACGTCGGCATCTTCGAATACCGGCTCGATCGCCTGATCGGCTGGGAGCGCTACACGAACGCCACGATCCGGTCGTTCTTCTATCCCGAACGGGCCTACACCTTCGGCAGCGCGAATCTCGATTCGGCCAATGTCCGCGGGCAGTCGGCGACGCTGCGCTGGCGCCCGTGGCTGGGTGGCAGCCTCTATCTGAGTGCCAGCCGGACCATCATCGAGGCCGGCTCAGGGCCTTATGCCGATGCGATCGGGAAGAGTGGCCCCGTGCATACCGTCAGCGCGCTCATGGTGCAGGACCTGCCAGAGGACTGGCAGGCCAGCCTTGGTTATTTCCACGTCGGCGCCATGCAGCCCCTCGGCGGTGCGATGGCACCCCTGCCCGCGACCAACCGCGTGAACCTCCGCGTGGCCAAGCGGATACGCTTCGCCGCCTCCTGCATGGAGATTTCGGCCGTGCTTGTCAACGCGACGGGATCAGTCCCCGTGTTCGAGTCCTGGAACGTCGAACGGCGTACGGCTTGGCTCGGCATCCGCTACCAGTATTGAGGGCGCGTGATTTCCGTCCTCCGCTCGCGAACGCCATGAGGGTGCTGCGCTGCCTGATCATCATGCTTTTCGCCCAGTTCGGCGTCGATTGCCGGGCGAGCGACGCACGTCTGGTGATCATCGGCGACGACACCGCCATTGCCCGGACGGCCACGGAACTGCTGGTACAGGCAGCCAGGCAATCGGGGTACGCGCCGTCGGTCGTCGCCCTCGGCGCGAACGATAGCTTGCCTTCGACTGCCCTGGAGGCCGGTGCCGGCGTCGTCGCGGTGGGTGTGCGGGCGCATGCGATCGCGACGAAAACCACTACCGGCCGCCCGCTGGTTTCCATTCTCGTAACACGCTCAGCGCTCGACGAGCATCCGCTGCCCGCCGGGGAGCGGATATCGGCCATCGTGCTCGATCAACCGGTCGAGCGCTGGACAGCGCTCCTGCAGCTGGCTTTCCCGGCAGCGCGTCGGGTCGGTGTCCTCGTTGGCCCCGCCGGAGGCAGGACGATACTCGCGCTGGAGCGCAGTCTTGGCGAGCGACGGATGACGCTCGCCGTGGAAAACGTCGTTGGCACGGAAGGCCTCCTTCCCGCCATCGAGCGGCTGGTGCCGAACATGGACCTGTTCCTCGCCTTGCCCGATCCGCTCGTACACAATCGGAACACGGTGCAGTCGCTGCTCTTGACGACCTATCGCGCCGGCATTCCCGTCGTCGCCTATTCGGAGGCCTACCAGCAGGCCGGCGCCGTGCTGGCGCTCTATTCGACGATTCCCCAGATCGTTTCCCAGGCCGTCGACACCCTGCGGTCGTTCCGTGACGGCCGGCCGGTGCCGCGCCTCCAGGCGCCGAACCAATTCACCGTCGGCGTCAACACGGTCGTGGCCCAGTCGCTGGGACTGCGCCTGCCGCCGGCGCGCGAACTGGGCGAACGGCTGAGGGCGGCCGATCAGTAGGAATGTTTTTCCAGACTGATCGTCTGCAGGAGCGTCGCGGCGATCTCCTCGATCGACTTGGTGGTCGAGTCGAGCCAGCGCACGCCCTCGCGGCGCATCAGCTTTTCCGCCTGGGCCACCTCCCAGCGACAGTTGTCGAGGGAGGCATACTTGCTGTCGGGTCGGCGTTCCTGCCGGATCCGCGTGAGCCGTTCCGGCGCGATGGTCAGACCGAACAGCTTGTGCCGGTGCCGGTCCAGGGCCTCGGGCAAGGCGTTGCGCTCGAAGTCCTCGGGAATCAGGGGATAGTTGGCGGCCTTGATGCCGAACTGCATGGCCAGGTAGAGGCTCGTCGGTGTCTTGCCGCAACGGGAGACGCCGATCAGGATCACGTCGGCCTTGTCGAGATCGACATCGGTGACGCCGTCGTCGTGGGCGAGCGTGTAATTGATCGCGTCGATCCGCTGCGCATAATCCTGGCTCGTCGCCCGGCTGTGGCCCTTGCCGATCGCGCGCGAAGATTTCACGCCGAGTTCGGCTTCGAGCGGCGAAATGAAGGTGGACATGAAATCGAGATGCAAGGCATCGGCCGAGGCGATCAATTTCACCACCTCGGGGGCAACCAGCGTGCTGACGACGACCGGCCGGAGTCCGTCGCGTTCGCGGGCTTCGGCGATGCGCCGCAGGCAGTCGCGTGCTTTTTCGGCGGTATCGACGAAGGGAACGCGCTCCTGGCGATATTCGATTCCCTCGAACTGCGACAGCAGGCTGTGGCCGACGGTTTCTGCCGTGATGCCGGTGCCGTCGGAGACGAAAAAGACTGTTCTCATGGGTACTTGCGTAGTCCGTCCGTGCTATTTGCGGTGCAGCAAAACCGCTAGAATATTCGTTTGTCGATGCCCACACAAATAACCAGAGGGAGTGCTTCATGGCCAGGAATGTCATTGCTTTCGATCAACTGCGCATGACCGACGTCGGCGAGGTGGGCGGCAAGAATGCCTCCCTCGGCGAGATGATCAGCCAGTTGGCCTCATCCGGCGTGCGGGTGCCCGGCGGATTCGCGACCACGGCGGCGGCCTATCGCGAATTCCTGGCGTACCAGGGGCTCGCGGAGCGGATCAACTCGGCGCTGGATGCGCTCGATGTCGATGACGTCGACGCCCTGGCCAGGACGGGTGCGCAAATCCGTCGGTGGGTCGTCGATACACCGTTTCCGCCGCAGCTCGAAGCCGAGATCAAGGCCCATTACGAGGCACTGATCGCCACCAGCGGACCCGATGCTTCGTTTGCCGTGCGCTCGTCGGCGACCGCCGAAGATCTGCCGGACGCCTCGTTCGCCGGCCAGCAGGAAACCTTCCTGAACATCCAGGGCTACGAGAACATCCTGCACGCGATCAAGGAGGTTTTCGCCTCGCTCTACAACGACCGGGCGATCGCCTACCGGGTGCACAAGGGTTTCGCCCATGCCGATGTCGCGCTCTCCGCCGGCGTCCAGCGCATGGTCCGCTCGGACACCGGCGCTGCCGGGGTGATGTTCACGATCGACACGGAATCGGGCTTCCGCGACGTCGTGTTCATCACCGCGTCCTATGGCCTCGGAGAAACCGTGGTCCAGGGCGCGGTCAACCCGGACGAGTTCTATGTGCACAAGCCGACGCTGGCGGAGGGCCGTCCGGCGCTGATCCGCCGCAGCCTCGGCTCGAAGATGATCAAGATGGTCTTCGCTGAAAAGCAGGAGGCCGGCAAGAGTACGCGCACCGTCGATGTCGACGAGGCCGAGCGGCATGTGTTCTCGATCAGCGACGACGACGTGCTCGAACTGGCGCGCTACGCGATGATCATCGAAAAGCATTATGGCCGGCCGATGGACATCGAGTGGGGCAAGGACGGGCGCGACGGACGAATCTACATCCTCCAGGCGCGCCCGGAGACGGTGAAGTCGCAGGAGGGTGCCGGCAGCCGCGTCGAGAAGTACAAACTCAAGCAGTTCGGCAAGGTGCTCGCCTCTGGCCGGGCGATCGGCCAGAAGATCGGCATCGGTCCGGTGCGCGTGGTCAAGGATCCCGCCGAGATGAACCGCGTGCAGCAGGGCGACGTGCTGGTCGCCGACATGACCGATCCCAACTGGGAGCCGGTGATGAAGCGTGCGGCGGCGATCGTCACCAACCGCGGCGGCCGTACCTGCCACGCCGCCATCATCGCCCGGGAACTCGGCATCCCGGCCATCGTCGGCTGTGGTGACGCGACGGCCGTCCTCGAAGAGGGCGAAACCGTCACGGTCAGTTGTGCCGAGGGCGATACCGGCCACGTGTATCGCGGCCGCCTGGAATTCGAGGTGAGCACGCAGGACATGGGCAATCTGCCGGAACTGCCGGTGAAGATCATGATGAACGTCGGCAATCCGGAACTCGCCTTCGAGTTCGCGCAGACGCCGAACGCGGGCGTCGGCCTCGCGCGCGTCGAGTTCGTCATCAACAACATGATCGGTGTGCATCCCAAGGCCATCCTCGAGTATTCGGAGATGAAGGAAAGCCTGCGCGAGGAGATCGCCCGCCGCGCCCGCGGCTATGGCAGCCCGACGGACTTCTTCGTCGAGAAGCTGGTCGAGGGCGTGGCCACGATCGCCGCGGCGTTCTGGCCGAAGCCCGTGATCGTGCGCATGTCCGACTTCAAGTCGAACGAGTACCGCAAGCTCCTCGGCGGCGAGATCTACGAGCCCGAGGAGGAAAACCCGATGCTCGGCTTCCGCGGGGCCTCGCGCTACATCGCCCATTCCTTCCGCGATTGTTTCGAACTCGAGTGCCGGGCGATGAAGAAGGTCCGCGATGTCCTCGGGCTGACCAATGTCGAGCTGATGATCCCGTTCGTGCGCAACCTCGACGAAGGACGGGCCGTCGTCGACCTGCTCGCCGAGAACGGCCTGCGCAAGGGTGAAAACGGTCTGCGCGTGATCATGATGTGCGAGATCCCGTCCAATGCGCTGCTCGCGGAGCAGTTCCTGGAAATCTTCGACGGCTTCTCGATCGGTTCCAACGACCTGACCCAGCTGACGCTCGGCCTCGACCGTGACTCGGGGCTGGTCGCGCACTCGTTCGACGAGCGGGATCCGGCGGTCAAGCAGCTGCTATCGATGGCGATCTCGACCGCCAACCGTCTCGGCAAGTACGTCGGCATTTGCGGCCAGGGACCCTCGGATCACGCGGACTTCGCCCAGTGGCTGATGGCGCAGGGCATCCAGAGCATCTCGCTCAATCCCGACACGGTGGTCGATACTTGGCTTAAACTCGCCGGCAGGTAATCCTCTGCGGGAGGGGCAATGCAGCCGGAATGGTGGCACTGGGCGGTCACCGGCATCGTCCTGATCCTCGCCGAGCTCGCCGTGCCGGCCTTCGTGCTGGTCTGGTTCGGGCTCGGCGCGCTCGTGCTGGCGCTGGTCGTCGCGCTGACGGCCATCGGCCTGACGGCGCAGCTGGCGATCTGGCTCGCCCTGTCGCTCGCGATGATCGTCCTCTGGTTCCGCGTCTTTCGCCCCGAACGGCACAAGACGCGGGTGGGCATGTCGGAGCCGCAGATGATCGGCGAAATCGGCTTGCTGATCCATGACGTCGCGCCGTTCGGGCGCGGCGAGGTGCGTTTCCAGAAGCCCCTGCTCGGCACGGACACCTGGCCGTGCATCGCCGACGAGGAGATCCGCGCCGGCGAGCGGGTGCGCGTGTTGGCCGTCGAGGGCAGTCTGCTCAAGGTGGGGAGGGCATCATGACCGAAGGGTTCATCGTCGTCGTCGCACTCTTGGTCTTCGCGGTGGTCACGCTGTTGAAGGGCGTGCGCATCGTGCCGCAGGGCGAGGAATGGATCGTCGAGCGGCTGGGCAAATACCACAGCACGCTCCACCCGGGCCTCAACATCATCATCCCCTACCTCGACAACATCGCCTACAAGCTGGTGACCAAGGACATCATCCTCGACGTCCAGGAGCAGGAGGTCATCACCAAGGACAACGCGGTGATCGTCACCAACGCCATCGCCTTCATCAAGGTGACGGATCCGATCAAGGCGGTCTATGGCGTCGTCGATTTCGCCGAGGCCATTCGCAACCTGATCATGACCACGCTGCGCTCCATCGTCGGCGAAATGCAGCTCGACGAGGCGCTCTCCAACCGCGACCGCATCAAGGCCCGGCTGCGCGAGAGCATTTCCGACGAGGCGATCGACTGGGGCCTGACCGTGAAATCCGTCGAGATCCAGGACATCAAGCCCTCGGCATCGATGCAGAAGGCGATGGAGATGCAGGCCGCCGCCGAGCGCGAGCGCAAGGCGATGGTGACCAAGGCCGAGGGCGAGAAGCAGGCGACCATCCTTGCCGCCGAGGCTCGGCTGGAGGCCGCCCATCGCGATGCCACGGCGCAGGTCACGCTCGCCGAGGCGAGCGCAGAGGCGATCCGGCGTGTGGCGTCGGCCATCGGCAGCGAGGAGGCACCGATGCGCTACATGCTCGGGGAAAAGTACCTCGCGGCGCTCAACCGGCTCGCCGGCTCGGAAAACGCCAAGACCGTCCTGCTGCCGGCCGACATCCAGGAGACGATCAAGGGCCTGCTCGGCAGGAAATCCTGAGGCCGCGCCGCGAAACTCAGCCGCGGTAACACGCCGGCCGGCTCACCCTCGCCTGCGGAAAGCACGCTTGGCAGGTCCCGGGACCTTCCTGCTGCGCATGCGCCGGCGCAGAAGCCGCTTCTTCGGGTGGCTGGCCCGGGAAGCGCCGCTCAGCGGGTGGATTTCATCAGGCGGCTCTTCTCGCGCTGCCAGTCGCGCTGCTTTTCCGATTCGCGCTTGTCGTATTGTTTCTTGCCCTTGGCCAGCCCGATCTCAAGCTTGATCCGGCCCTTCGAGTAGTGGAGGTCGAGCGGCACCAGCGCGTAGCCCGCGCGTTCTACCTTGCCGATCAGCTTGTCGATCTCCCGCGCGTGGAGCAGGAGCTTGCGCGTGCGTGTCGGGTCGGCCTTGACGTGGGTCGAAGCCTGCGCCAGGGGGCTGATGTGGGCGCCGATCAGGAAGAGTTCGCCGTCCTTGATGACGACGTAGGCCTCCTTGATCTGCGCCCGCCCGGCGCGGATCGCCTTGGCCTCCCAGCCTTCGAGCACGAGGCCTGCCTCGTACTTTTCCTCGATGAAGTAGTCGTGCCAGGCCTTCTTGTTCTCGACGATGCTCATCGCTGCATGGCGGGATAGAATCGCTGCATTCTAATCCAGCACAGTCCCATGGCCGTCGTCGAAAGGTCCATCCTCATCGAATACACGCCTGCGCAGATGTTTGAACTGGTCGACCGCGTCGAGGACTATCCGAAGTTCCTCGCCTGGTGCGGCGGCACCGAACTCCTCGAGCGGACCGAGACCAAGACGGCGGCGCGGATTCACATCAATTTCCACGGGCTGAAGGCCCACTTCGCCACCGAGAACGCCAAGGAGGTGCCGCGCTGGATGAACATCGAACTGCGCGAAGGGCCGTTCCACCACATGAGCGGCGGCTGGAAGTTCACGCCGCTCGGCGAGACGGCCTGCAAGGTGGAGTTCCGGCTGAGCTACGAATTTTCCAGCCGAATCCTCGAGAAGGCGCTGGGGCCGGTCTTCCACCACATCGTCAGCACCTTCGTCGATTCCTTCGTCAAGCGGGCGAAACAAGTCTATGGCTGAAACGATCCAGATCGAAGTCGCTTACGCCAAACCGGACCGACAAGAAGTGATCCGCCTACAGCTGCCCGAGGGCAGCACGCTCAGGCAGGCCGTCGAGGCGTCGGGTCTGATCGAGCGCTATCCGGAAATCGATCTCGCCAAGGGCAGGTTCGGTATCTATGCCAAGCTGGCCAAGCCCGACACGGTGCTCCGGGACCGTGACCGCGTCGAGATCTACCGGCCGCTGATCGCCGACCCGAAAGAGGTGCGCAAGCAGCGCGCCGCCGAGGGCAAGGTCATGAAGAAGGGCGGCGGCGCCGCGGAAGAAGCCGCCGAGTAGCCGATCCCGTCGCGGCTATTTCTTCGTGGCCGTTGCCGGCGGCCGCGGGCTGCAATTGATCTCGACGGCACGCCGGGCTTCGGCGAGTTCGGCCTCGCGCACCGCACCGTCGAGCGCCTCGCGCTCGCCGTCCGGCCTCAGGCGGAAACGGATCTGACCGGACTCCAGTCCCTGCAGGTTGGTCCGTGCGCGCTCGCAGGCGAGCTGGCGCTGGGCGTCCTCGGCACGGCGCTTTTCCGATTCGGCCGCCTTTTCTTTTTCCTCGCTGCGCGCCCTGGCTGCCTCGGCGCGCCGCTCGTCGGCGGCTTGGGTCGCCGGGGCAGCATCGGCGCTCTCCGAGCGGGCCGGACCGAGCTTTCTCACGACCGCACCGCGATCGGTCGGCGGCTGGTCGGCATAATGGATCTTGCCGCTCGCATCGCGCCATGTGTATACCTGCGCGGATGTCGCGGCGGTCAGGAGCAGCAATGACATCGTAATCACGAGGCGCATCGGGCGTCTCCGGTTCGACGTTTGCGGGCGTTTGCAGCGCCCGCGTATAATAGGCTTTTGCAAGCGAGGAAAACAGCATGCGACTCACCCGGAAGGCGCTGACGTTCGACGACGTCCTCCTGGTTCCCGCCCACTCGACGATCCTGCCGCGGGATGTCAGCCTGGCGACCCGACTGACCCGCAACATCCGTCTCAATCTCCCGCTCGTCTCGGCTGCGATGGACACCGTGACCGAATCCCGGCTGGCCATCGCCCTGGCCCAGGAAGGCGGTATCGGCATCATCCACAAGAACTTGAAGCCCAAGGCCCAGGCCGCCGAGGTCGCCAAGGTCAAGCGCTTCGAGTCCGGCGTGCTCAAGGACCCGATCACCATTCCGCCGACGATGACCGTGCGCGAGGTCCTCGCCCTGACCCGTGCCCACCGCATTTCCGGTCTGCCCGTCGTCGACGGCGGCAAGGTGGTCGGCATCGTCACCAACCGTGACCTGCGCTTCGAGACCCGGCTCGACGAAGTCGTCGCCAACATCATGACGCCGCGTGAGCGGCTGGTGACGGTCAAGGAGGGCGCTTCGCTCGACGAGGCCAAGGCGCTGATGCACAAGCACCGGCTCGAGCGTGTCTTGGTCATCAACGATGATTTCGAGCTGCGCGGCCTGATGACGGTCAAGGACATCCTGAAGTCCACGGAACACCCGTTCGCAGCCAAGGATGCCCATGGCCGCCTGCGCGTCGGCGCGGCGATCGGCACCGGTGAAGGCACGGAAGAACGCACCGAGCTTCTCGTCGAGGCCGGCGTCGACGTGATCGTCGTCGATACGGCCCACGGCCATTCACAGGGCGTGCTCTCGCGCGTGGCCTGGGTCAAGAAAAACTTTCCCCAGGTCGAGGTCATCGGCGGCAACATCGCCACCGGCGATGCCGCGCGGGCGCTCGTCGATCACGGCGCCGACGGCGTCAAGGTCGGCATCGGCCCCGGCTCGATCTGCACGACGCGTATCGTCGCCGGTGTCGGCGTGCCGCAGATCACTGCTGTCGACAACGTCGCCACGGCGCTCGTCGGCAGCGACGTGCCGCTGATCGCCGACGGCGGCATCCGCTACTCGGGCGACATCGCCAAGGCGATCGCCGCCGGCGCGCATGCGGTGATGCTCGGCGGCCTGTTCGCCGGAACCGAGGAGGCGCCGGGCGAAACGGTGCTCTACCAGGGCCGCTCGTACAAGTCCTATCGCGGCATGGGTTCGCTCGGGGCGATGAAGGAGGGCGCGGCCGACCGCTACTTCCAGGATTCCGACGCCAACGTCGAGAAGCTCGTGCCCGAGGGCATCGAGGGTCGCGTGCCCTACAAGGGACCGGTCACCGCGGTGATCCACCAGCTGATGGGCGGCCTGCGCTCGTCGATGGGCTATCTCGGCTGCAGGACCATCGCCGAGATGCACGAGCACGCCGAGTTCGTCGAGATCACCTCGGCCGGCATCCGCGAGTCGCACGTGCACGACGTGCAGATCACCAAGGAAGCGCCGAACTACCACGTCGATTGATTGCCGCAAGTACAAGAAAGGCGGCCCCGGCCGCCTTTCTTTTTTCGAGACCAAGCACATGTCCCACGAAAAGATCCTCATCCTCGATTTCGGTTCGCAATACACCCAGCTCATCGCCCGCCGCGTGCGCGAGCAGCAGGTCTATTGCGAACTGCATCCGAACGATGTCTCCGAGGATTTCATCCGCGCTTTCGCGCCCAAGGGCATCATCCTCTCGGGCGGCCCCAATTCGGTCTATGAGGACGAGACGCCGCGCGCGCCCGACATCGTCTTCAGGCTCGGCGTGCCGGTGCTGGGAATCTGCTACGGCATGCAGACCATGGCGGCGCAGCTCGGCGGTAAGGTGGAGATGGCGCACAAGCGGGAGTTTGGCTATGCCGAGGTGCGCGCCCGCGGCCACACGCGCTTGCTCGAAGGCATCCAGGACAGTGTGAACGACGAGGGCCACGGCCTGCTCGACGTCTGGATGTCGCACGGCGACAAGGTCACGGAAATGCCGCCTGGCTTCAAGGTCATGGCCTCGAACCCCGCGACGCCCATCGCCGGCATGGCCGACGAGGACCGGCGCTTCTACGGCGTCCAGTTCCATCCCGAGGTCACCCATACCCTCAAGGGCCGCGAGATCATCGCCCGCTTCGTGCGCGACCTCTGCGGCTGCCGCGGCGACTGGAACATGCCCGACTACGTCGCCGAGGCGATCGAGAAGGTGCGCGCCCAGGTCGACGGCGAGGAGGTCATCCTCGGCCTTTCGGGCGGCGTCGATTCCTCGGTGGTCGCGGCGCTGCTGCACAAGGCCATCGGCGACCAGCTCACCTGCGTGTTCGTCGACAACGGCCTCCTGCGTCTCAACGAGGGCGAGCAGGTGATGCAGACCTTCGCCCGCAATCTCGGCGTCAAGGTCATCCATGTCGATGCCTCCGACCAGTTCATGTCGGCGCTCGCCGGTGTCACCGATCCGGAGCAGAAGCGCAAGATCATCGGCCGCGAGTTCGTCGAGGTCTTCCAGGCCGAGGCGAAGAAGCTGCCGCAGGCGAAGTGGCTCGCCCAGGGCACCATCTATCCGGACGTGATCGAGTCGGCCGGCGCCAAGACCAAGAAGGCACACACCATCAAGAGCCACCACAACGTCGGCGGCCTGCCCGAAACCCTGCACCTCAAGCTGCTCGAGCCGCTGCGCGAGCTGTTCAAGGACGAAGTGCGCGAGCTCGGCCTGGCGCTCGGCCTGCCGCACGAGATGGTCTATCGCCATCCCTTCCCCGGTCCCGGCCTCGGGGTTCGCATCCTGGGCGAGGTGAAGCGCGAGTACGCCGACCTGCTGCGCCGTGCCGACGCGATCTTCATCGACGAGCTGCGCGCGGCCGACTGGTACGAAAAGACCAGCCAGGCCTTCGCGGTGTTCCTGCCGGTGAGGAGCGTCGGCGTCATGGGCGACGGCCGCACCTACGAGCACGTCGTCGCCCTGCGCGCCGTCGAGACGCAGGACTTCATGACCGCGCGCGCGGCGCAGCTACCCTTCGAACTGCTCACGCGCGTGGCCAACCGCATCGTTAACGAGGTGCGCGGCATCAACCGCGTGGTCTTCGACGTCACCGGCAAGCCGCCCGGAACGATCGAGTGGGAGTGAGCCGGCGGGCGCGGCAGCTTCGGCTCTTCTTCCGCCAGCCCCGAAACTCAGCCGTCGTAATACGCCGCGATCAGTCGTCGGCGCAGGGCTGCAGGGTCAGCACGGCCTGATCCGCCAGGCCCGGCAGGTGGTCGGCAAGGGCCCGGCATTGGCCGCCGATGCAGAGTTCGTAGCCTGCCGCGTGGGGTGAATGCGCAAGGCGCAGCTGCGTCAGCCTGACCACCGGCGTGTAGTGCCAGACGCCCCGTTCGAGCACCGCGCCGGCGGGCGGTTCCATCCCCGCGCCGGTGCCGCGGATGCGCGCTTCGGTGATCACGAGGACCCCGCCTTCGATGCGCCAGTCCTCTTCCCACCGCAGTTTCTCGATCGAGTGTGTCCACGCCAGGGTGAAGGTTTCGACGGCCAGCACGGCGGTGAGCGTGCCGGCAGCGAGGCAGAGCGGCATCAGGCGGCAGCGTGCGGCCGGCGCGTGCGCAGCCAGTGCCAGGCGATGAAAATCGCGGCGCTGGCGAAGCCGAGTTCGTCGGTGAGCGGCAGTGCGGCGACCAGCAGGAAGGCGCCCGCGGCGGCGACGATGCGCTCTGCAAGGTTCAGGCGGGCACGCCAGTGGCCGATGGCGGCGGTGCCCCAGAGGACGATGGCGAGCACGGCCTTGAAGACGATGTAGGCGACGGCCGGCAGGCTCGGGTCGCCCTGAAGCATCAGGGCATGGTCGTACACCGCCATGTAGGGGATGACGAAACCGGCGATGGCGATCTGCACCGCCTTGACGCCGATCTTCATCGCCGGCTCCCGGGCGATGGAGCTTGCCGCGAAGGCGGCGAGCGCCACGGGCGGCGTCAGGTCGGCCATGATGCCGAAATAGAAGACGAACATGTGGCTGACGATCAGCGGCACGCCGAGCTTGAGCAGAGCCGGCGCGGCGATCGAACTGGTGATGATGTAGTTGGGGATGGTCGGGATGCCCATGCCGAGCACCAGACAGACCAGCATGGTCAGCACCAGCGAGAGGAACAGGTTCTGTTCGCCGACCCCGAGGATGAAGCCGGCGAAGCTGGAGGCCGCGCCGGTCAGCGTCAGCACGCCGATGATGACGCCGACGATGGCGCAGGCCACGCCGACGGGCAGGGCCTGGCGGGCGCCGTCGACGAGTCCGTTCTTCATCGCGTGCAGGGTCTTCCGGCCACCCTTGACGGAGAAGACGATCGCCACCAGCGCCACCACCAGCGCAAGCACCGGCTGCACGCCCCAGCGTTCCATCTGTGCCACGAACAGCGCGGCGGCGAGGCCGACGGCGATCCAGAACACGTAGCGGAAGGCAGTGGAGGAAAGGCGCGCCGCGATGGCTGCGGCGAGGATCAGGATGGCGGTGAGCGCCAGGCCGGTCATGCCGGCGAACATCGGCGTGAAGCCGTTGAACAGCATCCAGACCAGCACGGCGAGCGGCAGCACCAGGAACCACTGCTCGCGCAGCGCGCGCCAGGGGTTCGGGCACTGGTCCTTGGGCAGGCCGGTCAGCCCCCTGCGGCCGGCTTCGAGGTGCACCATCCAGAAGGCCGTCACGTAGTAGAGCACGGCCGGGATGGCCGCCGCCTTGACGATCTCGGCGTAAGGTACGTTGAGGTTCTCGGCCATGATGAAGGCAACCGCGCCCATCACCGGCGGCATGATCTGCCCGCCCATCGACGCGGTGGCCTCGACCGCGCCCGCGAACACGCCCGAGTAGCCGAACCTCTTCATCAGCGGGATGGTGAACTGGCCGGTGGTCAGCACGTTGGCGACACCCGAGCCGGAGATGGTGCCCATGAGGCCCGAGGAGAGGATCGACACCTTGCCGGGACCGCCCTTCGCATGGCCGACCAGGCCGAGCGCGAAGGAGTTGAACAGATGGATCATGCCGGCCTGCTCGAGGAAGGCGCCGAAGAGGATGAACAGGAAGATGTAGGTTGCCGAGACCAGCGTCGGGATGCCGAAGATGCCTTCCGTACCGAGCGCGAGCTGGCCGACGATCTGGTCGAAGCCGTAACCGCGGTGGGCGAGATCGCCCGGCAGATGCTGGCCGAACAGGCCGTAGAGCAGGAACAGGCCGCAGACGAGGGGAAGCGCGAGACCGAGGATGCGCCGCGCCGCCTCGAAGCAGAGAATCACCAGCGCCGTGCCGACGGCGAGGTCGGCGGTCGACGGCTCGCCGGCGCGCTGGATCAGATCGGCCTCGAAGATCCAGTGGTACATCGATAGCGCGAAGGCGCCGATGGCCAGCAGTGTGTCACCGCGGCTGACTTTCGAGAGCTTCGCGCCGCTCTTGAAAGAAGGGTAGAGGATGAAGGTGATCGAGAGCAGGAAGCCGACGTGCAGCGAGCGCGTGACCAGGCTCGACAGCGGATGGAAGGCGGCGACGACGATCTGGTACGCGGAGAAGGCGAGACACATGCCCGTCAGCACGCGCGCCCAGCCGCCGCCGAGACGGCGCTGCACGCCATGCTCGGAAGCGGCCTCCTGGCCGTGATCGGGCGCGGCGCTGTGATCGACCGGGATCGTCATTCAGATCGGCTGCGGTGGCCCGCCTACTTCAGCAGGCCGGCCTCGCGGTAATACCTCTCGGCACCCGGGTGCAACGGCACGGGAGAGCCGACGGCGGCCGTTTCCTTGCGGATCGCCTTGGCGGCGGCGTGCGCGGCGACCATCGCGTCGAGGTTCTCGAACATCGACTTCGTCATCTTGTAGACCGTGTCGGCCGGCACGCCTTCGTGGGTGACGAGGAAGTTCTGCACCGCGACGGTCGGTACGTCCGAGGTCTGGCCGTTGTAGGTATTGGCCGGTATGACGCCGGACTGGTAGGCCGCTTCGCCGATCCCGGCGACGATCTCGGGCGGGATCGGCAGGACGACGATTTTCACCGCGGTGGCGAGATCGCGCACGGCCGCGACGCCCAGGCCGGACGAAAGGAGCGTGGCGTCGAGCTGGCGGTTCTTGATCAGCTCGACGGATTCGGCGTAGCCGAGGTACTCGACCTTGCCCAGGTCCTTGTAGCTCATGCCCGCACCGCGCAGGATGTCCCGGCTGTTGAGCTCGGTGCCGCTCCTGGGTGCGCCGACCGACACGCGCTTGCCCTTGAGGTCGGCGAGCGTCTTGATGCCCGAGTCGGCGCTGGCGATGAAGTGGATGTAGTTGGGGTAGATGGCTGCGATGGTGCGCAGCTTCCTCAACGGTGCCTTGAACCCCGCTTCCTCGTTGCCCTTCCAGGCTTCGTTGAGCGTGTCGCCGAGCGTGAAGGCCACTTCGCCGCGTCCCGCCTGCAGCAGGTTGAGGTTCTCGGCGCTCGCCTTGGTCGCCTGCACCGATGCCTTCGCCTCGGGCATCACCTTCGCGTAGATCTGCGTCAGCGAAACGCCGAGCGGGTAATAGACGCCGCTGGTGCCGCCGGTGAGCACGTTGATGAACTCGCTGGCCTGGCTGGTGGCCGAGGCCAGGGCAAGCAGGGAAGCGGCGAGCAGCGCATGTGTCTTCATGGTTTCTCCTCCGTTGTCGTGTGGATCGATTCTATGTCAGACGCGGCGCTCCTGATCGCTTGCCGCCAAGGGGTAGGATGCGCAGTGTCGGTGGATCGGCGAAAGGAGCGGGCGATGGATCTGGGCATCGAAGGCAGGCGGGCGCTGGTGTGCGCCGCGAGCAGGGGACTGGGGCGGGCTTGCGCACTGGCGCTGGCCCGCGAGGGCGTTTCGGTGACCATCGTCGCGCGCGGACGCGAGGCGCTGGAAGCGACGGCCGAAGAGCTGCGTAAACTCAGCCGTGGTAATGCGCCGGTGATTGCCGTGGCTGCGGACATCACGACGCCCGAAGGGCGCGCCGCTGCGCTCGCGGCATGTCCCCGGCCGGACATCCTGGTGACCAACGCGGGCGGCCCCCCGCCCGGCGATTTCCGTGACTGGTCGCGCGAGGACTGGCTGAGGGCGCTCGACGCCAACATGCTGACGCCCATCGAACTCATCAAGGCGACGGTGGACGGCATGATCGCGCGGCAGTTCGGCCGCATCGTGAATATCACCTCCGGCGCGGTGAAGGCGCCCATCGACGTGCTCGGCCTCTCCAACGGCGCCCGCTCGGGGCTCACCGGCTTCGTCGCTGGCCTCGCGCGCAAGACCGTGAAGCACAACGTGACCATCAACAACCTGCTGCCGGGACTCTTCGACACGGATCGCATCCGAACCGTGATCGGCGGCCAGGCGAAGGCACAGGGCGTGAGCTACGAGCAGGCGCTGGCGGCCCGGGTCGCCGCCATTCCTGCGGGCAGGATGGGCGATCCCGAGGAGTTCGGCGCGGCCTGTGCCTGGCTGTGCAGCCGGCAGGCCGGCTACATCACCGGCCAGAACTGGCTGCTCGACGGCGGCGCCTATCCCGGGACGTTCTGATGAGCGGCAGCCGCAGTCGATCGGACGTCGACAATGTGAGGTCGATCCTGCGTGTCCGGGACGATGGCTGGACGTCCCGGAGTGTGACGCGGCCACCGCCTGGCGCTCGGCGAAGGTCATGGAGTTGGCCGAAGCGCCCGCCAAACGCGATGCCTCGATGTACCACGGGGCCCTCTCCAAAGCTGCGGGGCTTCCGCCCTTCCCTCGCTTGGCCGTGGATCGCCGATAGGCGAGGCCCTGTGCTTTTCGGAAAACTCAGCCGCCGTAACACGCCGTGCGGCCCCGGCGCTCGCCGCAGAGCCCCCTACGGCCTGCCGGCGCAGCGCCGGCCGGGCGAGATGCCCACGAAACGCTCGACGACGAGCGTGGTCCTCGGCGGCTGCGACGCCTCCATCGAAGGGCGCATGCCGAGCAGCCCCTCGACGCTCACCAGCACGCGTTCGCCGGGATTCGTCCGGGCTTTGAGGTAGGCGGCTTCGAGCGCCCGGTAGTCGGCCTCCATCGCCACCGGCACCATGCGGCCATCGGCACACAGCACGATGCTCGGCGCGTCCGCCCAGTAGGCGAACATGCCCCGGAGGAAAAGCCGGGGTTCGATGGGCGCGAATTCTGGAAGCCTCGGCAGGCGGTCGTTATGGACGGATTCGATCGGCCGGCCCTCGAGGTCCAGCTTGCGCAAGGCCTTGCCGTCATCCACGGGCAGCAGGAACACGGGCGCCTCGCGTCCGCCGCGCAGCACGATGCGGCCGCTCGCGCGTTCGCGCGACCAGCGACCGATGTCGTCGAACGGGTTGGGTGCCGGCTTGTCTAGGTAGGTCATGCGCAGTTGGAAACGCCCCTCGGGAAAGAGGTCCAGATGCCAGCGGATCGCGCTGTCGGCACCCGGCAGATCGCCCTCGAAAGAGGCGGGGAGGGAGCCCAGGCCCCTGCGATCGTCGTCGGCGGGAGGCCTCGCCGTCGAGACGAGCAGTAATTCGATGGGTTCGCTGCGGCCGTCGAGAACGGGGTGGATGCGGTCGGTGACGAAGCGCAGCCGGCCCCGATGGCTGATCGTGGCGCGCACCGCGTAGCGGCCGCCGGGGCGGATCGCGGCGTCGTCGTAGGCGATCTCGAAGCGGAACGGCGGCTGCCCGGCCGGATCCAGCCGGACACGGCCGAGTACCGTGGCCGGTGCATCGGCGCGCGAGATGTCTTCCAGCACCGCTTCGAACACGGCATCCGGCGGCAGCATCAGGCGCTCGCGATACCAGGCGGTGCCCTGCAGCGTGCCGGCCGCCGCGGTGCCGGCAAGGCAGGAGGAGACACAGAAAAGCGCCGTCAGGCGCCGAAGGATGCGTCGGATCATGGCCGTCTCCGCGAAAGAGCCTGCTCTTCGCGGGTCAGTTTATACCGCCTCCGGCGGCCTCCGGATGAACCGGCTGCCGGACGCGATGGGCGAAACCGCGCGTGGAGGCTCGTCCCCATCCACGCGGTTCGGGGCCGCCGCACGGCAGCGTTCGGCGCCCTTGGGGCTGGGGCGAGGCTTCCGTCTCCTCTCTGGTTTCGCTCGGGGCCGCCACTTCGTGGCGTCCCGGTTTTTCGCGAAACTCAGCCGTCGTAACACGCCGGCCGGCGGCTTCAGGGGGTCTCGGCGGTCGCGTCGAGCCGATCGTCTTCGCGGTCGGCGTCCTCGATGACTTGGCGCACGGCGTCATCGATCCGCTCGGGCAATGCCGCGAGGACTGCGGCATGGTCCTCGGCGAGTGCCGCCACCGGCCCGGAAAGCACGCCGTCCGCGGCGAGCTCGCCCATCCGCTCAGTGGAGTCCCCGTGCCGGGCGGCAAGTTCGCGCAGCGCGGCATCCACTGCCGCGGCCCATTGCCGCAGCGGCGCAATCGCCCGCTCCACTGCATCGGTCAACCAGGCCTTTGGCAGCGCATCGACGATGTGGACGAGGAGGAGGGCCGCGACCGCATCGCTCGATACGCCCAGCAGCGAGGCGCCCATCGTGATCTTTTTGAACTCATCGGCGAGGCCGGTTTCCTCCAGCAACGCCCGGGCATCGGCGCGGGTGACGGGCGACGGGCACGATGCGATGCGTTCCGCAAGGCGCCGCAGCCGGTCGCTGAGCCGACCCTTCGCCGCGGATATGTCCGCATCGAGGCAGGGTTCGAAGCAAGCGTGGTCCGCAAACGCCTCGCCGGCGAGCAGGCAGTACAAGACCGGAACGGCCCCGGTGCCGCCCCAGCCGGCGGCCAGCGTCTGCGGCACCTTGCGCAAGGCGGGGAGTTCCGCCGCCCGCTCTTCCTCGGGCCGCTTCGCGATGAGAAGCCAATCGGTCCAGGGACTGAGGAGCCGGTAGCGGAGCGCCGTCTCGCGGCCCGTGGCCTCGTCTGCTTCCTTTAGGCGCATCGCTGCCGCGATGCGGGCGACGGTGGAGAACGCCTCCGTGTCCCCCGAACCAGGAACGCCCGGGATTGCCTGATCCTGGCGAATGATTTCGCCAGTTTCCGTCTCGATTTCGAGGGTCACGTGCCCGCCGGCCGGAAGCCGCTCGAACCGGGCTGCCGCGACCACCGTGTCGCCGTCGAACACCGCCCCGAGGCGGGACGGGCAGATTTCTGCGGCACCGGCCGGCCAATGCACGGCGGCCCGCTGGGCGCGCGGCGCGCGCAGCCGTTCGAAGTGGCGGACGATGCGTTCGGCCATGCGCTCGCTCGGCGAGACGAGCTCGCAGGCGCCGCCGGTCGCGGCCGCGAGTCCGCGCACGAAAGCCTCGGAGACGGCATGCCCGACGCCGACGGTGAAAACCCGCCGGCGCGACTGGCGGGCTTCCTCGACGATGGCCTCCCAGCCGGCGACTTCGCCGTCGGTGATTACCAGGACTTTGGCGATCGCTTCATCGCCGGCGGTTGCGTAGGCCAGGCGCAGGGCGGGGCCGATTTCGGTGCCGCCCATGTCGGCTTCCAGGGACTGCGCGAATTCGCGCAGCCGGTCGAGGTGGGCGCCCGTGCAGGGAAGAAGCGTCGGCGAGAACGCGCGGGCATGGTTGCCGAAGGCGATCACGGTGATGCGGTCTTCGGGGCGCAGGCGGTCGAGGATGTTCCCCATGGCCCGTTTCGCCTGTTCGATCGAGGGACCGGCCATGGAACCGGAGCAGTCGATGACGATCGCCAGGGCGAGCGGGCGCGGTTCTCGCGCTTCCGGGAAGACGGGCCGGAAACCCGCCACCGCAGCGATGCCGGCTCCGTCCCGGCCGCTCAGCACGAAACTGCCAGCCGCCTCGGGTGCCCACACGTCCAGAACGAAATCCCGGTCCATCACCGCCTTCGGCTGTTGCAGGGTGATCACGGCCCTGTCGGCCGTCCGCGTGAAGGCGACCGGATGCGAAGGGCTGGAAAACCGCGCCTCGGCCAGCAGGCCGCTCACCTCCACCGTCAGCGAGAAACGGTTCTCGACGGAGAGCGAGCTTTCCGGAACCTGGTGCGGCAGCGCGTGCCAGAAGCCGTAGCGCGGCGCGACCGTGGTCGGCAGCATGAGCCGCAAGCGGTCCCCGTTCCAGCGGTGGAGGAGCGCATAGCGGATGGTGAGCCGCGCCGTCTCGCCGGGCAGGAGGTTGCCGACGTTCATCGTGTAGAGGCCGGGCTCGATCGCCTCGAGCATCACGGCCGTGTCACCCTCGGCAATGGCATCCTCGTACTGCTTCGCGGCGGCCGCCTTTTCGACGACGGCGCCCTCGAGCCGGCGTCCGCCGATCTCGGCCTCGACTTCGAGGAGCACGGCCTCGGTCGGCAGCGGGAAGGTATAGACGGCCTCGATGTTATTGGCCTCGTCGTTGCGATAGGTCTGGGAAACCGTGATCTCGGCGAGCAGATCGCGTAACTGCGCCGAAATCGCGACGTCGCAGAGGGCGACGCGTTCGCCCCGGGTTCCCGTGAGGAGCGATGCCTGGGTGCTCATGCTTTTTCCTCGCTTTCCTGGTTGTCGCGAATCCGCGCGTAGGCCGCCGACACCTCGCGGAACAAGGTCCGCACCTGTTCCGGGGTCAGGCCGGCCCGGCCGGGCTCGACCGTGAGCTCGACGCCGTCGGCGACCACGAGATGGCTCCAGACCTCGACCGTCCCGGCCCGGCGCGGTGCCGGCGGCAGGGTGCCGGCGGCCGGCTGCCGGAGCAGTTCGCCGATCCGTTCGAGCGACAGACCGGCCAACTGCCATTTGCGTATGGTCAGGAGCTGTTCGAGGTGCCGCCGGGTGTAGCGGGCCCCCTTGCCGATGCCCTGCGGGCGGTCGACGAGACCGGCCTGGATGTAGTAGCGCACGGTCCGCCGCGGCAGTTCGGCCAGAGAGGCGATTTCTTCCAGCGTGAAGGTTTCGGGCTGATTCATGACAGTAATACTATACAGTAATACTGTCATTGTCAACCGGGCCGAGGACTGCACGGCGAGGCATGTCGCGGCCCGCTCCCGAACGGGTTTTCAAGGAGGGCGGGCGGCTTGGTGGCCGCTTTCGGGGCGACGAGCCTGCGCGGGCACCGGCTACCGAAACTCAGCCACCGTAACACGCCGGCCGGCCGTTCCGGCCCGGTCGGAATTGACTTGCCGCAAGCTTTGGGGCAAAGGTTCTGATAAGGTGCGATCGATAACCACTACGCATGAAGGGAGTGCGCCATGACAAAGCAGTACGTCTATTCCTTCGAGGAAGGGGACGGCAAGAACAAGATGCTCCTGGGCGGAAAGGGCGCCAATCTGTGCGAAATGACGCAGATCGGCCTCAACGTGCCGCCGGGCTTCACGATCACGACCGAGGCGTGCCTCGCCTACGTCGAAAAAGGCAGCCTGCCCGACGGCCTTTGGGAGACGGTCCGGAAGTACATGGCCGATCTGGAAAAGAAGACTGGCAAGGGCTTCGGGTCGAGCGAGAATCCGCTCCTGGTCTCGGTGCGCTCGGGTTCGGCAATGTCGATGCCGGGGATGATGGATACCATCCTCAATCTCGGCCTCAACGACGAGTCGCTCAAGGGCCTGATCGCGCAGACGAAGAACGAACGCTTTGCCTGGGACGCCTACCGGCGCTTCGTCCAGCTTTTCGGCAAGATCGCGCTCGGCATCCCCGACGAGTTGTTCGACGCCAAGATGGCCGAAGTCAAGGCCAAGTATGGCGCGAGGCAGGACGTCGATCTCAAGGCCGAGCATCTCAGGGAGCTCACTGCCGACTTCCTCGCCATCGTCCATGCCCGGACCGGCAAGCCCTTCCCGCAGGACCCCTACGAGCAGCTCGAAATCGCGGTCAAGGCGGTGTTCCGCTCGTGGAACGGCAAGCGGGCCGTCGACTACCGCCGGCAGTTCAGGATCACGCCCGAGATGGCCAATGGCACGGCGGTGAACGTCTGCACGATGGTCTTCGGCAACATGGGCAACGATTCCGGCACCGGCGTCGGCTTCACGCGCAACCCGGGCACCGGAGAGAACCAGATCTACGGCGAGTATCTCGTCAATGCCCAGGGCGAGGATGTCGTCGCCGGCATCCGCACGCCCAAGCCGATCGCCGAGATGGCCACGGAGATGCCCGAGATCTACGCCCAGCTCATGGAACTGCACAATCGCCTCGAATCCCACTACAAGGAAGTGCAGGACTTCGAGTTCACCATCGAGAAGGGGAAGCTGTACTGCCTGCAGACGCGCAACGGCAAGATGAATGCCCGCGCCATGGTGCGCACCTCGGTGGACATGGCCAACGAGGGGCTGATCACGCGCGAGCGTGCGCTCCTGCGCATCGACCCCTCGATGCTCGAACAGCTCCTGGTGCCGCAGCTCGCCCCCAACTTCAAGGGCAGGAGCCTGGCGCAAGGCTTGCCGGCCTCGCCGGGGGCCGCCTCGGGCAAGATCGTCTTCGATGCCGATACGGCCGAGGCGCGCGGCCGCGCCGGCGAGAAGATCATCCTCGTGCGCGAGGAGACCAAGCCCGAGGACATCCACGGTTTCTTCCAGGCCCAGGGGATTCTCACCTCGCGCGGCGGCAAGACCTCGCACGCGGCGGTCGTCGCGCGCGGCATGGGCAAGCCCTGCGTCTCGGGCTGCGAGGCGATCCACATCGACGACGTGGCGCGCAAGGCCCACATCGGCGACACCGTGTTGCACGAGGGCGACGTCGTCACCATCGACGGCGGCACCGGCCACGTCTATGCCGGCGAAGTGCCGACCGTCGAGCCGGAATTCTCGCCGGAACTCAACACCCTGCTGGCCTGGGCGGATGAGGTCGCCCGCCTCCAGGTGCGCGCCAACGCCGACACGCCGGCCGACGCCGCGAAGGCGCGCGCCTTCGGCGCCAAGGGCATCGGCCTGTGCCGGACCGAGCGGATGTTCAACAGCACCGACCGGCTGCCCATCGTCCAGGAGATGATCCTCGCCGATACCGTCGAGGAGCGCCAGGCGGCGCTCGACCGGTTGCTGCCGATCCAGCGCAACGACTTCAAGGGCATCTTCAAGGCGATGAAGGGCCTGCCGGTGACGGTGCGCCTGCTCGACCCGCCGATGCACGAGTTCCTGCCCACGGCGGCGCAGCTCGAGCTCGAGATCACCCATCTGCGCCACCTCAAGGACACCATCAAGGGCATCGAGGAACTGCCGGACACGCTGAAGCTCCTGAACCCCGCGCTCTACCAGAAGTATGCCGATGGCCTGACCCGGCTGACCGATGCCCTCGAGGTGTTCAAGGAGTCGCACCTCGAGGAGGACATCATCGTCAAGAAGGAGAAGACGCTGCGCAAGGTGCGCCAGCTCGCCGAGGTCAACCCGATGCTCGGCCACCGCGGCGTGCGGCTCGGCATCACCTATCCCGAGATCTACTCGATGCAGATCCAGGCCATCCTCGAGGCGGCGGCGCTGTGCGCCAAGGAGGGCATCGAGGTCTATCCCGAGATCATGGTGCCGCAGGTGGCGACCGTCGAGGAGCTCAAGCGCATCAAGGGCTATGTCGAACGGATCCACAAGATCGTCGAGCTCACGCACGGCATCGACGTCCAGTACAAGTTCGGCTCGATGCTCGAGGTCGTGCGCGCCTGCATGCGCGCGGGACGGATGGCGGAAATGGCCGAATTCTTCTCCTTCGGCACCAACGACCTCACCCAGGCGACCTTCTCGTTCTCCAGAGAAGACGCGGAAAACAAGTTCTTGCCGGCCTATAACGAGACCGGCATCCTGCAGGACAATCCGTTCGAGGTCCTCGACCAGAAGGGCGTCGGCGAGGTGATGAAGATCGCGGTCAAGGCCGGGCGCGAGACGCGGCCCGAGCTCAAGATCGGCATCTGCGGCGAACACGGCGGCCATCCGGCCTCGATCGAGTTCTGCCACCGGATCGGCCTGACCTACGTGTCCTGCTCGGGCCCACGGGTGCCGATCGCGCGGCTCGCCGCGGCGCAGGCGGCCCTCAAGGAAAAGGCAGAGAAAGCAGCCTCATAGCGAAAGGGGAGCGGCATGGGAATCATCGAGGCGATGCGAAGGTTCTTTGGCCATCGGCCGGCGGAGGCGCCCGGCGCCGAGCCGTTGCCGGCGCGGGCCCCGGTGATTCCCATCGACCGTCGGGCGAGGAAGCGCGTCGATGCACGGCGCGGCACGCGGGTGCTCGTCATCGACGACTCGAAGACGATCGTCGCGGCCCTCGGCCGGATGCTCGCCTCGGCCGGCCTTGTCGTCAGCGAGGCCGGCGACGGGGAGACGGGCCTCGCGCTGGCCCGCGAACAGGTGCCGGACCTGATCTTCCTCGACATCGTCATGCCGGGGATGAACGGTTTCGGCGTCTTGCGGGCCCTGCGGCGCGAACTCGTCACCCAGGCGATCCCGGTGATCATGATGAGCGGCGACGGCCAGGCGGTCGAACAGTTCTTCGCCAGCCGGATCCCCGCCGACGACTTCATGAAGAAGCCGTTCTCGCGCCAGGAGGTCTTCGCGCGCATCGAGGGCCTGCTCGACGAGCAGCGCAGGCCAAGGCGGCGCGCCGGCGACACTGCCCGAACCGCCTGAGGGGTTCGCAGCGCTTGGATTCATCCGACATCGTCTTCATGCGCGCGGCGCTCGATCTGGCCCGCGAGGCGGCGACGCTCGACGAGGTGCCGGTCGGCGCGCTGGTCGTCGTCGATGGTGACATCGTCGGCCGCGGCTTCAACCAGCCGATCTCGCGCCACGACCCGACCGCGCACGCCGAGATCATGGCGCTGCGCGATGCCGCATCCCGCCTCGGCAATTACCGGCTGCCCGGCAGCACGCTCTACGTGACGCTGGAGCCCTGCGTCATGTGCGCCGGCGCGATCATGCACGCGCGGGTCGCGCGGGTCGTCTTCGGCGCGCGCGACCCGAAGACCGGCGCCGCGGGCAGCGTCGTCGATCTCTTCGCCGAAGGCCGGCTCAACCATCACGCGGAGATCGAGGGCGGCGTGCTCGCCGACGAATGCGGCCGGCTGCTGTCGAGCTTTTTCGCGGCCCGGCGCTCGAAGACCGCGACCGCCTAAGGGAACACTGAAGAAGGCCGTGAGCGGATTGCAGCGCAAGGCGCCCGGAGCACAGGATGCGAGTCATATCAGATCGATAGGCGAGCATCCGAGCACCACGCAACGCAACGATGCGCCCGCGCAACAACTCGTTCAGTGTTTTCCGAAATGAGAATCTGGATTAGTATCAGGTCGCAATCGCTTGAATTGTATGAAGATGATCAACATCTTCTGCGCCGATATGCGGTCTCGACGGCCGCCAACGGCGCCGGAGAACTGAGGGGCAGCTACCGCACCCCGCGCGGCCGGCACGTCATCCGGGCCAAGATCGGCGCGGGCGCGCCGGAGAACACCGTCTTCAAGGGCCGCCGGCCGACCGGCGAGATCTGGTCGCCGGAACTTGCCGAAGCCTTTCCCGGCCGCGACTGGATCCTGACGCGCATCCTCTGGCTCTCGGGCAGGGAGCCGGGCTTCAACCGCCTGGGCGAGGTCGACACCATGCGCCGCTACGTCTACATCCACGGCAGCCCGGACACAGTGGCCATGGGCCGGCCGGGATCGATCGGCTGCATCCGCATGAGGAACGCCGACATCGTCGAACTCTTCGACCTCGTGCCGCCATTCACCCCCGTCGACATCGTCGAATACGGCATCGAGGAGGGCGACTGGGCCAGCCTGGCCACCCTGGCCGGACCGGTCCGCGAGCAGGTGTTCGTCGCCGAGCAGGGCGTGCCGGCGGACATGGAATACGACGAAGCCGATCCCGTCAGCCTGCACGTCCTTGCGTGCGGCCCGGCAGGCGAGGCGATCGGCACCGGCCGGCTGCTGCCCGACGGTCACATCGGCCGGCTCGCCGTGCTGCCGCAATGGCGCGGCAAGGGCGTCGGCAGGGCGCTGATGTGCCACTTGATGGAAGCCGCGCGCCGACGGGGCATCACCGAACTGGCGCTCAACGCCCAGACCGCGGCGGCCGGCTTCTACGAGCGCCTGGGTTTCGTCGCCACGGGCAGCGTCTTCATCGAGGCCGGCATTCCGCACATCGCCATGGTCCGCCGCCTCGCTCCGGCGAGGGAAACCCCGGGCGCTACCGCGAAAGCCTGAATCGGTATCGCCGGCGGTCGCCCGGCCGGCCGCCCTCGAGCCAGGTCTGCTCGTCGAACGTGATCATCGCGGGTTCGGCTGGCGTGTTACCACGGCTGAGTTTCAGGATCGTCGAACTGCGCGTGCCGTAGCCCGGGGCCCGGACGAAGGCGGCGGACAGCAGCCGCTCCCATTCGAGGCTGATGCCCGTTCGCGGCAGCAGGTGATCGGGATGCGCTGCGTCGTCGCGAAGCAGCTCGAAGAGCGGCCGTTCCTCCGGGAGGGCCGCCAGCGCGTCGGCAAGTGCGGACCTGGCGGCGGTGACCTTGGGCCACGGCGAGTCGAGCAGATGGTTCGACAGGCCGTGAACGCCGGGCTCCAGGACATGCAGGCTTCCCGTGACGCTCTCCAGGCACGCGAGGGTGTCCCGGTCGCCGGCAAGCAGGTTGAAGGGGTTGTAGTCATCCCGCCGGCGGCTAGCCTCGTCCAGCCATTCCAGCGGAGGAGCCCCGGACGCCAGGAATCCGGCCACGAGTTCTCCGCGCGAGCGGCGGCCTTCGACGTGGCGCTCGGGGTCCCGATAGTTGGTCAGCGCCGCGAAGCGCCCGGAGGTCGTCACGCCCATCCAGGTGCCGCCGCCGGCAAGGTCGCGGCCGGCGAGGATTCCAGACCCCGGCCAGAAGCCGGCCGCGGCGGTCGGTCGGGCGAAGAATTCGTCGCGGTTGGCGGCGACGATCAGCGGATGCGAGGGGTGTGCCTGCCAGGCGACGAGGATCAGGCACATCCGCCCGGATCAGTCGATCGGATAGGGCTGCGGATCGACGAGGGTCGCACGCGGGCCGTCCGGCGTGCCGACGTGGATCTCGCCGGCTCCCGCGCCCGAGGTCTGCACGACCAGCAGGCATTCCAGGCCGCCCTCGGGGGACGGCGCGACGGTGACGATCGCTCCGCAGTGCTGGTCGCCGGATTCGGGCGTAAACAGGTCGGTGCCGGGCGCCGCCGGCACTTCGAGGCGGGCGCGGTACATCCGCCGCTTGACCTTGCCAAGGTACTGGGTGCGCGCGACGATCTCCTGTCCCGGATAGCAGCCCTTGGTGAAGCTCACGCCGGCGACAGTCGGCAGCTCCATGTTCATCATCTGCGGCACGAAGGCTTCCTGAGTCGCGGCGATGACCCGTGGCTGGCCGGCAGCGATTTCCAGCCAGCGCCAGGCCGCGGTACCCGCGGGGGTTGCCGAGGCGGCGAGATCGGGCCAGGCGGTGATGGCCGTTGCCGGCGGCAAGGCAAGGAGAAAACGCGTGCCACCCAGCGGCAGCCCGCCATGACGTTCCGCCAGCGCCTGCGCGCCGGCGCCGGCAAGGCCGACCAACGCCAGGTCCGCCTCCGCGAGCTTGACCTTGCTCCGGAGGATGTACATCGACAGCTTCTTCAGGATCGCGGCGCGGATGTCGGCCGACAGCGCGAGCAGGAAATCGGGGCCGTCGCGCCAGACGTGGAAGGTCGCGAGCAGCCGCCCCTTGGGCGTGCACAAGCCCGCGAAACGCACGGCGCCCGGCTGGAGATGCTGGATGTCGTTGGTCAGCAGATTGTGCAGGAAGGTCGCAGCTTCCTCGCCCGAGGCGCGGATCGCCGCGAAATCGACGAGTGGCACGACCACCGTGCCCTCGCGCGCGGCGGCGAGCTCTCCTGCCGGGTCGCCGAAGTGTTCGCCGTCGGGGGGCAGGCCTTGTCCCGAAAGAAAAGCGGGCCAGTCGTTGTCCATGGGGCTTCTCCGGATCCGCCGTGCGGATCGATAGTTGGGGGTTCGCCTTTATTATATGCAGCCCCCGGACACCGATTCCCATGCGCTTCCTCCGCCGACTGGCGGCACTCGCCGCCCTCGCAGCCGCCGGCTTCATGCTCTGGATGGCCTGGTTCGCCCTGCGCCCGGTCGAACTGGCGCGCTCGCCGCTCGAGTTCGACGTCCGCCCGGGGCTCGGGCTGCGGGCCGTCGCGGGGGAAGTGGCCGCTGCGGGCGTCCGCTTCCCACCCTGGCAGTTCTCCTGGCTCGGCCGCCTGGCCGGCAAGGCCAACGCGATCAAGGCCGGCAGCTACGAGATCGCGGCCGGCATCACGCCCTGGGAGCTGCTCACCAAGCTCACCGCCGGCGACGTCAGCCAGGCGGAATTCCTGCTCGTCGAAGGCCGGACGTTTCGCCAGCTGCGCGCGGCGCTCGACGCCGATCCGAACGTCCGCCACGATACCGCGGGGCTCAGCGACGCCGAGGTCCTGCGCCGGGCCGGCATTCCCGAAGCCCATCCCGAAGGACTCTTTTTCCCCGATACCTATCTCTTCGCCCGGCACACCAGCGATCTGGCCATCCTCGGCCGCGCCTACCGCGCCATGCAGCGCCATCTTGCGGCCGAATGGCAACGCCGCGATCCGTCGGTGCCCTACCGCAACCCCTACGAGGCCTTGATCATGGCCTCGATCGTCGAAAAGGAGACCGGGCTGCCCGGCGACCGGCCGCTGGTCGCCTCGGTGTTCGTCAACCGGCTTCGGGCCGGCATGCCGCTGCAAACGGATCCGACGGTGATCTACGGCCTGGGTGCGGCCTTCGACGGCAACCTGCGCAAGCGGGATCTCGTCACCGACACGCCCTACAACACGTACACACGCCCCGGCCTGCCGCCCACGCCGATCGCCATGCCGGGGCTCGCATCGATCCGGGCGGCCCTGCAACCGCCCGCGACCGACAAGTTCTACTTCGTCGCCCGCGGCGACGGCAGCAGTGTATTTTCGCGGACCCTCGAAGAGCATAATCGGGCCGTAGCCAAGTACCAGAAACGTGGCGGAAGGGGAGAATGACGTGGCGCGGGGCAGGTTCATCACCCTCGAGGGGCTCGACGGCGCGGGCAAGAGCACCCATCTCGAATGGCTGGTCGGCAGGCTCCGGGACGCGGGGCGCACGGTCGTGCAGACCCGCGAGCCTGGCGGAACGCCGCTCGGGGAAAAACTGCGGACGTTGCTGCTCTCCGAGCCGATGCACATCGAGACCGAGGCCCTGCTGATGTTCGCGGCGCGCCGGGAGCACATCGCCCAGGTCATCGCGCCGGCCCTGGAGCGCGGCGACTGGGTGGTCTGCGACCGGTTCACCGATGCGAGCTTCGCCTACCAGGGCGGCGGACGCGGCCTGGAGCGCAACAAGCTCGCAGCCCTCGAACGCTGGGTGCAGGGCGAACTGCAGCCCGACCTGACGCTCCTCTTCGATGTTCCGGCTGAAATCGCACGCACGCGGGTGGCGGGCATGCACCGGGAACTCGATCGCTTCGAGCGGGAAAAGGAAACGTTTTTCACCAAGGTACGGGCCGAGTACCTGAGGCGCGCGGCCGCGCATCCGCAGCGAATCCGCGTCGTGGATGCGCGCGGGAGCGTCGACGATATCCAGAAACAACTTGAGGATATCATTGCAACATACGGAATATAAATGTATTAGCTGGCACGAGGCGGTGTGGCGGGCGCTATGGGCCGTCCCGGCTGGCCTGCCGCACGCGCTGCTTCTCGCGGGACCGCCGGGCATCGGCAAGCGCGCCTTCGCCGACGCACTCGCCGCGCGGCTCGTTTGCGAAGGCGACTTGTCGGCGGAGGCACCGGCCTGCGGCCGGTGCCCGGCGTGCCGCTGGTTCGCTGCCGGCAATCACCCGGACGTCCGGCTCGTCGTCCCGGAGGCCGACATGGAGACCGAGGCCGAGCCGCGCGGCGACGAGGGGAAAAAGGCGAGCACGCAGATCCGCATCGAGCAGATCCGGGCGCTCGAGGACTTCGTTTTCGTCGGCGGGCACCGCAAGGGAGCGCGGGTCGTCGTCATCGATCCGGCCGAAGCGATGAATGCGGCCGCGGCGAACGCGCTTCTCAAGATACTCGAAGAACCACCTGCAAGTGTCTATTTCATATTGGTATCCTCTCAGTGGCGACGCCTACTGCCGACGATCCGGAGTCGCTGCCGGATGGTTCGGCTGCCCCGGCCGGGGGCCGACGAGGCGCGCGCCTGGCTTAGCAAAAGCGGCGGCGCGCAGGCGGCCGAGCTCCTGCCGCTCCTCGGTTTTGCGCCGCTTCTCGCGCTGGAGGAGCAACGGCGGGGCAGGCTGCCGGCGATCCTCGGCTTCGTCGGTACGCTCTCCGATCCCGGTAGCGACCCTCTTGCGCTCGCCGCCCGCTGGGAAACCCACTTGCAAGGCAAAGGGGATGGCGGGCTGACCATGGAAATCCTCGTCGGCCTGTTGCAGAAATGGGTCTTCGACCTCGTTTCGATGAAACTGGCGGGACGCGCCCGCCATCACGCATCCGCGGCGCTCTCACGGGCCGGGGACCGGGCGACGGTCTCCGGCCTGATCCGTTGTTACAATGAGCTCGTGAAGATGCGTTCGCTGGCCTCTCATCCCCTGAACCCGCGTCTTTTCCTCGAGGAAATGGCGATGCGCTATCTGCGCGCACTCGCGCCCGAGGGCGGCAGACAGGCTCCATGAACGAGACGACACCACCGCCCGCCAAGGGCCCCGGCGCCCGGCCGAGCGTGCTTTCGCTCAACATCAATTCCAAGTCGGCGCTCTACGCGGCCTATATGCCTTTCATCGCCCAAGGCGGCCTGTTCATCCCGACCACTCGAGAGTACAAACTTGGCGACGAAGTCTTCATCCTGCTCACGCTGCTCGACGATCCGACGCGCCTGCCGCTCGCGGGCAAGGTGGTCTGGGTGACGCCGGCCGGTGCGCAGGGCAGCAAGCCGCAGGGCATCGGCGTCCAGTTCAGCGCCGACGAGAGCGGCCGGATCCTGCGTCAGCGGATCGAGGCCATCCTCGCCGGCCATCTCGATTCGCCGCGGCCGACCAATACCCTCTGATCCCGTTCCCGCCGCCTTGGCCATGTTCGTCGATTCCCACTGCCATCTCGATTTTCCGGAGCTGGCGGCCGATTTGCCCGGCCTCACTGCGAGGATGGCGGAAGCCGGCGTCGTCGCGGCGCTGTGCGCCGGGGTGACGCTCGAACGCTTCCCGGCCGTGATGGCGATCGCGCAGGCGTACCCCCGCGTGTTTGCCGCGGTCGGCGTGCATCCGGACACCCGTGAAGGGTGTGATGCCGACGTCGAGACGCTGGTACGCCTCGCCGGCGATCCGAAGGTGGTCGCCATCGGCGAGACGGGCCTCGACTATTACCGGATCGAAGGCGACGCCGGCTGGCAGCGCATGCGCTTTCGCATCCACATCGAGGCGGCTCGACGAAGCGGCAAGCCCCTGATCATCCATAGCCGGGCCGCAAAGGAGGACACCCTGCGCATCCTGGAAGAGGAAAAGGCCGGTGAGGTCGGCGGGGTATTCCACTGTTTCACCGAGGATCGCGAAACGGCCTGGAAGGCGATCGACCTCGGGTTTCACGTCTCCTTTTCCGGCATCGTCACCTTCAAGAACGCGGCGAACCTCCGGGAAATCGCTGCGGAACTGCCACTCGACCGCTTGCTGATCGAAACCGACGCGCCTTATCTCGCTCCGGTCCCGCATCGCGGCAAGACCAACGAGCCGGCCTTCGTTCGCCATGTCGCCGAGGAGCTCGCGCGCGTGCGCGGAATTCCGGTCGAGGAAGTGGGGCGGGCGACGACGGCGAACTTCTGCCGCCTGTTCGCTGTCTCTGTTTGACCATGCGCCAACTCGCCCGCTCCCTGCTGCTCGTGTCGTTGATGCTCGTCCATGCGCCGTCGGCGCTCTCCGGCGTCTATGAGGATATTCTCGTCGCGGCACGCGACAACCGCGCCGAGGTGGTCATGAACCTGGTCCAGCGGGGCATGGATCCGAACACCTCGGATCCGGCGGGCACCACCTTGCTGATGTACGCAGCGACGCACGGCAACGTGGAACTCGTCGGTTTCCTGCTCAAGAACCGCGCCAATGTGAAGAAGAGGAACCGCTACGGCGACACCGCCCCCGGCATGGCCGCGCTCAACGGTCACCTCGATGTGCTCCGGCGCCTCGTCGAAGCGGGGGGCGAGATCAACGCGCCGGGCTGGCAGCCGCTCCATTACGCGGCGTTCAATGGCCATGCCGAGAGCGTACGCTACCTGCTCGGAAAGAAGGCGCCGGCAAACGACCGGGCGCCCAATGAACAGACCGCACTGATGCTGGCAGCGAAAAACGGCCATCCGGAGGTCGTCCGCCTGCTCGTCGAGGCGGGCGCCGACCTGAATCTCGTCGATCGGGAGGGTAGAACGGCGCTGGTGATCGCCCGCCAGGCCGGAAATGCCGAGATCGCCGATTACCTCGCCAGCAAAGGCGCGCGCGAATAGCCCTCGGCCGGCGTGTTACGACGGCTGAGTTTCGGCGCGCTCAGAGCTTGTCAAAAATTCTGCTGCGCGACCCGCTGACTGCGTTGCGCGGTGCTCGCTTCCTCGCCTGACTCCTCGTTATGTCTCGGTCGCTGCGCTCCGTGCGCCTTGTCATCGGCCCGCTCGCGACGAATTTTTTCACAAGCGCTCAGCCGGAAGCGCGGATCCGTCGGGCGAGCGCCTCGGCAAACGCCCGGGTCGTCGCCGTGCCGCCAAGATCGCCCGTGCGCACGTTGTCGATGTTGAGGGTTTCGTCGATGGCCCTGCGCAGGCGGTCGCCGAGATCGGCACGGCCGACGTGGTCGAGCATCATGGCCGCGGCGAGCATCAGCGCGACCGGATTGGCGATGCCCTTGCCGGCAATGTCCGGCGCTGAGCCATGCACCGCCTCGAAGATCGCGGCATGCTCGCCGATGTTGGCCCCGGGCGCCATGCCCAATCCCCCGACCAGACCGGCGATCTCGTCCGAGAGGATGTCGCCGAACAGGTTCGTGGTCACCAGCACGTCGAACTGCCAGGGGTTCATCACCAATTTCATCGCACAGGCGTCGACGATGATCTCCTCGAGGGCGATCCTGTCCTTGTACTCCTCGGCATGGATCTGGCGCGCCGTTTCGAGGAAGATGCCGGTGAGCGCCTTCATGATGTTGGCCTTGTGCACCACCGTCACCTTGCGCCGGCCCTTGCGGATCGCGTAATCGAAAGCGAAACGCAGGATGCGCCGGCAGCCCTGGCGGGTGTTGATGCCCGTGCTCATGCCGACCGCGTGTGGATCGCCGTCGATCGGGATGAAATGCTCGTAGCCCATGTAGAGCCCCTCGTTGTTCTCGCGCACGAGCACCAGGTCGATGTTCTCGTAGCGTCCGCCCGGTATGATCGTTTTCGCCGGCCGGAGGTTGGCATAGAGCTTGAACTCTTCGCGCAGGCGCACGTTGGAGGAACGCCAGCCGCCACCGACCGGTGTCTCCAGCGGCCCCTTGAGCGCCAGTCGTGTCCGGCGGATGCTCTCCAGGCAGGAGGGGGGCAGGGGATCGCCGCAACTGGCGACCCCCGCGGCGCCCGCCACCTGGCGGTCCCATTCGAATGGCGCACCCAAAGCGTCGAGTGCAAGCAGCGTGGCCTCGGTGATCTCCGGGCCGATGCCGTCGCCGGGAATCAGTGTGGCCGGTATCGAAAGGGGGACAGAGGATGACATGTCGGGCTCCACTCTTCAGGTTTGTTTTGGGCGGACGAGGACTCCAGCCGCTTTGTCATAATCGCGTCTAATTGACGCATCAAACATTATTCTAAACGTGATCGCTACCGCTACGCCAGCCGGCCAGTAACATGCATCCCCTTTTCGATGAAACCAACACCGGGCACCTGAAATGATCCGCGTCCTGTTCGTCTGCATGGGCAACATCTGCCGCTCGCCGACCGCCGAGGGCGTATTCCGCACCCATGTCGAGCGGGCCGGCCTCGCTGGCCACGTCGAGGTGGATTCCGCTGGAACGCACGGATACCACGTGGGCGCCGCACCCGATCCGCGCGCCCAGGCCGCAGCCCGACGCCGGGGTTATGACCTCTCCACCCTGCGCGCACGGCGTGTTACGGCGGCTGACTTTCGCCGTTTCGATCTGATCCTGGCGATGGACCGCGACAATCTCGCCCTCCTGCGTGAGGCCTGCCCGGAAGGCGAGCATCATCGCCTCCGCCTGTTCCTCGAGTTCGCCCGCGAAGCCGATGGGGACGAGGTCCCCGACCCGTATTACGGCGGACCGGAAGATTTCGAGCGCGTGCTCGACCTCGTCGAACAGGCCGCTGCCGGCCTGATCGAGGAAATCCGTCCGCGGAAATAGCAACGGCCGCCGAAGCGGCCGTTCTCTGCCGTTCCCGCACGAACCGGTCAATCGCGCCGGGTCTCGACCATTTGCAGCGGCTCTTCGACGATCACGACGGGCGGCTTTGGCTTGCGGCCGGGCTTCGGCGGCTCGGGTTCGGCCGCGGCCACGGGGCGGGGCGCTGTCGCTTGTTACCATCTGGCGCTGCTGACGAGCAGCCCTGTGTAGATATCAGTGGTCGCGTGATCGTCAAAAAAAAAAAACACAGAACGCTAAGTCAGTTGA